>NZ_JBHTVA010000044.1:25210-91663 GCF_042793325.1 Embleya sp. NPDC056575
AGGGCGCGGGTTTCGTCGGGGAGGGTGGAAGGGGGTGGTTGGGGGTGTACCGCGGGTCCAGCGTGGGGCCACCGCGGGGGGAACCAACGGGGGGGTGGTTTCGGACGACGGGCGGCGGACCGACGCCACGTGCCGGGGTCAGGGGGCGAGCGTGCCGCCGAGGGCGCGGCGCACCGACGCCGCGCGCAGGTCGCCCACGAGGGCGTGGGTGACGGTGCCGGGGATGACCCAGCCGCCGTGCAGGTGGGCCAGGACGCGGAAGGCGGCGGCCGGTACACCCGCCTCGTGCAACCGGGTCAGGTAGCGCTCGCCCTGGTCGCGCAGCGGGTCGTGCTCGGCGATGGTGATCACCGCCGGGGGCAGGCCGCTCAGGTCCGGCTCGAACAGCGGGGACACGCGCGGGTCGCGCGGGTCGACGCCCTCGGGCAGGTACAGGTCGAAGAACTCGTTGCACGCCTCGGGGGTCAGACCGCCGAGGTCCGCGGTCGCCTCCGGGCCGGCCGCGGGTTCCATCCGGGTCAGGTCCACGCCGGGTACGTCCAGCAGTTGCGCGACCGGCATGGGCAGTCGCCGATCGCGGGCGACCAGGCACAGCAGCGCGGCGAGGTTGCCGCCCGCACTGCAACCGCCGACCGCGATCCGGTTCGGGTCCAGGCCCAGTTCGGCGTGGTGGGCGTGCAGCCACGCATAGCCCGCGACGCAGTCCTCCAGCGGTGTCGGGTAGGGGTGTTCGGGCGCGAGCCGGTAGTCGACCAGGGCCACCGCGCAGGCCACCTGCGCGGTGATCGGTCCCAGTTCCACCTCGGCGGTGTCCAGGTCGCCCTGGAACCAGCCGCCGCCGTGGATGAAGTAGAACGCCGGTGCGACGGCGGGCAGTCCGGCCGGACGCAGGATGCGCACGGTGATCTCGCCGCCCGGGACCGGTATCCGGTGGTCGGTCGCGGTGACGTCGTCGGGGCGACCGGTGAAGGCCAGCCGCATCGTGGCGTTGGCGAGTTCGCGCCGCTCGGCCAACGTGCCCGGGGGCGGGTCGGCGGAACGGTGATCGGCGAGTAGGTCGATGATGCGTTGGATCGGCGGGTCCAGGGGCATGGGTCAGCTCTCCGGCGCGGGATCGGCCGCGGAGTGCGGCGGGGCGGGAACGGAAACAGGAGCGGGGGCGGGAACGGGGGCCGCGGCGGAAACGGCAACGGGTCGCGGCGCGACGGGGGCGCCGGCGCCGAGTGCTCCGGAGCGGTCGATGGCGCGGGTGTCGGTGCCGAGGTAGCCGGCGATCACCGCCGGGTCGGAGCGCACCTCCTCCGGCGTGCCCTCGCTGATCACCCGGCCCGCGCCCAGGCAGTACAGCCGGTCGCTGATCGACATCATGAACGGCATGTCGTGCTCGATCACGATCATCGCCGCGTGCAACTCCCGACGCAGCCGCAGCAGCAGGGGGCCCAGTGCCTCGGTCTCGCGCTGGGCGACACCGGCGGTCGGCTCGTCCAGGCACAACACCTTCGCGTCGAGCGCGATCAGGTTGGCCAACTCGACGATGCGCCGGGTTCCGGTGGACAGTCGGGCCACCGGGGTGTCGGCGTAGCGGCCCAGGCCGACCAGGTCGATCAGGTCGGCGGCCTCGGCCCGCCGCCGGCGTTCGGCGCGCGTGGCGGCGGGCAGGAACAGCGCGGTGCCCGCGAGCCCGGATCGACCGCGCGCCTCCAGTGCGACCAACACCGTCTCCCGCACCGTGAGTTCGGGGAAGAGCCGGGCCGCCTGGAAGGTGCGGCCCAGGCCGAGCGCGGCCCGTCTGGCCGGGGCCAGGCGCGAGACGTCGCGGCCGAGCAGTTCGACCGAGCCGGTGGCCGGCGCGAAGCCGCCGATCGCGTTGAGCAGCGTGGACTTGCCCGCGCCGTTGGTGCCGATCAGGCCCAGGATCTCGCCGGGGCGCAGCTCGATGGACACCTTGTCGACGGCGGTGTTGCCGCCGTAGCGCACGGACACCTCGCGGGTGAGCAGCACGGGTGCGTCGCCCCCGTCGACAGCGGTTGCCCCGTCGACCGCGGCGGACGCCTCGGCGGCGGCCCGCTCCCGAACCCGCATGGGGCGTTCCGGTTTCGGCGCGTGCGTCGACGCCGACGCCGACGCCCCGCTCGGCTCCGGGAGCCGCCGCTCCGCCCAGTCGAGGAGCGCGGCGCGGGCCGCGTTGCCGATCTGGGCGAGCCCGCCGGGGAAGTACAGGAGCAGGACGAGCAGCCCGATGCTGGACGCGAACAGCGGCACCAGCGCGTTGCCGGGGAAGAAGGCCGGCAGGCCGACCACCCACACGGAGCCGATCACCGGACCGATCGTGGAGCCGAGCCCGCCGATCACCACGATCGCCACCAGGGTCAACGAGTCCGACACCTGGAAGAACCGTTCGGTCAGCGGCACGCTCTGCACGCTGCCCGCGAGCAGCGCCCCGCCGAGGCCGGCGATCGCGCCGGACAGGGCGAACGCGGTGACCTTGGTGCGCAGCGGCGATACGGTGCAGGCCGCGGCGGCCTCCGGGTTGTCCCGGACCGCGATGGTGCGCCGCCCGATGCCGTGGGCGCGCAGTCGGGCAAGCAGTGCCAGGACCACGATCAGTACGACCAACAGCACGTAGTAGTAGGTGCGTTCGTCGGCCAGGTCCAGACCGAGCAGGTCGCCCCTGGGCATCGGCACGGAGGAGGCGTTGCCGTCGGTCAGGAACGGCCGCCGGTACAGGTAGGCCGCCGCGGCGACGCCGAGCGCGAAGGTGCTGACCGCGAGCAGCATGCCGTCCACCCGCAGCGCCCCGACGCCGACGATCGCGGCCAGTGCGGCGGTGACCAGCGCGGCCAGCAGCACGGAGGGCGCGAACGGCAGGGCCTGGAAGGCGATGGTGCGGTCGCCGCCGATGTCGATCGACACACCGCGCGTGAGCGCGGCGGCGGTGAGCGCGCCCAGTCCGGCGAAGGCCATCTGGCCGAGCGAGAGTTGCCCGGCCCAGCCGGTGAGCACGGTGAGCGAGCAGGCGCAGATCGCGAACGCGAGGATCGTGCCGTAGAGCAGGTGCCGGGAGGCCTGGGTGACCACCAGCGGCAGCAGTACGGCGATCAGCAGCGGCACGATCAGCGCGAGCTTGTTCATGTGCCGGATCCACCACACCCCGCGCAACCGCTCCGGGATCGGGGCCGGTCGTGGCCCGGTGGCGAACGCCCGGGTACCGGCCCGCTGGTCGGTGCGCGCGTCGCGCCGAGCACGCACCCACACCGCGGTGACCACGGCGCACAGCAGCAGGAAGTCGACCAGGCCGGTCTGTTCGACGAAGTTGAACCGAACGGCCGCCTGGAGCACGCCGATCAGCACGCCCGCGAGCATCGACCAGCGGAACGAGGTGAGTCCGGCGATCACCGCGGCCGCCATCGCCCGCACCATGGTGTTGGGGCCCAGGTCGGCGGTGGCCGAGACCCGGCCCGACTGGCCGGCGATCAGGATCATCGCGAGCGTGGACAGCAGGCCCGCGATGGTCCACACCACGGTGGACACGATCTTGGGGCTGATCCCGACGGTGCGGGCCAGGTCCGGGTTCTCCGCGCAGGCGGTGACCGCCCGACCCCGGGTGGTGCGGCCCAGGAACCAGGTCAGCGCGCCGGCCACGACGGGTACCACGACCAGGACGCACACCTGGGCGCCGGTGACCCGCACGCCCGCGATCTGCCACTGGGCGTCGATGGCCACCGGGTAGCTCGCCCGGACCGCGCCGTCCACGTCGGGCAGCGAGCGCACCGCGGCCACGCACGCCTGGGCCACCCCGATGGTGGCGATCAGCACGGTGACCCGGGCGGAATGGAACAGGCGGCGGATCACCGCGAGTTCGACGATGGTGCCGGCGAGCGTGCCGACCAGGAGCGCGCCGAGCAGCGCGGCCCAGAACGGCACGCCGTAGTTGATCACGGCCAGCGGCAGCAGCGCGGCGCCGATCACGCCGAGGTTGCCGACCGCGAAGTTGATCACCCGGCTCGATCGGTACACCAGCACCACGCCGAGTGCGATCAGGCCGATCGCCAGGCCGTTGACCAGACCGTCGAAGGCGATCTGGCGGGTCATCAGGTCAGCCATGGTCGACGCTCTTTCCGGATGCGCCGCGCTCGTGCGAGGTGTCCGCTCCCGCGTCGCCGCCCAGGAACACCGCCCGCACGAAGTCGCGTTCGGCCAGGTCGGCCGCCGCGCCCTCGAACCGGATGCGGCCCTTCTCCAGGAACAGCGCCCGGTCGGCGATCGACATCGCCACGTTCAGGGACTGCTCGACCACGATCATCGCCAGCCCCTCCGCGCGGAGTCGTTCGATCACTTCGAGGAGTTCGCCGACCATCGCGGGGGCGAGGCCGAGCGAGAGTTCGTCGATCAGCAACACCTCGGGGTCGTGCAGCAGCGCCATCGCCAACGCGAGCATCTGCTGCTGGCCCCCCGACAGCGCCGAGGCGGGCTCGTCGGCCCGCTCGACCAGGCGCGGGAACAGCGCGAGCGAGCGCTCGACGCGCTCTCGCACCAGGTCGGGGTCGGCGCGGTGGATGTACGCGCCCATCTCCAGGTTCTCCCGCACGCTCATCCCCGGGAACACCCCCGCCCCGCCGGCCAGCGACACGATGCCCATCCGCACCCGCTGTTCGGGGGCGACGAAGGTGACGGTGCGTCCGTTCAGCCGGATCACCCCGCGTTCGGGCGTGGCCAGGCCCGCGATCAGCCGCAGGATGGTCGACTTGCCCGCGCCGTTGGTGCCGAGCAGGGCCAGCACCTCGCCGCGGCGCACCTCGAAGCCGACGTCGTACAGGACCTGCACCTGGCCGTAGGAGAAGTCCACGTGGTTGACCTGGAGCACCGGCAGCCGGTCCGGCTCGGCCTGCCGGCGCTCGTGTTCGGCCTGCTCCTCGTGCAGTTCGGCGACGATCAACGCGAGGTCGCCGTGCACGTGCTCGGCGCCGCGCATGATCAGCAGTCCGCCGATGATCGTGGCCGGGACCAGGGTGATCAGTACCGCGGTGCGCGGACCGAAGCCGTCGATCAGCGGCGCGGAGACCAGGCCGCCGCCGGTGGCGCCGATGAAGAACACGTAGATCGACGCCATCGCGGTACCCAGCCCGCGCAGCCGATACGGCACGATCGTCTGCATCAGCGGACCCATCAGCGCGAACGCGCACGACAGCAGCACCACCTGCGGCACCCCGAAGACCGCGAACAGCACCGGGTTCGGGGCGAAGAACTGAAGCGGCGCGAACAGCGCCGAGGGCACGATCAGCAGTCCGATCAAGCGCAGCGCGCGAGCCGGGTCCTCCTGGAACCGCCGGTCGTAGTAGCGGCCGACGAACGGCAGCACGAGCAACCCGGCGACACCGCCCGCGGTGCCGACCATGCCGCGCTCGAACGCGCCGAGGCCGTACTCCTGTTCCAGGAACAGGTTGCCGAGCACGGGCGTGGTGAACAGGCCGAAGCCCATGGCGGCGAAGGCGAGGATGACCGTCTTGAGGGTGCGGATCCGGCCGAGGCGGGCGAACGCCGCCTCGATCGAGATCGGCGGCGGGTTCTCGTCCTCGATCACCTCGCCGAGCACGTCGGTCTTCTCCCACTGCCCGCGCGGGGGTTCGGGCAGGAAGAAGGCGAACGCGGCGAAGATCACCACCGGCAGGCCGAGCAGGTAGTAGGCCCACCGCCAGCCGTCGGGCCCGCCGACGGCCGCCGCGATCCCGCCGACCACCAGCGGGCTGAGCACCGCACAGAGCCGGCCGCTGACCCCGATCGAGGCGCCGAGCCGGCCGCGGATCCCGATCGGGTAGGTGTCCGCGAGCAACGACCCCTGCACGGGACCGCTGTTGGACTTGGCCACCCCCGCGCCGAAGCGGGTCCAGAAGAACATGAACGCGTTCATCGCGAAACCCGACAGGAACACCATCATCGCGAAGAACGCGGTCGACGCGCCGATCACCGGGCCGCGCCGGAAGCGGTCCGCGATCCAGCCCATCGGCACCGCGCCGAGCACGGTGAACGCGCCCGCCGCGACGCCGAGGAAGACGATCGTGCCGTTGCCGACGCCCAGGCTGTCCCGGATGTCGGGGGCGAGCACCGCCAGTGCGGCGCCTTCGAGTTCGTCGAGCGCGGTCAGGATCAGCAGCACGGTGAACACCGAGGTGCCGCCGCGACGCAGCCCCTGCCGCAGGGTCGGGCTCTCGGCGGGTGGTTTGCCGGCCGGGTCGACACCGGGGACGGTGGTGTCGGCGCCGCCGGCGGACCGCCGGGTCCGCCCCGACGGCCGCGGCGCGGCCGTCGGGGGTGATTCGTCCAGGACCGCACCGGCGAGGTCGGCCAGATCGCCGCGCTCGCCTCCGGTGCCGTCCCGCTGGGGTGCGGCGGTGCCGCCGTCCATGTGCTGGGCCTTTCTCGGGATTTCGCGTGCCGTCACGGGCTCACTTGACGGCGGAGATCGGCGGTCCGGCCGGGAGCATCTGGCTCTGCGCCGCGTCCCAGCGGAAGACGCCGACCGCGTCGCCCGCGCTGTGCTTGCCGGCGCCGAGCGAGGCGAGCGGCATGCCCGGCAGGGTGAGCTTGGTCAGGGATTCCGCGCCGCGCTGCCAGGACGCGGCGTTCAGGTCGCGGCCGGCGGCGTCGCTCGCCTGGACGAACAGCCGGAACGCGGCACACGAGTTGGCCACCGCGCTCAGCGCCTCGCGGCTGGCGGCACCCGCGTCGAACTTCTCGCCGGCGCCGCCCGCGTTGTACTCCTCGACACACGCGGTCAGCCCGGGGTCGGCCAGCAGTTCGGCCTTGGTCGGGATGTACGGCGCGGCCACCGTCACCCGCTCCATGGTGGCGGGCTTGATCCCGGTGGTCTTGACCACGGCCGGGCTCAGCGCCTGGGCCGAGGTGGAGTACACCTGCTCGGGCAGCCAGTTCGCACGTTGCAGCGCGATCATCAGGTTGGAGAAGTTGGACGTGTTGAGGATGGTGTCCGCGCCCGCCGAGCGCATCTTCTGCACCAGCGTGTCCAACGCCTGGTCGCCGGCGGCCTGGTCCTTGCCGTAGTCGTCGAGCGGGGTCTGCACGACCACGTCGACGCCGGCCGCGTCCAGCAGCGGCTTCACGGTGTTCTTGGTGACGGCCGCGTCCTGGGCCTCCCAGTAGAGCGCGACCTTCTTGCCCTGCAACGACTTCTGGTCGAGCAACGCCTTGACGGCGGCGGCGCGTTGCCGGTCGTCGGCCATCTCCAGGGCGACGAACGGGGCCTTCGAGCGGCGGTCGCGCTCGGCGGACTGGCCCCACTGGCCCAGGTAGGGGGTGCCGTGCGTCTCGGTGAAGCACAGCGGGGTGTCCCCGGTGAGGATGCCGATGGCCAGGAACACCTTCTTGTCCTCGCTCAGTTCCACGCACGCGGCCTGCGCCTCGGCCGGGCCGGTGGGCAGGAACGGGCGGAAGGCGAGTTCGATGGTGCGGCCCTGGACGCCGCCGCGCTTGTTCTGCGCGGCGACCCAGGCGGCGTACAGGTCCTTGCTCGCCGGGCCCTCGGTGGGCACGCCGAAGGCCTTGAGCTGGGCGGGGTCGGTGGCGGCGACGCCGAGCTTGACGGTGGTGTCGGTGACGCCTCGGGCCGGGCCGCTCGGGGCGGCGGCCGGGCCCGAGGGCTTCTTGGCGTCCGACGTCTTCTCGACCGAGCAGCCGGCCGCGGCGGTCAGGCCGAAGGCGGCGAGCAGGACGCCTACAGCGATACGTCGCGCGGGAGCGGGTCCGTCTCCTCGGAGCAACACAACGGCTCACCTGTCCTTCAAAGGAAGCAATGGATCAACGGTGGTTCGATCGCGCGTCCGGACCGCGGGTTCGGATCGCGCGTTTCGGATCTCGGGTTCGGATCGCGGGTTCGGGTGGTGCGGGCGGAGGTGGGGGCGATGCGGGGGAGCACCGACGTGCGACGGCGGATCGGGAGTCGAGACGGTGGGCGCGAGGTCCGGGCCGTCGGGAATCCGGGGGATTTGTGTGTCACATCACGACGGCGGGACGCTAACATCGAATACATGCCAGATGGAAGGCTTTCGTGGACGGCATCATCCCGACTCCTCGCCGGCGGTACCCGCGGCGAGGCCCGAGCGCATCACCCCGACCCACCCCGTTCGCCCTGGTCGGCGGCGGATCTGCGGTATCGCGACCTGCCCTCGGCCGACCCCGGATCGGGTGCGGCACCGCTGCTGTTGCTGCACGGATTCGCGGGCAGCGCCGCCGACTGGGACGGCGTGGCGCCGCTGCTCGCCCATGATCGTCGGGTGCTCGCGTACGACCACCGCGGGCACGGCGACAGCGCCAAATTCGGCGAGCGGTCGGCCTACACCTTCGACCACCTCGCGGCCGACCTGGAGTCGTTCACCGAGCGCATGTTGCCCGAGCCGTTCGATCTGCTCGGCCACTCGATGGGCGGTGTGCTGGCGCTGCGCTACACGCTGGCCCACCCGGACCGGGTGCGCTCGCTGGTGCTGATGGACACCGCCGCCGAACCCACCTCGACCGGCGTCCAGCGGGTGCTGAGTCGGGGCCTGAACGCGGTGGTCGGCCGGTGGGGCCTCGGACCGCTGCTCACCCTGCTCAAACCGTTCACCCGCGCGCCCGCCGACGCCTCGCCGGAGGACCTGGCCCGCCGCGAGCGGCAGTCCCGGGCACTGGCCGGGATGGACCGCGCCGCGTTCGTCGGCTGCGCGCGGGCGCTCGGCACGTACCCGTCGCTGGTCGGCCGGTTGGCCGAGGTCTCCTGCCCGGTCACCGTCGTGGTCGGCGAACACGACCGGCGCCTGCGCGGCGCGGCGGAACAGTTCGCGGCGGGCATCCCGGGCGCGCGGCTGCGGGTGATCGCCGGCGCCAAACACAGCCCACAGACCGAACAGCCGCAGGATTGGCTGGCCGCGGTTCGCGAGCATCTGGCCCGCTGAGGCCCTCCGGCGGCCTCAGGCGGCTCCCGCGCCGCCGGACCGGCCCCGGTGCCCGCCCCGGGCGTACGAGTGCCCAGGGCGTACGGGTGCGCCTTGCTCGCCTCCCCGACCCGGCCGCACCCACCTCCCCGACACGAAGGAACGATCGCGTGATCGCCGATAACGACTTTCCGCCCGGACGCTGGCGGGCCCGATGGATCTGGGCCGCGTCGCCGGACGGCCCGCCCACCGGGCGGCACACCGTCGCGCTGCGGGCCGTCCTGGAACTGGACCGGGTCCCCGAGCGGGTGCCCACGCGCCTGGTCGCCCTGTCCGGTTACGCGCTGGCCGTCAACGGGGTCGAGATCGCCCGCGGGCCGGTGCGCGCGAACCCGCGCATGCGGCCGTACGACGACCTCGACCTGGCCCCGGCGCTGCGCCCGGGCACCAACGTCGTCACGGCGCTCGCCTGGGTACACGACGGCCCCACGGCGTGGTGGTTGCCGCCGTCGCCGTTCGCCAACGACCTCGTGCACGGCGCCTTCGTCCTGGAGGCCCGGCTCGGCCCGGACACCTGGTTCCACACCGACGAGCGCTGGCAGGGCCGGGTCCTGTCCGGCTGGACCGCCACCCCCGGCGGCGGCAGCGTCTCCGGGCGCGGGCGCGAACTGCTCGACGCCCGCGGGCTGCCCGCCGACTGGCAGCGTCCCGACCGCGATCCCGGCTGGCCCGCGGCGGTGGTGCGGCGGGCGATGACCACCGGCGAGCCCGGCCGCCCCGAGCCGCCCAGCTACCCCGGCGGCCCGTTCGGCGGCCGGCCGATCGCCTGGCCGCGACCGCGCCTGATCGCGCTGACCCCGGGCGAGGACGGCGCGTACACCGCCGACCGGGTGCTCTCCGGCACGCTCGTGGTCGACGCGACCGGCCCGGCGGGCGCCGAAGTGCTGGTCCATACCGCCGAGTTCGTCGACCCGACCGGGCGGCCCGCGCCCGGCGAACACGACGCGAGCCTGGCCGCGACCGCCGACGGCACCCGCCGCGCCCTCGAATCCGTCGACTCCTACGGGCTGCGCGGCGCGCTCGTCGAGGCCGCCGACGGCGTCGTCGTACACGGCGTGGCGGTCCGCGAACGCACCTATCCGGTCACCGGCGACGCGTGGTTCGCCTGCTCGGACCCGCGCCTGGAGCGGATCTGGCGGATCGGCCGGCGCACGGTGACGCTGTGCTCGGCCGACGCCTACCTCGACTGCCCGACCCGCGAACAGCGCGCCTGGACCGGCGACGCGGTGGTGCACCAGATGGTCGACCTGACCACCAACGCCGACTGGCGGCTGGCCCGTTGGCATCCCCGGCTGGCCGCGTCGCCGCGCCCGGACGGCATGTTGCCGATGGCGGTGGCGGGCGACGCCGAGTGGGCCGACTTCACCGTCATCCCGGACTGGGCGCTGCACTGGGTGCATTCGGTGTGGAACCTGTACCGCTATGTCGGCGACCGCGAGGAGATCGCCGAACTGCTGCCCGTGGTCGAGCGGGTGCTGCGCTGGTTCGTCCCGTTCCTGGACGAATCCGGCGTGCCCACCGACGTGTTCGGCTGGGTGATCATCGACTGGTCGGCCGTGCACACCGAGGGTGTCTCGGCCGCGCTGTGCGGGTTGTGGGGTCGGGCGCTGCTCGAATTCGCCGAACTGGCGTCCTGGCTCGGCGATCGGTCCCGGGCCGAGTGGGCGCGCGCCGCGCACGCCCGGTTGGCGGCCGGGTTCGAGCGGTTGTGGGATCCCGAGCGCGAGCGCTACGCCGACTCGATCGCCGACGGTGAGCGGCGCCCGATGGCGTCCCAGCACGGGCAGGCCGCGGCACTGGTGGGCGGCCTGGTCCCGGCCGCGCGGATCGA
Source organism: Embleya sp. NPDC056575 (assembly GCF_042793325.1). NCBI lineage: Bacteria > Bacillati > Actinomycetota > Actinomycetes > Kitasatosporales > Streptomycetaceae > Embleya > Embleya sp. NPDC056575. The sequence continues at coordinate 36,026 of NZ_JBHTVA010000044.1, forward strand.
TCGTCTGGTGCGGGTGCTCACCGACGAGAGTGCCCTCGTGCACGCCGCGTTCAGCGCCGCGAAGGGTCCCGCCGAGCCCGGCTCGGACACCGAGGTCGGCGGCGCGCACCTGCGGGCCGGGCCGCCCGCGCCGTGGTGGGACACCGATCGGCAGGTGGTTCGGGCCCAGCCGTTCTTCCGCTACGTCGTACACGACGCGCTGGCCCTGGCCGGCCGGGCCGACCTGATCGCGGACCTGTGCCTGGACTGGCTCGTCCTGCTCGACCGCAGCGACACCTCGTGGAGCGAGACCTGGTACGGCGGCACGGTCAGCCACGGCTGGTCCTCGACGCCGACCCGCGACCTGATGACCCGGGTGCTGGGCGTCGAGCCGGCCGAGCCCGGGTTCGCGGTGGCCCGGATCGAACCCGCGCTCGGGCGGCTGACCCGGGCCGAGGGTGCGGTGCCGAGCCCGGCCGGCCCGATCGGCGTGGTCGTGACGCCGACGGAGCTGACCGTGGACAGCCCGCTGCCCTTCGTGCACGCGGGCCGGCCCTATCCGGCGGGCCAGCACACGATCGCGCGTTCGGGCGGCTGAGCGCTCGGCTACCGCTGCGCCGTTCCGCCGTCCTCGGGCGGCGGAACGGCCAGCACGGCCAGGAAACGGTCCAGGAACTGCCCGTAGGCGGCGACCATGTCCACCCGATCGGGTTCGAGCAGCCACTGCACCTGGAGGCCGTCCATCGCGGCCAGCATCAACTCCGCGCAGTGCTCGGCGTCCACGTCGGCGGCGATGTCGCCGTCGTCCCGGGCCTGGGCCAGGTGCCGCGTGGCGATCTCGCGCGCGATCCGGTAGCGCTCGACGAAGTACGTGTGCGCCGGATGCGCCGGATCGGTGGCCTGCACCGACAACGTGGCGAACAGCCGGATCAGCAGCGGCTGCCGGGCGTTGAGCGCGACCACGTCCCGGCTCGCCCGCACCCAGGCGATCCCGGAGACGTCGACCGGCTCGTCCGGGGTGAGCGTCAACTCGTCCTTGTACCGCAGCACCGCCGTGAGCAGGTCCTCCTTGGACGCGAAGTGGTGGCGCAGCCCGGTATGGGACAGGCCCACCTGGGCGGCGATCTCGCGCAGCGACACCGCGTCGTACCCGCGCGTGGCGAAGACCTCCAGGGCCGCGTGCACGATCTCCTGCCGTCGTGCGACTCCTCGCGCGTACGGGCCCCGCGCCCCCGTGCGATCCGACATCCGTCCGGCTCCCCTCATGAAAGCATTCCAGCTGGAATGTATTGAATGTAGTGTGCCCCTCGTGTCGCAGGCCAACGGTCATGATGACCGCACCCACCCCTTGCCCCCGGTCGCGACGGCGCACGGCGCCGCCGCGTCACCCGAAATCGACTCACCGCTGCCGCCGCGCGTGCCGGATCAGCGTGGACCGGAGCCCCGCGCACCGGAAGCCCGTGCCCGGGATTCGCAAACACACGCGCGGATCGAGGCCGCGCTCGCGGAACTGGATCTGGAACGCAAGGTCCGACTGCTCACCGGTTCGGGATTTTGGCGCACCGCCGCCGAACCGGCGATCGGACTGCGCGAGATGGTGCTGTGCGACGGCCCGGCGGGCGTGCGCGGCGAACGTTTCGACGAGCGTGAGCCCTCCGCCTCGCTGCCCTGCCCGACCGCGCTCGCCGCCTCCTGGGACGAGGACCTGGTCGAGCGGGTCGGCGTGCTGCTCGCCGGCGAGGCGCGTCGCAAGGGGGTGGACGTCGTGCTCGGCCCGACCGTCAACCTCCAGCGCAGCCCGTACGCCGGGCGGCACTTCGAGTGCTACTCGGAGGACCCGCTGCTGTCCGGACGAATCGGCGCGGCACTGGTGCGCGGCGTGCAGTCGGGCGGCGTGGCGGCCACGGTCAAGCACTACACCGCCAACGACTCGGAGACCGAGCGCTACTCGGTCGACGTGCGGATGTCCGAGCGGGCGCTGCACGAGGTGCACCTTGCCGCGTTCGAGGAGATCGTGCGCGCGGGCGGCGTCTGGGCGCTGATGGCCGCGTACAACTCCGTCGACGGCGTGACGATGACGGAAAGTCCGCTGCTGGAAACGCCGTTGCGCACCGAGTGGGGCTTCGACGGGCTGGTCGTCTCGGACTGGTTCGCGACCCGCTCGACCGAGGGCGCCGGGCGGGCGGGCCTGGACCTGGCGATGCCGGGCCCGGGTCCGGACCAGCCCTGGGGCGCCGCCCTGGTGGCGGCGGTCCGGGACGGACGGGTGCCGGAGCGGGCGGTGGACGACAAGGTGCGGCACCTGCTGCTCCTCGCCTCCCGGGTCGGCGCGCTCGACGGCGTACGCCCGACCCCGCCCGTGCCCGCGCCCGACCCCGCGCCGGAGCCGGCCGCGCTGCTGCGCGAGGCCGCCGCGGCCGGCATCGTACTGCTGCGCGACACCGGTACGGCGCTGCCGCTGGATCCGGGCCGGCTGCGCCGGGTGGCGGTGCTCGGGCCCAACGCGGACACGCCGCGCATCCAGGGCGGCGGCAGCGCGACGGTGATCCCGCCGTACACGATCGGCCCGCTCGCGGGGTTGCGGGCGGCGCTCGGGCCCGAGGTGCGGGTGGAGCACGCCGTCGGCGCGCGGATCCGGCATCGCCTGCCGGCGGTCACCGAGGCCGAGGTGCGCGACCCGGGGTCGGGCGCACGTGGACTGCGGGTGCGCTTCTTCGGCCCCGACGGCGATGTGCTGCATGAGGAACTGCGGGGCGGCGGACGGCTGTTGTGGCTGGACGATCCGATCGTGGCGCGGGCCGTGGCGATCGAGGCGGTCGGCGTCCTGGAGGTCGGCGAGGACGGACCGCACCGCATCGGGGTGGCCGGCGTGGGCCGTTTCCGGCTGGCCGCGGACGACGTCGTGGTGGTGGACGAGGACCTGGTCACCGACGATCCGCTCGGCGGCATCCTGACCCCGCCCGAGCGGTGGGCCGAACTGGACCTGAAGGCCGGCCAGGAGGTCGAACTGCGGTTGCGCCACGAGTTCGCGTTGGAACGCCCGGGCACCGGGTTCGTGCTGGGCGTGGACCCGCCGGCGGCGCACGAGAACGAGGACCTGGCGCACGCGGTCGCGGTCGCGGCCGACGCCGAGGTGGCGATCGTGGTGGTGGGCAGCACCGAGGAGAGCGACAGCGAGGGCCGCGACCGCATCCACCTGTCCCTGCCGGGCCGCCAGGACGAGTTGATCCGCCGGGTGGCCGAGGTCAACCCGAACACGGTCGTGGTGCTCAACAGCGGCTCGCCCGTACTGCTGCCGTGGCGGTCGGAGGTCGCGGCGATCCTGGTCGGCTGGTTCCCCGGCCAGGAGTTCGGCGCGGCACTGGCCGACGTCCTGCTCGGTCGCGTCGAACCGGGCGGCCGACTCCCGGTGACCTGGCCCGCGTACGAGGACGATCCGGCGGTCTTGACCACCACGCCGATCGCGGGCCGCCTCGACTACACCGAGGGCATCCACATCGGCCACCGCGGCTGGGCCCGGGCAGGCGCAACCCCGGCCTACCCGTTCGGACACGGCCTCGGCTGGACCACCTGGACCCACGTAGGAGTCGAAACACGCGCATCAGGCCCGGACTTCGTGGCCCGGGTAACGGTCCGCAACACCGGCACCCGCCCCGGCCGCCACCTCGTCCAGGCCTACCTGAGCCGCCCCGACAGCACCATCGAACGCCCGGTGTCCTGGCTGGCGTCCTACACCCACGCCGAAGCGGACCCCGACACGGAAACCACAGTCGACCTACACATCCCGTCCCGAGCCTTCCAACACTGGGCACCGGGCAAGGGCCCCCAAACCGAACCAGGCACATACACCCTGCACATAGGCAGCTCCAGCACCAACCTCCCCCTCACCACAACCCTGACAATCCCCACCCCCACATCCAACTGAGCACACCCCCACCTCAAACGCCGGCCGGGCCAACCACGCAAACCACAACCCCAGGCCCGTCCGGCGTTCGAGGACATCAACCGAAGGCCGGGACAAATCAGGCCCGGCCGGGCGCGGCCCGGGTGTCCCGAGCCGACCTCGGGTCGGACGGCGACCGACGCACCGCAGACACCCGATGCGTGCTCCGACTTCGGAGGATCGCTATGCGTCGACTGGGTGGAAGCGGCTTCGGGCCGCATTCATCCACGCGAACCCGTGGTGTGTGCGCTGCCCCCAACCCGCCGTCGTCGCCGCCCACTTCCGGCTCAGCCGGCGCCAACTCATCGACCAGGGCGCGACCGACCCGACGCGCCCGAGCGCTTGCGTCGCTGTGCGTGCGCCGGCAGTTCGACAGCCGGCGGGAGAAACGCCCGAGCATCGCTCAGGGTGCGAGTCCGGCCGACTCGGCGCGGCTCGGCCGGGCCCACCCCGGGCGGGCCCACGGGCACTCCCGGCGGCAGGGAGGCGGCTTCGCGCATGGCTCATCGAGCCGTTGCGGTGGGCACCTGCAACCGTCAACACTCGCACCCACGCCCCGGCTCGTCGGCTACTCGCTTCCTCCCGATCCTGCGTTACCAGGGCTCGAGATCCCAGAATTCGCCGTCAGATTTTTCTACCGCAAAGAACGTTCTTCCGTCGGGCCGGTAGACGGTGAATCGCCCACCCGAGTATCCGCAGTCATGCGTGTAGTCACCGACCGCAACGCTCGTCGAGAACTCCATGGCCAGCGCTGCTGCGAGGAGGCCGAGCTTCTCGCCATGAACAATCAGCGGGGAAGTGCCGTCGATGAGCGTCCGGTACCCACCTTCCTGCCGGATGATGTCCAGGCTTGTCGATTCCACCTGCCTCTTCGGTGGTAGATCCAGCCAATCGCCAAGCATGACCACGTTTTCGATCGGCGTCCGCAAATGCTTCGACAGCGCCGTGCGCAGTTCATCCCACGACAGGCTGTCCATGAAAGAGATCTCGAAGTTCTCAAGCATCCGGTCCCGCCACGATCCGTCCCGAGTCGGTGTTCGACAGCCATCCCGAATAAGCCGATCGCTCTCCCAACGCCGCACCCTCACGGCACGGGCCACCGCCTTGGAGATCACCGAACATGACCAGGACGGTACCCGCCTCCACCCACTCGCCTCACACCAACTCCAGACGAGACCACCGAAATACGCACTTTCACACCCACCCGGAACCCGGCCCTTCGGTGTTGATCGACTGCTGCGGCGATCCCGCTCCAACCGGCTCGGCGCACGAGAACGATGACCAGGTTCCGCCTGATGGCCGTGGCGCGTGATCCGTTGGCACTTCCGCGTTGTCCGGGCAGCAAAGCGCCCCATCACCCATGCCTAGGTGACGGGGCGTCAGAGGTGCCGTCAGGCGCGCAGCGAAGCCGTCAGGGCCGCCCACGAGGATGCACTGACAGCAAGGTGGCCAATGCTTAGGTCTTTGCTATCGCGCACCGCCGCGCCCCCCTTATCGAGTCCCGCCGCTTCGACACATTCATTTGTCGCCCCGCTGTGGCTACTCTTACGCCATTCACCTGCTACGACCTTTGATGAGAACACCATTCACCTCTACTGGAGTTTTGCGATTGCTTTCCGGATGGCAGTTTCGGATGCCTCCGGGTCCAGAGCCGAAGATCTGAGCTTGTCGTACACCAGGGTGTAGAAATCGGTTTCCGCCTGCTTCTCCACATAGAGAGAGCTCGTCAGATTCTCCAAGAAAACTACGTCGGTGTCCCCAACGAGCGGGAATCCGAAGATAATAAATGGGCCACTCATACCCGCGTGGGCACCGACGCTGATCGGCAGGATTTGAATGTCGACGTTGGGTCGTGCCGACAGTTCGAGCAGCCTGCCGAGTTGAGCTTGCATAACGAGCGGTCCGCCGACGGGAGTAATGATCGCCGGCTCGCAGATGATCGCGCTTACGCGAACAACGGGATCGACTTTCTCCAGCACACCCTGTCGCGCCATGCGGACTTCGAGAAGAGTTTCCGTTCTCGCCGGGTCGATAGCGGCCGGATTGGCAGAATGAACGGCCCGAGCATACTCTTCGGTCTGAAAGAGGCCCGGAACCAGGAGGGTTTGAAAGCCTCTGATATAGCTTGCGGCGGCTTCCAGCTCGATCACATCCGCATAGGACGAAGGCAGGGTATCGGTGTAGTCCTGCCACCAGCCACGCTTGGCACCTTCCCGAGCCAATGCTTCGAGCGTCGCTCGAACATCGGGATCATCCACGCCGTAAAGATTGAGCAGTTCCCGAACGTCACGGGCTCGAACCCCGGAACGCCCGTTCTCAATGCGGCTGATCTTGGTTTTATGGCACTCGAGGACTGCCGCAGCATCCTCGAGCGTGCGCGCCTCCCGCTCCCGCAGACGGCGCAGCTCGGACCCCAAGCGACGCCGACGCACTGTCGGGTTCTGCTCGATCGGCACCTACCCACCTCCCGTATGTGGGTCAGTCTGCCGTCTCGACGACACGGGAGACAGCGCGGAACTGACGTAGGACGTTCTCAAGTACATCTGTTGCACTTCAGCACTCGCTTGATGCACGCTACGTAAAGCGATGTCACCGCTACAGACTGGTGACCCTGGGGCTTGCCGCGCCCTGCCGAGCGGCTGGTTCGTCGCGCCTTGAACTGCCCCGGCGTCGGTCTCGATCGCACGTGGTCCCGGCGCCGGGGCGCATGCTCTGGAAGGAAGAGGCATGACGAAGTCGAAGCATCCGCCCGGTGCGGACGGAGAAGCGGTCGCGATCGTCACAACGAGCGAACTTTTCCCGCGTGAGCGCCCGTTGCCGTTGCGGTGCGCCGTCGGTGATCGGGTCGCCCCGCTGCCCGGACACTACCGGCGGGAGACCCTGCTCGCCCCGATCGTGAATCGATTCGCCGCGCCCCTGCTCGGACACGTCGCCGAACACGGCTGGACCGTGCTCCTGTTCGGCTTCGTCAAGGGCGGGCAAGCCGACCTGTCACCCGGACACACCGATCTCGGGTACCTGTCGGCGACGTTGCGGGAAGTTCAACAGATCCGCCCGCCACACGGCTTGGCGCTGCCGACGCTCGCCGACCAGTGGACCAAGTACCTGGACGGCGACCAACGCTCGTTGTTGTCCGGCAATCACTTGCTGCACAACGACCTCGTTCCGTCGAACGTGATGCTCCGGCGCGCCGGGTACGGCGATCAGGTCGTGCTGGTCGACTGGGGCCGCGCCGTGCTCGGTCCCGCGTGGGCGGAGTACGCCGGCCTTTACATGTGGCTGCTGTTCAGCGGACACAACCCGGCGCAGGCCCGAGCGTGGCTGGCCCGGTTCCCGGCGTGGCGCATGGCGAGTCGAGCGGCCATCCGCGCCTACGTGGCCGGGGCGACCGCCGAATGCGCCGACAGCCCCGAACACGTCGCACGCTGGGTATCGCTGCTCGATGAGTAACGGCCCGGCCGTGACCCACAAATGAAAAGGCCCCGGCGACCGCTGGAACGGTCCCGGGATTGACCGACGGCTAACCCCTAGACAGGAGCCGACGACGTGACCCACCTTATCGCTGCCATTTTCGGATGGCTGCGCCGACTGCCCACCCCGCCGAAGTCGGCCGGAATGCATGCCCGGACCGCCGAACCGCAGCGCCCCCGCCCCGGCAGCCCCACGAACCCGACGCCGCAAACCCCGCCCCAATGGCGCGACTTCGTACCGCCCACCCCCGCCGACGACAACCCGCCCATGCAGGATTCGGCGACGGTCGTCCCGCCTTACCTGATGACGCCGGAAGAACTCGCCGCACGGCGCCGGCAATCCGCCGAAGCAAAAGCGGCCGAAGAACAGCGACGAGCGGAAGGACGGCGCGCCGAACTCGCCGAAGCCACGACCTGGCCCGTCCATGACTGGACCGTCGCGGCGCGCGCGGCGGGAGTGATGGCGTGACGCTCCTGCGCCCCCGGCATTCCACTACTGCGACGCCTGCCCCACCCCAACCGGAGCGGATCGGTCCACGCGCAACCGCCACCCCGCAGGGACCTGGACGACCCGCCGGCGGGAGCGGAGCCGCTCTACCCCTTATGGGTATTCGCCGTCCCGCGACCGGCGGGCAGGCACAGCATGGATACCGACTCGACAACTCGGGAGGTACGACGATGGCTGAACACGGGAAGCCCGGCAACGACGGGGACGGCAAGACCCCCCACCGTGACAAGGACGGCCAATGGCCGAAGGACAAGCCGATCCCGTCGAACGACCCCACCGACCCGAAGGACAAGAACAAGTGACGGACACACGTCCCGCGTGGGATCGCGTGTTCGCGGACACACCCCGTCGCCCGTACATCCCCGAAGTGGTGTGGGCAGGCGACGACGACGCACGGATCGACCGCGGCACCGACCCGAGCGCATGGGAGGAAGCCGTAGCGGCGGACATCCCGCTCGTTACTCAGGTGGACGACGGGACCGACGCCGGTCACATGATCCCCACGTCGTCCGTGTCCATGCCGTTCCTCGTGCGACTCATGCTCGAACAGCTCGACCCGAACGCCGATGACAACGTGCTCGAAATCGGCACGGGAAGCGGCTGGTCGACAGCGCTGTTGGCCACGGCGCTGACGCGCGGCCGGGTGACGTCGATCGAGATCGATCCGCTCGTTGCCGACCAAGCCCGCGCGGCCTTGTTCGCCTGCGACTTCGAACCGACGCTGATCGTCGGCGACGGCTTGCGGGGGCACAAGGAAGGCGCACCGTACGACCGCCTCATTGCGACCATGGCGGTTCAGCGCGTGCCTTACGAGTGGGTAGAGCAGGTACGCCCCGGCGGGGTGATCGTGACGCCTTGGGGCACGCCGTACAACAACAGCGGGCTGTTGCGGTTGGTCGTCGCGGACGACGGCACGGCGAGCGGCCGGTTCATCGGCAATGCCGCGTTCATGTTCGCTCGGTCGCAGCGTCGCCGGTTCGAGGACCGGCGATTGGTTGGTGACGTCATCGCGGACCCGGACACGGCTCGGGTACGACATACGGCAATGGACCCGCGACCCATCCGGGAGGAACACGCGGACTTCGCGATCGGGTTGCGATTGCCCGAGGTAGAGCACCGGACATTCTTCGGGTCGGGCGACCGGGCCGAAGAGTTCACGGTCTGGTACGCCGACGGGACGTCATGGGCAGCCATCGACTACAAGCCCGGTGTGGACTCCTTCGAGGTGAACGAGTCCGGCCCCCGTGATCTGTGGGCGGAAATCGAAGCCGCGTACGAAGCGTGGTGTGCCCAAGGCGAACCCACTCGCGAACAGCACGGGGTCACCGTGACCCGTGACGGTCAGTCGACGTGGCTCGACGGGCCGAACGGCCGAGTGGAAATCAAACCGGCGTCCGGCGCCTAGCACCGTGTCAGCGCCGGCCCGAAGCAACACGGGTCGGGGCTGACCGACCCTGGCCTTCGGCGTCTTCGTCGCGTGCCGGCACGAACGTTCCTCGCTGTGGTTTCGTCTCGACGTGGCCGACCTCACGCACGATCGCAACCGCGGACCCAGCCCAGCCACGCCGGACCGGGCCGAAAGCACTCGGTCCGCGAAATCCAGCCCGTCCGGCGTTTGAGGACACTCGGCCGAAGGCCGGGTCGGATCGCGCCGGCGGTTGGGCGCGGCGACCTTTGGGGTAGCCGGACGTCCCTCGCCCGGGGGACCCGGCGGCGGTCCGGCGGGGGACGACCCCGCGCGGCTGTGCGGCAAGGGTGGGCGTACCCCGCCCGAACCCGAGTCCGGAGGTCGTCGTGGCCCCTTCCCTCCCCACACCCATCGCCGAACCGGCCCCGCCCGCATGGGCGCCGGCCGCGGCCGTGGCCGCGGCGGTGTACGCCGTCGTCCAGGTGACGTGGGCCGCGACCGGCACGGCCGTGCCGTGGAAGGCCCACTCCGCACACCCGGCCGCGGTCCAGTACGCCCTCGCACTGGTGGCCCTGCTCGCCGGCACCGCGGCCTGCCTCGCTCCGCGCACGCGGCGAGCGCCCCGCGCCGTCGCCGGCGTCCTGCTCGGCGCCATCCCCGTCCTGGGCTTCGGCATGGCCCCATTGCCCGCCTATCTGGTCACGATCACCGCCGGCGCGGGCGTGGAAAGCGCGACCGGCCTGGCCCACGTCCTGCTCAGCACGATCCTCACCACCACACTCGCCTTCACCGCCCTCACCCACCACCGGCGGTCCACCGGCCCCTGCCCCGACTGCGGCCGAGCCCACGTCACCGCAGCAGCCGATGCCCCGTTGCTGCGCCCCGCACCGTCGATCGCGTCCCGGCGCACCCGGCGCACCGCGTTCCTCCTGACCACCGGCCTCCTGCCGTGGGTGGCTGTGAAGACCGTCTGGACTCTGGGCGGGGACGCCCTCGGCATCACCGCCGAACGCTGGAAGGCCTCACACGCCGACGACTCCCGGGCGGTGCGCGCACTGGCCGACGTGGGTGTCGACGCGACCGTACTGGCCGCCTGCGTGGCCCTCTTCCTCATCGCCGGGCTGCTGTACCCGTGGGGGCAGCGCTTCCCACGTCCACTGCCGTGGCTGGGCGGCCGTCGCGTGCCCCGACTCCTGCCACTGGTGCCGGCGGCGATCACCGCGTTCGGGCTCGCCCTGTACGGCGTGCTGCTGTCGGTGTACGCCCCCCTCGCCGCGCTCGACCTGCTCCCCACCCCCGATCCGGACCCGGTCATCGGCGGCACCCGCTCCGGCACCCTGTGGCTGATCGCCTTCGGCGGCGCCGCGTTCGGCGGCCTGGGCTTCGCGCTCGCGGTGGCCGCCCGGTCGTACGCCGCCCGCACCCGGCCGCGCTGTACGCCCGCGTCCCCCTATGCGCCGGGCCCGAACGGTCAACCCGCGTAGACGAGTTCGGCGTGCAGGTCGAGGGTGGCCAGGCGGCTCACACCGAAGCTGTTGCCGTACGTCAGGCCCGCCTCGAAGCGGTCCACCGTCCCGGTCGCCCGGACCGTGGCGACCGTGCCGGACGTCCGCACCGTGTGCGTGGTCAGCGTGATCGGCGTGGCCCGACCCCGAATCGTGAGCAGCCCGCGGATCACCCACAGGCCGCCCCCGCCCGGCCGCGCCGGCTCGGTGCTCGCGAACAGCACGTCGGGGTGGCTCTCGGCGTCCAGGAAGTCGGGGTTGCGGACATGCGCGTCCCGCTTGCGATTGCCGGTGGTGAACCCGGCCGCGTCCATTCGGGCGCGCACCTCGGTCGGCTCGCCGTCGGGACCCACCGACACCGTCGCCTCATGGATCGGGAACGCCCCGCGCACCGAAAGAACCAGGAAGTTCTTCACCGCGAAGGCGGCCCGGCTGCGCTGCGGATCGACGGTCCACAGACCCGGTCGGATGGTCGGGGTCGCGGAGGTGGGCGCGGTCATGGCGACGGCCTTTCACGGGCGGCTGCGGAAGCGCGGGGGGCGGTCCCGGGATCGCTCGGCGCGTCGATCCACCTCCAGCGTAGAACGAATGAGTTCCGGAACTCAAGAGTTCCGATACCGACCGCGCGGGGCGGCCCGCCGGATCGCGATCCGAAGGTGGGATTCTGGGAGAACCGCCGCGACGACCCATGACGGCGGGACGAAAGCCACGAGCACCACGAGCAGCACGAGGAGGCGGCCATGCCCGACACCGAGGTCGACGGGCCCGTCGGTCCCGCCGCGCCGCTCGACAACGGTGCGCTGCGGCGGCCCGCCGTCGCTCCGGCCGGGCGTGGTGGGCGACCGCGCGACGCGTACCGCGACGCCGAGATCATGCGTGCCGCGCTGGACGTGCTGATCGAGCAGGGCTACGACCGGCTCACGATGGACGCCGTGGCCACCCGGGCCCGGGCCGGCAAGGCGACGCTGTACCGGCGCTGGCCCTCCAAGGAGGCGTTGATCGCCGAGGCCGCGCTGTGTGCCGGCGCGGACGCCGAGGAGCCGGTCCCGGACACCGGGACGCTGCGCGGCGACCTGATCGCGATGCTGGCCGACACCGCCGACCACATCGACGAGGCGCACGCGCGCGCCGTGGTCGCGCTGCTGCCGATCCTGCCCGGCAATCCCGAACTGGCCCGCGTCGTACGCGAACGCTTCGTCACCCAGTGGCAGGTCGTCCTGCAACCGCTGCTCGCGCGCGGACGCGAGCGCGGCGAGGTGCATCCGGACCGGGATCCGGACCTGCTCGCCCTGGTCCTGCCGTCGATGGCCTTCTATCAGACCGTCTTCGCCGAACACCCGGTCGACGCGGCCGTGTTGATCCGCCTGATCGACGAAATCCTGCTGCCCCTGGCGGCGACGCCCCCGCACCGGTGACCCGCGGGCCCGGTGACCCGCACGCCCGGCCCGGGGCCCGCGGGGCCGGGCGGCCCCGATCGTGCCCGCCCGGCCCCACGTTGTGATCGATCAGCCCGTCCGCGACGCCCCCGATCCCGCCAACTGCCGGTCCGCCGCCGCCTGGATGGCGTCCTTGTCGCCGATCTCCACGTCCGGGACCGCGTCGGGCAGCACGTCCTCCATCCGACTCAGCGGCCGGTACGCCAGCCCCAACAGGCCCCACACGCCCAGGGTCAGACCGACCAGAACCAGCAACAGCCCCGTACCGCGCCCCGGTCCCGTGCCCAGGATCGGTCCCAGCGACCCGGCGAGCGCACCGTCGGAGCGCAGCAGCGGCTCGAACACCCGATCCGCCAGCGGCCCGGCGGTCAGGAAGCCCAGCGGCATCATGGACATCGCCAGCATCTGATTGGTGGCCAGCACCCGGCCCTGCAACTCCATCCCGACCTTGGTCTGGATCAGCGCCATCCAGTGCGAGTTGAGGATCATCAGCGCCGCCCACAACACGAACAGTCCGACCGCGACGAAGACCGGCTCGGGCCGACTGCCCGCGAACACCGCGGCCACGCCCACCACCGAGGTGAAGCCGATCATCCCGGTGGCCCGCCGCGCGGTCCCGCCCCACAGGGCCATCACCAGCGCACCGAGCACCGCGCCGATCCCGCCGACCGCGGTGACCACGCCCAGCGTCACCGCCGAACCGTCGGCCAGCACCATCGGGGTCACCAGCACGGTGGCCACCGCGAAGAGGTAGTTGAACACCACGAAGAAGACCACCATCGCGACCAGTCCGCGCCGCCGCACGATGTAGCGCCAGCCCGTCACCACCTCGCGCAGCAGCGGTTCCTCGCGCTTTTCGAACAGCGTGTCCGGGAAGCGCACCCGCAGCAGCACGGTGACCCCGACCAGGAACGTCGCCATGTCGAACAACACCACGCCGTGCAGCCCGACCGCCGCGACCAGCACGCCGCCGGCCAGCGCGGCGAGCATGTCGCCCGATCCGGTGCCCAGTTGGGCCAGCCCGTTGGCCTGGCCGAGGTAGCGCTTGGGCACCAGCTGGGCGATCGCCGCGATGTAGGCGGGCCGTTGGAAGGCGTTGCAGACCGACCCGACGCAGGCGACCACGTATACGTGCCACAGGTCGAGATATCCGGTCCACAACAGCACGCCGAGCGAGAGCATCGCGGCGGCGGCCGCGGTATCGGTGACGATCATGATGCGCCGCCGGTCCATCCGGTCCGCCACCGCCCCGGCGATCGGCAGCAGCAACACCGCGGGCAGCACCGCCGCCACCGAGATCATCGCGAAGTCGAAGGCGGATCCGGTCCGCAGGTAGACCCAGACACCGAGCGCGAACGTGGACAGCGCGGTGCCGATCATCGACACGAACTGCCCGCCGGCCACCTTGGCGAACGTGGCCAGATTCGGTCGGGCCGCCGCCGGTCGCGCGGACGGGAGTTCGGTCGTCGGCGCCGGCCCGGCCGACCACCGGCCGAGCAACCGGGCCAACTCGCCCGCCTGGTGCTTGAGGAAGTAGTGCCCCGCCTTCGGGATCACCGCGAGTTCGACGCGCGGTCCGAAGTGCTCCCATTCCGCGTAGCGTTCCTCGTACAGCAGGGTCGCCCGGTCCTTGTCGCCGACCACGCACAGGATCGGCGCGGCCACCGGCACGGGCCGATCGTCGCCGTAGGCGCGGGTGTAGAAGTCCTCGGCCTGGCGCACGTCGTGTCGCAACGCCCGGATCAGGAACCGCTGTTCGGCCTCGTCGTAAACGTCGGTGAAGCCGCCCATCGCGCGCAGGTAGTCGAGGTAGGCCCGGTCGGACAACATGCGGTCGCCGGGCAGCCGCGCGGCCACCCACGCCGCGAGCCGGCCCGGGAGCCGCGCGGCGGGGAAGGTGCCGCCGAGCGCCAGGCCGCGCAGTTCGGCGCCGGCCGCCTCCAGGCGCGCGGCCAGGGCGGTGGCCAACGCGCCGCCCAGGCAGTGCCCGTAGAGCAGGATCGGCCCCTGGATCCGAGCGAGGATCTGCGCGGTCAACCGGTCGGCCAGCGCGTCCAGTTGCTCGGGATCCTCGTCGGGCCGGCCCGGATCGTGTCCCGGCAGTTCCACCGCGTACAGCCGGTGTCCGGCCGGCAGCGCGTCGGCGAGCGGTTGGAAGGTGATCGCACTGCCGCCGCCGTACGGAACGCAGACCAGGGACAAGGTGGTCGGCCCCGCGTCCCGGGTGAGCCGGTGCAGCAGCGAACGATCCCCCTCGTCGGGTTCGGGGCCGTCGGCGCGTCGGTCGATCAGGGCGGCGAGTTCGCCCACCACGGGATGCTGGAACAGGTCGATGATGGACAGGCCCCGCCCGATCGCACGCACCGCGCGGACGGCGGAGAAGCTGTCCCCGCCCAGCGCGAAGAAGTCGTCACCGGCGCCGATGTCGCCGGTGCCGAGCACGTCGGCGAAGGTGGCGGCCACGGCCTGTTCGGTGGCCGTGGCGGGCTCGACACGGGTGTCCGGGGCGGGTGCGAGGTCGGGTTCGGGCAGGGCCGCGCGGTCCACCTTGCCGTTGGGGGTCAGGGGCAGCGCGGACAGCACCACGACCGCCGAGGGGACCATGTAGTCGGGCAGGCGGGTACGTACGGCGGCGCGAATCGTGGGACCGTCGAGGGCGGTTCGGGCCGCCTGCACGGCGGGTTCGACGACCACGTAGCCCACCAGCTTGCGGGCCGCGCCCTCGCCGCGGGCCACCACGACCGCCTCGCGCACCCCCGGCAGCGCGCCGAGTTCGGCCTCCACCTCGCCGATCTCGACCCGGAAGCCCCGGATCTTGACCTGGTGGTCGGCCCGGCCCAGGAACTCGATCAGGCCGTCGGGGCGCCGCCGGACCAGGTCGCCGGTGCGGTACGCACGGCGCCCGTCGAGGTCGACGAAACGCTCCGCGGTCGACGCGGCCGGCCCGAGATAGCCCCGGGCCACCCCCGCGCCGGTCACGTACAACTCGCCCGGCACGCCGACGGGAAGCGGTCGGCGCAGCGGGTCGAGCACGTGCGCGCCGACGTTGCCGAACGGCAGCCCCAGCGGCGCGCTCGCCGCGCCGGCGGGCACCTCGGTGACGGGTGCGCCGAGCATCGAGACGGTGGTCTCCGTCGGCCCGTAGTGGTTGTGCACGGTCAACTCCGGTCGGGCCGCCCGGATCCGGTCGAGCAGTTCGGCGCGGAGCGGTTCGCCCGCGCAGATCAGCAGCTCGCGCGGCAGCGCGTCGGCGAACCGGGCGCCGACCGCGGCCAGTCCCTCCAGGTGACTGGGTACCAGCTTCATCGCATCGATGCGATGCGCCGTCAGATACGCGGCGAACGCGTCCGGGTCGGTGGCCTGGTCCCGGGTGAGCAGGTGCAGGCAGCCGCCCGAGGTGAGCGCGCCGAACACGTTGGTCGTGCCGAGGTCGGCGGCGAAGGTGGACACCAGTGCCCAGTTCCACGGCCGGCCGTCGGCCGCCCGGCCGGGCCGTGTTCGCTCGTGCAGCCCGTACAGGTAGTTGAGGTAGTTGCGGTGCTCGACCGCCACCGCCTTGGGGGTGCCGGTGGAGCCGGAGGTGAACAGCACGTAGCACAGATCCGTGGCGGCGACCGGTGTCGGCGGGACGGCCGGGTCCGGGACCGGGTCGGCGGGGGCGACCGGGGCCGGGGTGACCGGGTCGGGGGCGACGACCGGCAGGGTGTCGCCGACGCGGGCGCGCAGATCGGCGGTGGCGACCACGGCGACGGCGTCGGCGGCGGTGAGGAGCGAGCGGACGCGGTCGTCGGGGTAGAGCGGGTCGAGCGGCAGATAGGCGCCGCCGGCCTTGAGGATGCCGAGCATGCCGACGATCAGCGCGGCCGAGCGCTCCACGAACAGCCCGACGACACGGTTCGGGCCGACCCCCAGGGCGGTCAGCCGCCGGGCCAAGACCGCCGCGCGGGCGTCCAGTTCCGCGTAGGTGAGCGTTTCGTCGGCGCCGCGCACCGCCGGTCGGTCCGGGGTGGCGCGGGCCTGGTCCTCGATCAGGCCGTGCAGGGTGCCGGCGGTGTCCCACGCGCGTGCGGTGTCGTTCCATCCGGCGAGCGCGCTCTCCTCGGCGGCGGTGAGCAACGGCAGTTCGGCCACCGGCCGTTCCGGGTCGGCCGCCATCGCGTCCAGGACGGTGGCGAGGTGGCCGAAGGTGCGCCGGATGGTGGACTCGTCGTAGAGCGCGCTGCGCCAGACCAGGTCGGCGCGCAACTCGTCGGCGGGTCCGGTGTCCAGCACCGCGATCGCCAGGTCGAACTTCGCGGCGCCGGTGTACGTGTCGCGCCACTCGACCTCGACGCCGGGCAGCGTGGGATGTACGGAGGTCTGGTTGTGCACGTTCAGCAGTACCTGGAACAGCGGCGTGTAGGCGAGTTCGCGTTCGAGGTCGAGCGCGTCGACGAGTCGGTCGAAGGGCAGTTCCTGGCGGGCGAACGCGGCGAGGGTCCCCTCCCGGACCCGGTCGAGCAGTTCGCGCACGCTCGGTTCGCCCGACAGATCGGTGCGCATCGCGAGGGTGTTGACGAAGCAGCCGATCATCGTGTCGGTGCTGCGGTGGGTGCGTCCGGCCACCGGGCTGCCGACGGTCACGTCGGTGCCGCCGTTGTACCGGGCGAGCACCACCTGGAGGGCGGTCAGCAGCACCATGTACGTGGTGGTGCCGGTGCGTTCGGCCAAGGCCCGGACGCGGCGCGAGCGGTCCGCGCCGAGGGTGACCTGGATGCGCTCGCCCGTGGTGTCGGCCACGGCCGGACGCGGTCGGTCGGTGGGGACGGTGATCGTGGCGGGCGCGCCGCGCAGCCGGTCCAGCCACCAGGCGCGCTGCCGGTCGAGTTCGGCGGCGAGGGTGGTCTCCTGGCGGTAGGCGACGTCGGCGTACTGGACCGGCAGGGGCGGCAGTTCGGGTTCGCGGCCGGCGAGGCGGGCGGTGTACGCGGCGGTCAGCTCGCGGAACAGCACGCCCACCGACCAGGCGTCGGCCGCGATGTGGTGCAGCACCACGCTCAGTACGTAGCGGTCGTCGGAGCGTAACAGGGCGGCCCGGATGGGCGGTTCCTCGGCCAGGTCGAAGGGTTGCCGGGCCTCCGCGGCGAGCCGGTCCGGTACGTCCGACTCCGGCAGGTCGACGACGGGCATCGCGAACCGGTCGACGGCCAGGACGGTGGGCAACACGTGGCCGTCCACGCTGGGGTACACCGTGCGCAGCACCTCGTGCCGCGCCACCACGTCGGTGAGCGCGGCGCCGAGCGCGGCCTCGTCGGGGCGGCCGGTCAGGCGCAGCACGAGCGGCATGTTGTACGCCGCGCCGTCGGGTTCGTACTGGGCCAGGAACCACATCCGGCGTTGCGCGGCGGACAGCGGCGTGGGCACGTCGGCGGGCCTGGGGACCAACTCGGTCCGGGGTGTGGCCGATCGGGCCCGGGCCAGTCGGCGGCGCAGGTGTTCGCGGCGGGCGCGCTCCGGGTCCCGGTCGGGGTCGGGGCGCGTGGTCAGGATCTCCTCGGAGTCGGTCATCGTACGTCCCGCACACTCGGGTCGGAGTATTCGGTCGGGCCGGCGTGCTCGACGACGTCCGGATGGTCGTCGAACTCTCCGGGGTCCTGCGGTTCGGCCATCAGGATGTCCTCGATCCGGCGGGCCATCGCGGCCAGGCTCGGCGCCTCGAAGACGACGCGCAGCGGGAAGGTGATCTCGAAGCGCTCCTCGACCATGGCCGCCATCCGCAGTGCCTGGAGCGAGTTGCCGCCCAGGCCCAGGAACCGGTCGTCGCGGCCGATCCGCGCCGGCCCGAGCAGTTCGTGCCAGATCTCGGCCAGGATCTCCTCGCAGTCGCCCTCGGGTGGCGCGCCGCTGCCGCCGGGGCGCGGCTCCGGCAGGGCCTTCCGGTCGATCTTTCCGGCAGGGGTCAGCGGCAGCGCGTCGAGCGGGATCAGCACGCCGGGGATCAGGTGTCGGGGCAGCCGTTCGGCGAGCGCGGCGGTCAACTCCGCGGCGTCGAACGGGGTTTGCGAGACGACGTAGCCGACCAGGGTGGGCCCGGCGGGCGCGTCCCACACGCTCGCGACGGCGGTGGTCACCTCGGGCAGTGCGGTCAACCCCGCCTCCACCTCGCCCAGTTCGATCCGGAAGCCGCGCAGCTTGACCTGGTGGTCGGCCCGGCCGTGGAATTCGAGCGATCCGTCGCGGCGGCGGCAGGCGATGTCGCCGGTGCGGTACATCAGCGCGCCGGGCGGGCCGAAGGGGTCGTGGACGAAACGTTCCGCTGTGGTTTCGGCGTTGCCGAGATAGCCCAGCGCGACGCCGGCGCCGGCGATGCACAACTCGCCGGGCGCGTTGACGGGTGCGGGGCGGCCGGCCGGGTCCAGCACGTACACCCGGGTGTTGTCGATCGGCGTGCCGATCGGGACCACGCGCAGCGCCGCGTGGGTGCGCTCGACGCGCAGCAGGGTGGACCAGACCGTGGTCTCGGTCGGGCCGTACATGTTCCACACCCGCGCGCAGCGGTCGAGCAGCGCGCCGGCCAGGTCGCCGGTCAGCGCCTCGCCGCCGCAGAGCGCGACCAGGCCGGGGCGGCCGGGCCAGTGCGCCTCCAGGAGCATGCGCCATGTGGCCGGGGTGGCCTGGCACACCGTCACCTCGCGGCGGTCGAGCCAGTCGGCCAGCCGGCGGCCGTCGGCGCTCGTCTCGCGGTCGGCGATCTCCACCCGCGCGCCGACCACGAGCGGCAACCACAGTTCCAGGGCGGCGATGTCGAAGGTGAGCGTGGTGACGGCGGCCATCGTGTCGGCGGCGGTCAGTCCGGGTTCGCGGGCCATCGAGAGCAGGAAGTTGACGATGGCGCGGTGCGGGACGGCGACCGCCTTGGGGCGGCCGGTGGAGCCGGAGGTGTGGATGAGGTACGCCGGGTCCTCGGCCTCGATGCCCGGGTCCGGGGTGGCGGCGGGGGCGAGGCGGACCTCGTCGCCGTCCACGAGGACCACGTCGTAGCCGGGGTCCGCCAACAGCGGCACCCCGGCCGCGTGCGCGCTCTCCCCGACGATCAGGGTGACCTTGGCGTCGTCGAGCAGTGCCCGGTTGCGGGCGATCGGCTGGTCGGTGTCGATCGGCAGGTAGGCGGCGCCGGTACGCAACACGGCCAGGAGCGCGGCGGGCAGCAGGTGGCTGCGGGGCATGGCGACCGCCACGCGGGTGCCGCGCTCGGCGCCGTAGTAGCGCAGGGTGCGGGCCAACCGGTCGGCGAGGGCGTCCAGTTCGTTGTAGGTGAGGGTGCCGGTCGCGGCGGAGACGGCGATCGTGTCCGGGGTGCGGGCGATCCGCGCGGCGATCAGATCGGGCAGGGACACGTCGGGGCGCGCGGTCGGGGCGGGGTTGGCGGCCTCGACCACCCGCGTGTATTCGGCCGGATCGAGCATGATCGTTTCAGCGATCGGCCGGTCGGGCGCGGCCAGGCCCTCGGCGAGGATCGCCATCAGGTGGTCGACGATCGCCGCGATCGAGGCCGCGTCGTAGCGTCCGGTGCGGTATTCCACGGACAGCAGCGGCCCGCTCGCCGGGAACTCGACGAACATCGACAGGTCGGTCTTGGCCCCGCCGTTGCACATCTCCTCCAGGAACTCCAGGGTCAGGCCCGGAAGTTCGACCGCGGCGCCCGGATGATTCTGCACCGCGAGCAGCAGTTGGGACACGGGTGTGGAGGTGTCGGCGCCGGCCACGCCCGCGAAGCGCAGCTGCTCCAGGTAGGGCAGCGCGCTGTGGTCGAGCGCGTCGAGCACGATCGGGCGCAGTCGGTGCACCAGCTCGCGGAACGAGTCGCTGCCGTGGACCCCAAAGCGCAGCGGCACCGTGTTCAGCAACGGGCCGACCACATCCTCCAGTTCCGGCAGCGGGCGGACCGCGAACGGGGTGAGCACGGCCTGGTCGGTGCGGCCGGTGTAGCGGTTCACCAGGATGCCGAGGGCGGCGAGCATGGCCATGTACAGGCTGGCCCCCTCACCGGCCGCCCACTCCTCGGCGGCGCGTACGAGGCCGGCGTCGAGGCGGCGGGCGAACCGGGCCCCGCTCGGGTCGAACGGGTCGGCGTGGGTGCGATCGCCGGGGATGTACTGCTCCGGGCCCAGGTCGGCCAGCCGGGCGGCCCAGCGGCGTGCCTCGTCCTCGTGCGCGTCGGCGTACCGGCGCTCCCAGGCGGCCACGTCGCGGTACTGGAGCGCGGGTTCGGCGAGCGGCAGGCCCTGATAGGCCCGGGCCAGGTCGTTCAGGAGCAGCCCGATCGACCAGCCGTCCATCGCGATGTGGTGGATCACCAGCAGCAGTTCGTACCGGTCCGCGCCGGTGCGCACGGCGACCGCGCGCAACAACCGGCCCTCGACCCGGTCCAGCGGCCGGCGCGCGTACGGGCGCAGCGCCGCCTCGACCTGTGCGGGGTCCGCGTCCGGCAGGTCGAGCAGCGGCACCTCGACCGGGTAGGGCGGTCGAATCTCGGCCACCGGCGCGCCGGCCCGGAACATCAGCGCGGTGCGCAACACCTCGTGCCGCCGCACCACTTCGCCCAAGGCTCGACTCAGTTCGAGCGGATCCAGCGCGCCGGTGGCCCGGATCCGCAGCGGTACGTTGTACAACGCGCTGCCGGGGGCGACCAGTTCGTGCGTGGCGAACTCGCGCTGGACGGTGCCCACCAGGACGGGGGTGTGCGGGTCGCGGTACGGCGGTTCGACCCGGGGCCCGGTCGAGCCCGGTTCGGCCCGTTCGACCCTTTCGGCCACGGCGGCGGGGGTGGGCAGGGCGAAGAAGGTGTCGAGCGGGACGCGGATCCCGAACTCCCGCTCGACGCGGGCCAGCAGCCCGACGGCCAGGAGCGAGTTGCCGCCGGCGTCGAGGAAGGGGTCGTGCACGCCGACGCGGGGCACGCCGAGCACGTCCTGGAAGATCGCCACGACGCGGGTCTCGGTGGCTGTGCGGGGGCCGACGAACTCGGCGGCCACGAAACGGGATCGGGTGGCCTCGGGCAGCGCCTTGCGGTCGATCTTGCCGTTGAGGGTGAGCGGCAGCTCCGGGAGCAGGGAAACGGCGTCGGGGAGCATGTAGGCGGGAAGCCGGGTGAGGCAGTGGGCGCGCAGGTCGGCGGGACCGGCGGCGGTCGCCGCAGCGCCCGGCCCGGCCGCGGTCGTCCCGGCGGCGGGCTGCACGAACGCCGCCAGGAACGGTCCCGCCGCGTCCTCGCGCAGCACCACGGCGGCGGCCTGGACTGTGGGGTGTCCGGTCAACACCGCCTCGATCTCGCCGAGTTCGATCCGAAAGCCGCGCAGCTTGACCTGCTGGTCGGCCCGGCCGTGATACTCTAGCGCGCCGTCGGGTCTGCGTCGCACCAGGTCACCGGTGCGGTAGCGGCGCTCCCCCGCCACCGTGACGAAGCGCTCGGCGGTCAGGTCGGGGCGGCCGTGATACCCCTGCGCGAGGCCGTCGCCCGCGAGGTACAGCTCGCCCGACTCGCCGTCCGCGACCGGTTCGCCGTCCTCGGCGTGTACGTGGGCGGTGGTGCCGGGGATCGGTACGCCGATCAGCGGTTCGGCCCGGTCCGCGCGGTCCACCACGGCCCAGGTGGAGTAGACGGTGTCCTCGGTCGGCCCGTACAGGTTGTACAGCAACTCGACCTGCGGGCACGCGTACACCTGGTCCGCGACCCGCCGCGACAGCGCCTCGCCGACCAGGTTGATCGTGCGGACCCCGGCCGGCAGTCCGGGACCGCGCAGCAGCGCGGCGATCGCGCTGGGCACGGTGTTGATCAGGGTGACCTCGTCCCGCGCGGGCGCGTCGGCGAGCGCGAGCACGTTCTCGACGAGGATCACCGTGCCGCCGACGGCGAGCGGGAAGAACAGTTCGTAGACGGAGATGTCGAAGCACACCGAGGTGGAGCACAACACCCCGCGAACCTGGTCGGGCCGATAGGTGCCGGCCGCCCAGCGCAACATCGCCACGACCCCGCGGTGGGTCACCCGGACACCCTTGGGCCGGCCGGTGGAGCCGGAGGTGTAGAGCACGTAGGCGAGATCGTCCGGGCCGGTCGCCGCGCGGGCGGGCGTCGGATCGGCGGGCGGCGGGCCGTCGACGTGCACGAGCCTGGTCGCGGCTTCGGCCAGGAGGTGTTCGTGGGCGTGGTCGGTGACCACGACGGGGGCCTGCGAGTCGCCGATCACCCACTCCAGCCGGTCGCGCGGGTACTCGGGGTCGAGCGGTACGTACGCGGCTCCGGCGCGGAGGATCGCGAGCAGGGTGGCGACCAGGTGGGGTGTGCGGGGCAGGCAGACCCCGACCAGGGTGCCCCTGGTCACCCCGGCCGCCGCGAGGCGCGCCCCGACCAGATCGGCCTGCTCGCCCAACTCGCGGTAGGAGACCCGGTGTTCGCCGGCGATCACCGCGATCGAGGCCGGCGTGTGCACGATTCGGGCGTCCACCGGAGCGGCCAGGGATGCGGCCGGATCCAGCTCGGGGAATGCGGTTGAACTCATCGACTCTCCTGAAGGGTCCTCATGCCGATTCGTGGTCGGCGACGCAGGCGATGTGCTCCCGGGGAGATCGTGGAGGAAGGATTTGACTGTGCCTAGCTTCTTCCCCCCACTACTTCGGGTTGGCCGAAAGCAGCCGTGGCACCGTCACGCCCGGAGGGCGGCGAACCGGGTCGAATCCGACCGTGCCGGCCGGCTTCGACGGGAGCAGGTGTATCGCGCGACGCTTGCGAAACGCTTGGCACACACCGGGGAGTCGGGGGGCCGGGGCTGCCTGGAAAGGAAGTGGGTCGGGGAAGGCGACCGCGGATGTGCGGGTGGCCTCGGGGTGGCCCGGGGCGGCTTCGGCAGGCTCGGGGCGTATGTGAGGTGATAGGCGGTTCGCCCGGCTGTCGGCTGCCGGACACCCGGCGGACCCGATCGTTGGTCCGGGCTTCAGGCGCGTGTGGTCGGCGGTTCGTCGGCGATCCCTACCGTTTCGGGCATGCCTGCACAGACACCCGCGTCACCGTTCCGGCTGCCTCGGCGGCACCGCTCCCGGCTCCGGGCCGGCGCCCTGGGCACCGCCCTGGGCCTGGCCGCGACCGCCGCGCTCGCCGGCGTCTCGGTCGCCGCCTCGACCGACTCGGCACAGGCCGCGCCCGCCGTCGGCGACGTGGTGGTCTCGGAGGACTTCGCCGGCCCCGCGCTGCCCGCCGGCTGGCGCGCGGTCGAGGGCGACTGGAAGGTCGAGAACGGCCGGCTGGTCGGTACGTCGGCCAACTCCGGTCAGCAGAGCCGGATCACCTTCGGCCGGCACCTGGAGGACTTCCGCTTCGAGGCGGTCGCCCGCTTCGAGAGCGCGGTCGACGCGGCCCGCTGGACCGCGTTCGGCCTGGACGTTCCGGCCACCGGGAACACGCCGTGGTCGATCGCCACCATGCGTACCGGCACCACCGCCGCCAACGGCCTCGAATTCGCCCAGCGCACCACCGCCAACGCCTGGAACGTCACCGACACCGGCTCGGCGCCGACCGCCGCCGGCACCGGCCGCGACGTACGGGTCGCGGTCGAGGTGCACGGCGGCCGGGCCCGACTGATCGTGGACGGGCGCGAGGCGCTGCGCACCACCCGGGTCCAGCGCTCCGCCGACGGCGGCCAGGCGCTCCTGGTCAACGGCGCGCGGGTCTCCTTCGACGACGTCAAGGTCACCACGCTCGCCCCGGAGGCCAACGCCTACCTGCGGGCACCGGGTGCGCCGATGTCGGTCGTCGCGCACCGGGGCGCGTCCTCCGCCGCGCCGGAGAACACGCTGATCTCGGACGAGACGGCCCGCCGGGCCGGCGCCGACTGGATCGAGAACGACGTACAGCCGAGCCTGGACGGCATCCCACACATCCTGCACGACGACACGGTGAACCGGACCACCGACGGCAAGGGCCGGATCCGCGACCTGACGGCTGCTCAACTCGCGGCCCTGGACGCCGGTTCGTGGTTCTCGCCGCTGCACACCGGGGCCCGGGTGCCGACGCTGCGCGCCCAGTTGGACGACCTGCGCACGCGCGGCGGCAACCTGCTCCTGGAGATCAAGGGCAAGCACACCAGGGACGAGGTGGCCCGCATCATCCGGGACATCAGGGACACCGGGATGAGCGGCCGGGTGTTCGTCCAGAGCTTCGAGGTCGACGCGCTGGAATTCACCCACGAGTTGGCGCCCGACCTGCCGCTGGGCCTGCTCCGCAGCGCCCTGGACGCGGACCCGGTCGCCCTGGCCAAGCGCCTCGACCTCAAGGCCTACAACCCCTCGGCCGGCGGCCTGGCCGCCCGCCCCGGCGTGGTCGCCGATCTGCATCGGGCCGGCGTCGCGGTGATGGTCTGGACGGTCGACGACGCCGCCGGGTGGAAGATTCTGGAGGCGGGCGGCGTGGACGCGGTGATCACGAACCGTCCGGCCGAACTCGCGGGCTGGAACGCGGCGTGGCGCCAGAACGGCACACCGCCGACGCCGGCCGCCCCGACGGTGCGCATCCTCGCCCCGGCCGCCGGAGCCCGCGTCGAGCGCGCGGCCTCCCCGGTGCCGGCGCTCGACACCACCGGCGCCGAGTCGGTGCGACTGACCCTGGACGGCACGGAGTTCGCGGCCGGCACCCCGATCGACACCACCGCCCTCCCCCTCGGCACACACACCCTGCGCGCCGAAGCCAAGGGTCCCGGCGGCACCACGACCGCGGAATCCACCTTCACGATCACCGCCACGCGCACCGGCCTGGCCCACCTGATCCTGACCTCCGGCGCCGACCGCGTCGCGGTGGCCACCTTGACCACCATGCTCGCCCACGACCAGTACCCCCAGCTGGCCAACTGGGCGGAGAACCAGTCCGGCCGCACCATCGCGGCCCCCAAGGCCCGACAGATCGCCGGCGACGCCCGCGCCCTGAGCTGACGAACACCGCCGCACACGTCGCGACCGCGGTGGACGCACAAGCGTCCACCGCGGTCGCGGTGTCGCCGTGAACCCGGGCGTGCCTGTGGCCGCGGGGCCGATGTCGGACCGTAGACTTCGGGGATGGGCGAGCGGTTTGTGGTCAGTGCGCTTGTGTTGCTGGTTCCCGATGTGGAACAGGTCGTCGAGCCCTGGCGGGAGCGGTACGACCCGCGCGTGGCCGAGGGCATTCCGGCGCATGTGACCGTGTTGTACCCGTGGTTGCCGCCCACGGAGATCGGCGCGGAGGACCTGGAGGCACTGGGCACGATCGCCGCCGCGCAGCCGGCGATGGAGCTGGTGTTCGAGCGAATCGGGCAGTTCCATCGGGGATTGTGGCTGGCCCCCGATCCGGCCGCGCCGGTGCTGCGCCTGATCGAGGCGGTGACCGACCGCTGGCCCGACTACCTCCCCTACGGCGGCGCCTACCTCGACGATCCGGACGACGTCGGACCGCACCTGACCGTCGCCCTCGGCCAGGACACCGAGGAACTGCGGGCCCTGGCCGAGGAGGTCACCACCCGCCTGCCCCTCACCGCCCGGGTCGCCGGACTCGACCTGGTGGTCGGCGACGAGAACGGCAACTGGTCCCTGCGCGAGTCCTTCCCCTTCGCCCCCCGAAGCACCCCGCCCCCCGGTTAGGGGCCCATCCGGCGGGAGTTGCCGAACGGGCCCCGGGTCCCGAGGGGGTTCAGGGTTTGAGCATGAACGTGAAGTCGGCGGAGAGTCTGCCGGTCAGTCGGACCGCGGAGACGACCTTTCCGTCCGCGATCAGTCGCTCGACCTCGGCTCGGGGCAGACCGCGACCTTCGGCGATCAGACGTACCGGCCGTACGGGTATCCGTGCCGCGAACCGGACCGCGACCTCGATCACCTCGCGGTCGGGGCGAGGCGTTCCGCCGGTGTCCAGGCGCCAGGCGTCGGTCCAGTCGAGGGCGATGCGATTGCGGCGCCGGACGAGCGGATCCTGGAGCA
This sequence comes from Embleya sp. NPDC056575, assembly GCF_042793325.1. Classification (NCBI taxonomy): domain Bacteria; kingdom Bacillati; phylum Actinomycetota; class Actinomycetes; order Kitasatosporales; family Streptomycetaceae; genus Embleya; species Embleya sp. NPDC056575. The sequence continues at coordinate 62,246 of NZ_JBHTVA010000044.1, forward strand.
GTTCGGCCGCCAGGCCGAGGTCGTTGGCATGCAGCCGATCGAGCAGTTCGGGTCGTATGGAGCGCACGTTCGCTCGCTCCAGGACCGTCAGCCTGGCCGTTTGCCCACACGCGGTACAGAGCGCGAGGAGCCAGGCGTCGATGAGCTTGTGGTTTGCGTTGACGCGGAATTTGCCGTTCGCCCGCAGGTGCTCGGCCGCGCAGCCGTGGCAGCGGCGGAGCACGAGGGGCAGGCGGGTGGGCATGACCACCCAGGTTTCGAGCACAGGTGTACACCGGTTCCAGTGAGAAGACCGCAGCAAGAAGCGGCGCGGCGCAGATGCGCGACGCGCGACCGACAGCGCTCGGGGAATCTCACAGGGTGTACAACGGCACTTCCTTGCCTGGAGGACAGGTCGGCAGCACGGTAACGGCGCACGGCACCGCCGATCCACCGGTTTTCCGACGGCCTTCCGACGGCCTTGCGACGGGGTCCGTAGCGGCGGTCTAGCCGGCTGCCCGGGCCCTGCGTTGGCGCTTGGACAGCGGGGCCTGGGACAGGTCTTCGGCCTGGGCCCGGAGGTTCTTGTGGCCGTAGCCGCGGTCGGTCAGCCACCGCTCGGCCGCGGCCAGCGCCCGCTCCGTCGCCGGCACGATGTCCTCCTCCGCCTCGCCCGAGTCGACGAAGCGGAAGGTGAAGAACGGGCGCGCCGCCAGGTCGTAGGTCAGCTGCCCCTCGGGTGTGAAGGCCGCCCGCAGTACGTCGTGCTCGGCGGCCCGGGCGAGCAGTTCCGCCCGCTGCTCCTCGCTCAGTGCGTCGAAGGCGCCTCGGACGGTGATTCGGAAGGTGCGTTCGCTCATGGTCGAACCCTAGGCGGCGCCTCAACCGAATTTCGGCCGGAAGCCCGGCGACCCCCCGGGGGCTCAGCGCTCCTTCGTCCACGATCCCAGGACCATCAGCGTCTTGGTGCCGGTGACGTTTCCGTTGCGGCGCAGGTGGTCGATCACCTGTTGCAGGTGGGTGATGTCGCGGACCCGGACGTGGATCAGCGCGTCCGGATCGCCGGCGATCGTGTACACCGCCTGCACCTCGGGGGTGTCCGTGGCGGTGCGCACGATCTCGCTCACCGGCATGCTGCCCGGGTAGCGCAGTTCGGTGAACGCCTCGACGCCCCAGCCCAGCTTGGCGTGGTCGATCTGCACGGTGAAGCCGGTGATCACGCCCTCCTCGCGCAGCCGGTCCACCCGGCGCTTGACCGCCGCGACCGACAGGCCGATCTGCCCGGCCATCTCGGAGAAGGTGCGCCGCCCGTCCTCCCGCAACATGCGCAGGATGTTGTGGTCGATGCTGTCGATCTCGGCCATGCCCGACGCTCCCGTCCTCGGCGCTGCCCACGCAAAGCATCGAACCCGAGTCCGATCGGCAGGCAAGAATCTTGCGGCCTGTACCCGATCCGCCGCAAGGTGCTTGCGCCGACGACCGAACGGCCCACATCGCCGCCGATCCCCCCGGAGCCTTCCGGCTCCCGCCGCGCGGCCCGATACGCTTCCCGCCGGGACCCGAGAACCCGGGGACGACGACGCGTCGACCGGATCGGCGGGAGGGCTTCGCCATCATGCGCAGGACACAAGCGGATCACCAGGATCCCGAGGACGTCGGCGGCCCGACCCACCCACCGGGTCGCGGCCGGCGCAGCCACGGGAGCGACCGGCACGCGCCCGATCCGCCGCCCCGGGCGAACCACGGCCACGGCCACGCCCACGCGCACGGCCCCGCCTCCCCCGTCTCGACCCGGCTGCGGCGTCTGGTGGCCGCCGTACTCATTCCGTTCGCCGCCGCCGTGGTGGTCGGCCTCGTGGTGTTGTGGCCCAGCGGTACGCCCGCGCATCCGCGTACGGGCGTGGGCTTCGACCAGGAGACCCGGGACGGGCGCGTCACCAGGATCGAGGAGTTGCCCTGCGCCCAGGCGGACGCCGACGCCTTCGCCGCCGGCAGTGGCCACTCGGGCGACCCGGCCGGCTCCCCCGGCGCCGCCGCTCCCCCGCCGGACGCCACACCCGGCGGCGTCCCCTGGCCCCCACCCACCACCGCGCCCGGCTCGGCACCCCCGCCCGCCGACTGCCACCGCGCCACCATCGAGATCACCTCCGGCGCCGACAAGGGCCGCCGGGTCACCGAGGTGGTCCGGCCGGACCAGCTGCGCCGGTTCTCCGTCGGGCAGGGGGTGGTGCTCGCGTACGCCCCGGGCGCGCCCGAGGACCTGCGCTATTCGGTGATCGACGTCCGGCGCGGCCCGCCGATGTTGCTGCTCGCGGGCCTGTTCGCGGTCGCGGTGATCGTGGTCGGGCGGATGCGCGGGCTGACCGCCCTGATCGCGCTCGCGATCAGCTTCGCAGTGTTGTCCTTCTTCATCCTCCCGGCCATCCTGCACGGGTCGGATCCGCTGCTGGTCGCGGTCGTCGGCGGCAGCGCGATCATGTTCACGGCGCTGTACCTGTGTCACGGCATATCCGCGCGCACGTCGGTCGCGGTGGTCGGCACGCTGGTGTCGGTGGCCCTGATCGGGGTGTTGGGGAAGCTGTTCATCGGGTGGGCGCACCTGACCGGCAACACCTCCGACGAGACCGGTCTCGTACACGCGCTGTATCCGCACATCGAGTTGCACGGCCTGCTGTTGGCCGGCTTCATCATCGGTTCGCTGGGCGTACTCGACGATGTGACGGTCACTCAGACCTCGGCGGTGTGGGAACTCAAGCAGGCCGACCCGACCATGACGGCCCGTCGGCTGTACCGGGCGGGCATCCGGATCGGCCGCGACCACATCGCGTCGACGGTCAACACGCTGGTACTGGCCTACGCGGGCGCCGCGTTGCCGCTGATGTTGCTGTTCTCGATCGCGCGTCGGGACGTGCTGGACGTGGCCACCAGCGAGATCGTCGCGGAGGAGATCGCCCGCACACTGGTCGGCAGCATCGGCCTGGTCGCCTCGGTCCCGGTCACCACCGCACTGGCCGCGCTGCTCGCCGCGGCCGATCACGGGCCGCCCGGGCCGCCGACGAAGGGTGCCGCCGCGCCGGCCGTCACCGTACCGGCGCCCGCGTCCCGGGGCCGCCACCGGGGCCGCTGAGCGCGCGTGGGGCCTCGCGCAGGTCGGCGTGACGGACCCCCACCCTGGCCCGCCTCTCGCATTCGGGATATTGTCTCGAATATGAGAGACACCGCGGACGGGGACGCGACGGCGCCGGACCGCGCCGCCGCACGGGTCGAGGCGCGGCTGGCCGGTCGGCTCGCCGAACTCCGGTTGGAACGCGGCTGGTCGCTGGACGAGTTGGGGCGGCGGACGGACGTGAGCCGGTCCACCCTGTCCCGGCTGGAGCGCGGCGAGATCAGTCCGACGGCGGCGCTGCTCGGCCGGTTGTGCACGGCGTACGAACGGACCATGTCGCGGTTGCTGGCCGAGGTCGAGTCGGAGCCGCCGCAACTGGTGCGCGCCGACCGGCAGGAGGTGTGGCAGGACCGGACCTCGGGCTTCACCCGTCGATCGGTGTCCCCACCGCATCCGAGCCTGCGCGGCGAGGTCGTCGAGGGCACCCTGCGCCCCGGCGCGGACATCGCCTACGACGGCCCGTCCCTGCCCGGCCTCGAACACCACATCTGGGTGCTGGACGGCGTCCTGGAGGTCACCTCGGGCGGCCGGCCGCACGAGGTGCGTACCGGCGACTGCCTGCGCTACCGGTCGTGGGACCGCACACGCTTTCACAACCCGGGGCCCGAACCGGTCCGCTACGCCCTGTTGATCGTCCTGCCCTGACGGAGAGCCGCCTTGCACACCATCACCCGACTGACCGTCGACGACTTCCGCGCCGGCATCGCGGACTTGGCCGACCTCCTCGTCGACGTGGTCGCCGGCGGCTCCTCCGTCGGCTTCGTCGCCCCGCTCGACCATGCCGCGGCGGCGGCCTGGTGGCGCTCCCTGGACTCCGCCGTGGCCGACGGAAGCCGCCGGGTGTGGGCCGCCCGGGGGCCGAACGGCGTGGCCGGCACGGTCAGTCTCGTCCTGGAGCGGAAACCGAACAGCCGGCACCGGGCCGAGGTGGTCAAGCTCATGGTCCACGGCGACGCCCGGGGCCACGGACTCGGCCGGGCCCTGCTGCGCACCGCCGAACAGGGCGCCGCCGATGCAGGAAGCCGCCTGCTCCTGCTCGACACCGAGACCGAGAGCACCGCCGACCACCTGTACCGGACGGCCGGCTGGACCCGATACGGCCTGGTCCCGGACTATGCGAGCGACCCGGCCGGGAAGCTGCGGGACTGCACCTTCTACTACAAGCGCATCGCCTGAGCCCGAGCGGTTCGCGCCCGGTGAGTCCGCCGCCGATCGCCGGTCGCCGCCCCCGGACCGGTAACCCCCGCCCCGGTGTTGGGGCTGCCCCCAGTGCCCGGCCTGGGGGTCGCCGGATTCCGGCCGGGGGTCGAACTTCCCTACCTTCGTGGGTGTTCGGCCATTGCCGAACGGAAACGTTCGCAACACCCCAGGGGGAACGACCACCATGGACCGCAGGAGAAACCGCACCTTCACCAGGCTTGCCGCCTGTGCCGGACTCGCCCTCGGCGCCGTGGCGTTGACCACCGCGCCGGCACTCGCCGAGGCCCCGACGAAGGACCGCGCGACCCCGTCCGCCACCGCGCTCCCCACCTTCGACTTCGGCGACTGCCCGACGCTGCCGGCCGGTGCGGATCCCGACAGGTGGCGCTGCGAAGTACACGTCGCCACCGGGGAGATGCGGCTGGGCGGGATCGTCGTCCCGCTTCGCCCGATGACCATCACGCACGCCGAGGGCCCGCTGCCCGACGGCACCACCGGTCAGGTCTTCGGCGCGCTGCACGCGACCCCGAGCCCGACCTCCGGCGGCCTGCCCGGCGTTCCCGGCCTCCCCGAGCGGGCGCCGCTGCTCGGGATGAACGTCGAGACGAAATACGGCGGTTGGTTCGACTTCCTCTCGCACGGCACGTCGGCCGGCGGCCTGGACGTGACCCTGGCCCTGAGCGGCCCGCTGCTGCCGAAGGACTGCTCGATCGGCACCGCCGAGCAGCCGATCCGGTTGACCATGATGCGCAAGGGCCCCAACGAGTGGATCTCCAAGGACCCGCCCATCCTCAAGGGCACCCTGTGGGACAACACGGTCGCCATCCCCGCCGCCGACGGTTGTGGTCCGCTCGGCACGGTGCTGAACCGGCGCAACGGCCTGCCGTCGCCCGGCGGCACCAACTCGATCACCCTGGACGGGTTGTACACGTTCAAGACGTACACGCAACTCGGCCGCTGACCCACGCCCGTCGGCATCGCGTCCCGTCGGCACGATCGTCCTATCCTGACCGGACAACCGCGACCGAGTGTGGGGAGAACGTCGACATGGAACTGCGGGCGCTGTATCGGGGGTTGTTCGAGGCCGGACTGTTCACCGCGGAGTGCGCCGAGGACGCCTACCCCCTCGGCGCACTCGACGCGGTGCTGCACGCATCGATACGGAGCGAACTCGGCGCTCGGGAGAACAGCATCGACCACTGCGACAGCCGGATGGACGTGGCGGCGGCGGTCGAGGGCCTGGCCGCGATCGCACCGCGCTACGCCGAGCTGCGCCGGCAACTGTTCTCCGACCTGCACCACGTCGGGCTCCCGGCGTCGCGATGGCGCGTGGTGAGCTTCGACCTCGCGGTGTTGGCCCCGCTCCAGGTGTGGCGGCGACCACCGGCGTACGCCCTGCTGCTCCGTGATCCGGGGGTGGCGACCGGAGGCGCCCAGTCCTGGGACTTCATCGTCTACCCGCGTGCCTCGGACCCCCGGGTGCCCGGAACCACGTACACCGTGATGGTCTTCCCGGAAGCGGCCTCGACACCGGGATCAGCCGGCCCCGCCGGTACGCCGCCCGGTCCCGCGTCCGGCGCCGCGCCCGGCTCGACGCCCGATGCCGGGGCGGCAAGGCGGCCGGGCACCGTGCAGGTGACCAGGCAACTCGAGGAGCAGCACGAGCACTACGAGCAACTGACCTACGGCTTCGCGGCGTTGGGGCGTCAGGTGCGGTTCGCCGCGCTCAACCACCCCGACGGCGGCCGCGAGCCCCAGCCCCCGATGGACTGACGCGCAGACCCGCAAACAATCCCACGGTCGGCAGACCGTGGGATTGCCTTGCCTTCAACTTCTAATGCATAGAGAAGTGTGTAATCATTAGATAGATGGTGCTCGCCCCGAGCACCGAGCATCCGGCGCCGCGTCGCGCCGAGCCGAGCCGGAAACAAGGAGCATCGATGGGCAACCTCAAGACGCTTCAGACCGGTCACGTCGGGCTGAACGTCACCGACCTCGACCGCTCCGTGGCCTTCTACCGGGCGGTCCTGGAGGTCGAGGTAGTGGCCGAGGGCAACGAGGAGGGTCGCCGCTTCGCCTTCCTCGGGCGGGACGGGAAGCTCCTGATCACGCTGTGGCAGCAGAGCGAGGGCACGTTCCCGACCCGGCTTCCCGGGTTGCACCACCTGTCCTTCCAGGTGGAGACCATCGACGAGGTGAAGGCCGCCGAACAGGTCCTGCGCGGCCTCGACGCGCACTTCGACCACGAAGGCGTCGTCCCGCACGGCGAGCACGGCACCTCCGGCGGGATCTTCTTCACCGACCCGGACGGCATCCGCCTGGAGATCTACGCCCCGTCCGGCGCCGACCCGGCCGAGGCCCCCACCGCCGGCGCACCGACCTGCGGCTTCTTCTGAACCCCGCGCAGCACCCCCACCGCCCGCACGCCCCAACAGCGCACACCGCAGATCCGGAGGCAATGTCGTGGCAACCGACTACCACCGCGGGGAACGCGCGGTACAGGACCGCGCCCACCTCACCCGCCAGGCCTCGCACTCGCTCGGCGGCATCGGGGACGCCATCCCGCCGGTCGCCGCGGCGTTCCTCGCCGCACAGCCCATGATCATCGTCGGCGGCGCGGACGCGGCCGGCCGGATCTGGTGCTCACAACTGACCGGCGAGCCCGGCTTCCTGTCCACCCCCGATCCGCACACGCTCACCGTCGACGCACTGCCGCTCGCCGAGGACCCGCTCGCGAACCTCCTCGGCGAACCGGCGCAGGTCGGGATGATCGCCGTCGAGCCGGCGTCCCGACGCAGGATACGGATCAACGGGCGCTCCACGCCGATGCCCGGCGGCCTGCGCGTACTGCCCGACCAGGTCATCGCCAACTGCCCGAAGTACATCCAAAAACGTGACTACCGCATCCTGCGAGACCCCGACTCCGGGCAGCGGAAGGGCGATCGCGCGGTCACCCGGAGCACCGCGCTCACCCCGGCCCAGCAACAGACCCTGCGCGCCGCCGACACGTTCTTCGTGGCCACCGCCGACGAGTCCGGCAACACCGACGCCTCGCACCGAGGCGGTAACCCGGGCTTCGTGGAGGTGTTGTCCCCGACCGTGTTGCGCTGGCCGGACTACGTCGGCAACGCCATGTTCCTGACCCTGGGCAATCTCGAACTGCGCCCGGTGGCCGGGCTGTTGGTCCCGGGCTGGGACAGCGGTACGTCCCTGCACCTGTCCGGTACGACCCGCACCCTGTGGGACCACGACGAGATCGCCCGAATCCCCGGCGCGCAGCGCCTGGTCGAGTTCACCGTCACGGACGTGGTGGAGATCCCCGACGCCGTCCCGCTGCGCTGGAGCGCCCCACAGGCATCCCGCTTCAACCCGCCCGTCCGGGACGTGACCTGAAGCCCTGGGCACAGTTGCGCCCCCGCACACTCCACACCCGCACACCCGCATACCGGCCGGGGAGTCGAATCATGCGCATCACCGTCGACATGAACCTGTGCGAGAGCCACGGCCAGTGCGTGTTCGCCGCGCCCGACGTGTTCTCCTTCGACGACGAAGATTTCCTCGTCTACGAGGACCGGCCGGCGGACGCACTCCGAGCGCACGTCCGCACCGCCGTGAGCATGTGCCCGGTCCGCGCCGTCTCGATCATCGACGAGGGCGAGCCGGACACCACATCCTGACCACGCGAACCCGCCCCGCCACATCGCACGACCCCCGCCCGGAGCCCATGGCTCCGGGCGGACGTGTTTGGGCTGGTCAGGGCGGACGGCGCCGGCCATGACATGACGCCTGGCGCATTCATGGCGCCATTGGCTCGCCATGACGCCATGAATGTGCCATGATGACGTCATGGACCTCACACCGTACGTCGACAACCTTCGCCGGGAACTCGCCATCGCCGCCGCCGCGGGCGGCCCCGAGGCTCGGGACGTGGCCGAACGGCTGACCGCTCCGCTGGAGTCGGCCGCCCGACTCACCCTCATGAACGCACTGTCCGCAGCCATGGCCGAGGTCACCAGCGAGTTGGCACCGGGCTCCGTGGACATCCGCCTGCGCGGCCTCGACCCCGAGTTCGTGGTGACGACGCCACCGCCACAGGAGGCGTTCGAGGCGTACGCGGCGCCGGAAGTGGACGAGCCGGCGCCGAAGACCGCAACAATGGCGCCACTCACGGCGCCGGACGGGGACGAGGGCGGGATGGCCCGGATCAACTTCCGCCTCCCCTCCCACCTCAAGGCCAGGGTCGAGGAGACCGCCGGACTCGCGGGCCTGTCGGTCAACGCGTGGCTGGTCCGCGCGGTCGCCGGCGCCATGGAGCCCGGCACCCCGCGCTCCCCCGCCCCCGCCCCCGGCCCGCACCGCCACCGCGGCCGCCAGGGCTACATGGGCTGGGCGCGCTAGCCGGGCCCGCTCCACCGCCGGGCGACACCACACCACCGAGTCACCCCGACTCGCACCACCCCCACTCGCACCACCTCGCATCGAGCCATGAGGACGGCACCGCCATGCCTACTTTCGCCACGCCCGAACCCATCGCCGCCACCCTCGAGTTCGACATCGGCACGGTCCGCATCACCGCGAGCAAGCGCGCCGACACGCTCGTCGAGGTCCGGCCCGTCAACGACCGGGACGAACTCGACGTACGCACGGCGGAACAGACCACCGTCACCTGCACCGACGGCAGGCTGCTGGTGAAGGGGCCCAAAAAGCGCTCGCCGTTCGGCAAGTCCGGCTCGGTGGACATCGTCGTCGAGTTGCCGGCCGGCTCCGACCTGCACGGCACCACGCCGCTGGCCGACTTCACCTGCACCGGGCCGCTCGGCGACTGCCGGCTCAGGACCTCGGTCGGCACCCTCCGGATCGACTCGGCCGCGACCCTGGACGCCCACACCGACCACGGCGCCGTCCACGCGGACCACGTCGTCGGCGACGCCGAGGTGAGCGCCGCCGGCCGGATCGAGATCGGTACCGTCGGCGGCACCGCGACGCTCAGGAACACCAACGGCGACACCACGATCCGCGAGGTCGCCGGCCGGCTGCGGGTCGGCTCGGCCAACGGCCGGATCAGCGTGGGCGTCGCGCACTCCGACGTCGACGCCAAGTGCGCCAACGGCACGATCCGCCTCGACGAGGTCGCCCGCGGCCGGGTACACCTCCAGTCCGGCTCCGGCGACCTGGAGGTCGGCATCCGTGAGTCCACCGCGGCCTGGCTCGACGTACAAACCCGGATGGGCAGCGTGCGCAACTCCCTCGACACCGCCCAGCGGCCCGACGCCACCGAGCAGACCGTCGAGGTGCACGCCCGCACCTCCATGGGCCACATCGTGATCCGCCGCGCCTGAATCGACGAGCCACGACCCAAGGGACACGATCGCCATGACCACGACCACCATCACCCGCAACCGCACCCGTACCCTCGCGATCAGCGCCACCGGCCTGACCAAGTCCTACGGCGACAAGAAGGTTCTGGACGGCATCGACCTGCACATCCCCGAGGGCACCGTCTTCGCCCTGCTCGGACCCAACGGCGCGGGCAAGACCACGACCGTACAGATCCTGTCCACCCTGATCACCGCGGACGCCGGCCGGGCCGAGATCGCCGGACACGACCTGACCGGCGCGGCCGACGAAGTACGCCGATCCATCGGCGTCACCGGCCAGTTCGCCGCGGTGGACAACCTGCTCACCGCCCGGGAGAACCTGATCCTGATGGCGGACCTGCACCACCTCGGTCGGCGCGAGGGCCGCCGTCGGGCCGACGAACTGCTCGCCCGCTTCGACCTCACCGAGGACGCGCATACCCCGGTGACCACCTTCTCCGGCGGCATGCGACGCAAGCTCGACCTGGCGATGACCCTGGTCGGCGACCCCCGGGTGATCTTCCTCGACGAGCCGACCACCGGCCTCGATCCGCGCAGCCGACGGATCATGTGGGAGATCATCCGCGACCTGGTCACCGACCGCGGCGTCACCATCCTGCTCACCACGCAATACCTGGACGAGGCGGACGAACTCGCCGACCGGATCGCGGTCCTGGACCACGGCACGTTGATCGCCGAGGGCACCGCCGACGAACTCAAGCGGCGCATCCCCGGCGCGCACATCCGGCTCCGCTTCGCCGACGTGCACCGGCTCGACGCCGCCGCCGACCTCTTCCGGGCCACCAGCCGCAACGACGACACGCTCACCCTGGACATCCCGTGCGACCCGGGCATCCCCGCCCTGCGCACCATCCTCGACGCGCTCGACTCGGCGTCGATCCCCGCCGAGGAACTGACCGTGCACACCCCCGACCTGGACGACGTCTTCCTCACCCTCACCGGCCGGCCGCAGGACGACCGCGTTTCGAACTCCCGGAAGGAAAACCCGCGATGAGCACCCTGTCCTACGCGGTCACCGACTCGGCGACCATGTTGCGCCGCAACCTGCGACACGCACTGCGCTATCCCTCGGTGACCGTCTCCGTGGTCGCGATGCCGATCGTCATGCTGCTGCTGTTCAACTACGCCTTCGGCAACGCGATCGGCGCCGGAATCGCCGACTCCCCCACCGGCGACACGAAGTACATCGACTACGTGGCCCCCGGCATCATCCTGATGGCGGCCACCTCCGGGGCCCTGGCCACGGCGATCTCGGTCTGCGTCGACATGACCGAGGGCATCGTCAACCGATTCCGCACGATGTCCGTCTCCCGGGCGGCGTTCCTGACCGGACACGTCGTCGGCAGCGTGATCCAGACCCTGGTCAGCCTGGCCCTGGTGATCGGCACCGCACTCGCCATCGGCTTCCGGCCGAACGCCACGGCGCTCGAATGGCTCGCCGCGATGGGCCTGCTCACGCTGTTGACGCTGGCCCTGACGTGGATCTCGGCCGGTATCGGTCTGGTCGCCAAGAACGTGGAGACCGCCAGCAACATCCCGATGCCGATGACGTTCCTGCCGTTCCTCGGCAGCGCGATCGTCCCGACGGACTCGATGCCCACCGGATTGCGCTGGTTCGCCGAGTACCAGCCGTTCACCCCGATCATCGAAACCCTCCGGGGCCTGCTCCTCGGCACCGAGATCGGCAACAACGCGATCATCGCCCTCGCGTGGTGCCTCGGCGCCACCCTGGTCGGTTACGTGTGGGCGCGCAGGGTGTTCAACAAGGCTCGCTGAGAGCCTTGCTCCCGAGCATCAGAAGGGCTTCTGACCTGGTACTTGCATGGCGAGCTGCATGGCAGGTTGCATGGTGAACTGCATGGGAACATACACGATGTTCCGCACGGTGACCCGCATGGCAAGTTGCATGGCAGCTCGCCCGGCAAACCGCACGGTAACCCCGGCGCACAACGCCCGCTCCCCGGCAACCACAGCCCCACCCGCCGCACCTGGCCGTCCGACCCCGAACCCGGGTCGGACGGCCACGCGCATGTCACGCCCGGGTCGACGCGGCAAACGCGGTGGGCGCGGTGGGCGCGGCCGTCGAGCCCGCCCAGGCCGACCAACCCGCCCTCACACGTCCCGCCGCTCGATCACCCACGCCGCGACCGCCACCGCGACGCCGACCCACACCAGGCACACCACCACCGCCGTCACCGTGGACGGCCGCCCGGCGGCATCCGCCCCGGTCGTGGCGCTCAACGCCTGGAACGCCGGTTGCAGGGTGCCGTTCCGCACCCGGTCCCCCGCCGCCCCGGTGACCATCGGCGCCACGAAGAACAGCCCGAACAGCGCCGCGATCGCCCCCGCCGTATGCCGCACGACCACCCCGAGCGCCAGCCCGATCAGCGCCGACACCGTCACGAACGCGCCCGTCGCGAGCACCGCCCGCAACACGTGTGGCGCGCCGAGCCCCACCTCCAGGTCCTTGTCCGCCAGGATCGCCTGCCCCACGAAGTAGGTGGCGAAGGCGATCACCTCCCCCAGGACGAGGGTGGCCGCGCCGACGACCACGACCTTGGCCGCGAAGACCCGCCGCCGCCTCGGTACCGCGGTGAACGTGGTCCGGATCAGCCCCGACCCGTACTCCGCACTCGCCGTCAACACCCCGAGCGTGCCCACCGCGAGCACCACCACGTAGTAGCCGCCGCTGAATCCGAACCGGACCGGGTCGAACGCGGCCCGCCGCTCCGCCGACATCCCGTCCCAGTCCGCGACCAGGTTGCCCAGGTCGAACGCGCCGAGTCCGAGCGCCGCGACGGCGGACACCAGCACGGTGAAATACGTCGACCGCAGTGTGCGCAGCTTGATCCACTCGGCCGCCAACACCCCGCGCGGAACCGGCACCCGACTCACGCGCCCGCCCCGTTCCGCACCCCGTCGGCCGCCCGGTGCACCGCTTCCGGCTCGGTGATCCGCAGGTACGCCTCCTCCAACGAGCCCTGTCGGGCCGCCAGTTCGTGAATCACCAGGCTCTCCCCCGCGGCCAGTTCGCCGATCCGCGAGTACGCCAACCCCTCGACCGCGAACGCCCCGTCCGGCTCGACCGTCACCGTCGCGCCGTGCGCCGTCAGCAACGCCGCCAACCGCGGCCCGTGCGGGGACCGCACCAGCACATCCCCCCGCGCCCCGTCGCGCACGAACTCGGCCATCTCGGTGTCCACGATCACCCGCCCCCGGCCCAGCACGATCACGTGGTCGGCGGTCAGCGCCATCTCGCTCATCAGGTGGCCGGCCACGAACACCGTGCGCCCCTCGGCCGCCAACTCCCGCATCAGCGTGCGGATCCACCGGATCCCGTCCGGGTCGAGCCCGTTCACCGGCTCGTCCAGCAACAACACCGGCGGATCGCCGAGGAGCGCCACCGCGATGCCCAGCCGCTGCCGCATGCCCAGCGAGAACCCGCCCACCCGACGCCGGGCCGCGGCGCGCAACCCGACCACGTCCAACACCTCGTGCACCCTGCCGCGCGCGATGTCGTTGCTCGCGGCGATGCTCGCCAGGTGGTGGTACGCGCCGCGTCCGGCCGGTACCGCGTCCGCGTCCAACAGCGCCCCGACCCGGCACAGCGGCCGGTCGAGCGCGCGGTAGGGCCGCCCGTCCACCAGGGCATGGCCCGCGGTGGGCGCGGCCAGGCCCAGGATCATCCGCATGATGGTGGACTTGCCCGCCCCGTTCGGCCCGAGGAAGCCGGTCACCCGGCCCGGTTCGACGGTGAAGCTGACATCGTCCACGGCCACGCGTGCGCCGTATCTCTTGGTGAGCCCGCGCACTTCGATCATCTCGTCTCCCGGATCCGCGTCGGCCGGCCGGCCCGTCCCGGTGCCGCCGGCGATACGTCCTCCACCGTGTCGGGTCGCCGGTGGGCGGTCATCGAACCGTGGCCGGAGCGCGCGGCCGGGATCGGGGTTCGGCTACGACCGTGGTCATAGGTCTGCCGGGCGATGGGCGGCGGCGGCCGGCGTGCCTACCCTCGACGGCATGACAGGCATGACAGGCATGACCGGCATCACGGGCGTGAAAGCCATGGGATCGGCGCCGTCGCGTCCGTTCTTCACCGGGCGGCCGCGAACCGCGCACCTGGTCGCGCTCGACGTGCTCGTGGCCCTGGTCGGGGCGTCGATCGCGGTGCTGCGCGTGCTGGACGCCTACCACCACCACGACCCGCACGGACGCGGCTATCCGGAGCCGAACCGGGTTCGGTTGTGCGTCGCCCTGGTCGGCGTCGGCGTACTGGCCGGCGCGCTGGTGCTGCGCCGGTTCCGGCCCGCGCTCGCGACGGCGGTGGTGGTCGCGACCTGGGCGGTCGTGGTGGCCGTGGCCGGCAAGACCACAATCGCACTGTACGTGGGCGGGCCGTTCGTGGTGCTGGTCTCGATGGCGGTGGTCTACAGCGCGGCGGTGACGTACCCGCCGCGCGCGGCGATCGGCGTGCTCGGGCTCGGCCTGTCGGGCGCGGTGCCGTGGTTGTTCGGTTCGGACGACCTGCGGCGCAACGCGTGGTTGACGCCGCTGTTCGTCGGCATCGCGGGCGCGGTGGGCTACGCGGTCGGCCGGCAGCGCGCGTACGCCGTCGCGCTGCGCGAACATCACGCGGAACTGGCCCGGTCCGAGTTCGCCGAGGAACGACTGCGGCTGGCCCGGGAGTTGCACGATGTGATCGCGCACAGCCTGGGGGTGGTCAACGTGCAGGCCGGATACGGCGGTTTCGTGCTCGACCGACGGCCGGAGCAGGCTCGGGAGGCGTTGGCGGCGATCCGGCGGATCAGCGGCGAGACGATCCGCGAAATGCGCGGCCTGCTCGGGGTGTTGCGCGCGGACGGCCCGGCCGACCGGCTGCCCGCGCCGGGGTTGGCCGATCTGCCCGCGCTGCTCGACCGCGGCGCCGAGGCGGGTCTGCGGGTGGAGTCTGCCGTGCTCGGCGAACCGCGCGAGTTGCCGCCCGGCGTGGAGTTGTCCGCGTACCGGATCGTCCAGGAGGCGCTGACCAACATCGCCCGGCACGCGCGCACCGCGAACGCTTCGGTGACCGTGGACTATCGCGGGGACGCGCTGGTGATCGAGGTCACCGACGACGGCGTCGGGCCGGGGCACGGATGGCCGGACGAACTCCCGTACGGACACGGCCTGGCCGGGATGCGCGAGCGGGTCGGGCTGTACGACGGGGAGTTCACCGCCGGTCCGCTGCCCGGGCGCGGCTTCCGGGTGAGCGCGGTGTTGCCGCTGCGCGAGCGTGTCGCATGAGCGTCCGGGTGCTGGTCGCCGACGATCAGGCGCTGGTGCGCGCGGGGTTTCGCGGGATCGTCGAGGTGGCGCCGGGCTTCACCGTGGTCGGCGAGGCGGGCACCGGGACGGCCGCGGTCGAACTCGCCCGGCGGGAGCGGCCGGACGTGGTGCTGATGGACATCCGGATGCCGGGCATGGACGGCCTGGAGGCCACCCGGCTGATCACCGGCGCGGGCGGTCCGGCGGGCGTGCCGGGCGTACGGGTGTTGATCCTGACCATGTTCGACCTCGACGAGCACATCTACGAGGCGCTGCGCGGCGGCGCGAGCGGGTTCCTGCTCAAGGACACCGCGCCGGAGGACCTGTTGGCCGCGATCCGGGTGGTCGCCGCAGGCGAGGCGCTGCTCGCGCCGAGTGTGACCCGGCGCCTGATCGCCGAGTTCGCCGGTCGCCCGGACCCGGGCGGGAGTACCGAGCCGCCCCGGCCCACGACGCTGCCCGGGATCACCGCGCGCGAACACGAGGTCCTGGTCCTGATCGCCGAAGGCCACACCAACCCCGAGATCGCCCGCCGCCTGCACATCACCGAGGGCACCACCAAGACCCACGTGGGCCACCTGCTCACCAAGCTCGGGGCCCGCGACCGCGTACAACTGGTGATCACCGCCTTCCGCGCGGGCCTGGGCCCGAGTTGACCTCCGATCGCCACCGGAACGTCCAGGCGGGCCACACACCGGGCCGAGAGCACCGCCACGACCAGCCCCGCGAGGGTCGCGCCGACGATCACCGCGACGCTCGTCGACCACGACACAACAACCACCGTCACACCGCCGTCGCGAACCACCCAACGTGCCACGCCGAGGCCCCAGTCGCTACCGCGTACCCGCACGTGGGCGCGTCCACGGTGATGACCGACGTGGGTCGCCCGCCGATGAAACTCGGCGCCGGTGAGCGGGCCCGACTCTCGGTCGTCGCCTACGAGTCCGGTCCGGTCGGTCCCGGTGCGTCCGTTCGCGCCGCCGAGCGGTGGACACGCGGGAGGCGGCGGCGCTCAGGCCCAGGCGGTCGGGTGGGCCTTGGTGTGCCAGGCGGTCACCGCCGTGGCGTCGGTGGGTTCCACGTCCGGCGGGAGGTCGGTGGGGTCGAGCCAGGCCAGGCGGGCGCACTGGTCGGGTTCGGCGTTGGTGGGATCGCCGGTCCAGGCGGCGGTGTGGAAGTACCAGCCGATCACCGGTGCGCCGGTGTCGCCGAGCACCTGCGAAACGTAGGCCGTGCGCAGGTCGGCCGTGGCCACGTCGGTGGCGATCTCCTCCCTGGTCTCGCGGGCGCAGGCCTCGATGAGGAGTTCGCCGGGGTCGACCAGGCCGCCCGGGAGCGCGAGCAGGCCGTCGGCGAAGCCGGTGTCCTTGCGCTCCATGAACAACACCGCCCCGTCCGCGCGTTCGAGGATGATGGCGGCGTAGGCGATGGCGTTGTGGCGGTGGTCGCTCACGTGTCGGTCTCCCCATGGTCGATCCGGGTGCTTCCGGGCGCCTGTGGGCGATCGCCCCGGGCGCGCGACGGCGCCGGCGCGCGGCGGACCGGCGGGGGCGACCCGCGCTCCGACACGCTCCTGTGCCCGGACCAACGACCGGTGCGGGACGGACGTCACGCCCGGACCACCGCCGGCGCCCTCACGCTCCCACGATGCGTTCGACCGCCGCCGCGACGAGGCTGTCGCGTTCGGCCGGGGAGAACACGTCCGGCAGGGTGAGCTGTTCGACGATGAGCCAGTTGAACGCCAGGTACAGGAGGCGAACCGCGGTGGCGTCGCCGGGCAGGCCGGATTGCTCGTGGTAGCTCACGTTGGCCGCCAGGTCGACCCGGACCCGCTCGGTCAGCACCGTGCGCAACTCCGGCCGCCGGGTGGCCTCCAGGCGCAGTTCGAGCAGGGCGAGGTAGCCGGTGCGGAAGGCGCTGACGCGGTCGACGAGCTCGCGCATCAACACGGTGTACGTCTCCCGGTCCGGCGTGCTCGCGCGGTGTCGCGCGATGATCTCCTCGCCGGGCTGCAGCCGCTCGTAGACCCGGGCGCCGGCCTGGGTCAGCAGGTCGTCGCGGCTCGTGAAGTAGTTGGAGGCGGTACCGGTGGGCACCCCCGCCTCGACGTCGACCGCCCGGAAGGTAAGCCCCCGGGCCCCCTCCTTGGCCAGCACCTCGATGGCGGCATCGACCAGCGCCGCCCTTCGCTCGTCATTCCTGCGCACCATAAGAACCACTCCACCTGTAGTACTACACCTGCATGGAGACTACAGCGCCGGACATATCCGCGGTGGGGGCGCGTGGGCGGTGGGCGGTGGGCGGTACGGTCCTGCCATGGACGATTCGCCGCGAGCCGCCGCCTCCGACCCCACGCCCGAAGCGGCGTCGCCGCCCTCGGCCGCCTCGCCCGGGCCGGTGACCGCGGACGACCTGGATCTGGCCGTCCGGCTCGCAGTGGCCGCGCTCCGCGAGGCGCCGGCCGCCGCCTGGGACGACCGGGCCGGTTCGCTGGAGTGGACCCGCTGGGAGACGGTCGAGCACCTGAACGACGACCTCTTCGCGTACGCCGCCCAACTGGGCCTGCGCACCCCGCCGTTGACCGCCATCGTGCCCTTCGTCTGGGAGAGCCGCCGCCCGGGCGGCCCGGCGAACGCGATCCACGCGGACCGCACGGCCGGCCCCGGCGGGCTGTTGCAGGTCCTGGAGGTGACCGGCGCCCTGCTGGTGTCCATGGTGCGGACCACGCCGTCGAGCGTGCGCGCCCACCACACCTTCGGCGACGCGGACCCCGAGGGCAGCGCGGCGATGGGCATCGTGGAGACCGTGGTGCACACGTACGACCTGACCCAGGGCCTGGGCCTGCCCTGGACCCCGCCCGCCGACGTGTGCGCACGAGT
The DNA here is from genome assembly GCF_042793325.1 of Embleya sp. NPDC056575. Lineage (NCBI taxonomy): Bacteria > Bacillati > Actinomycetota > Actinomycetes > Kitasatosporales > Streptomycetaceae > Embleya > Embleya sp. NPDC056575. Next base: position 80,152 of record NZ_JBHTVA010000044.1, read on the forward strand.
GATCGCCCGGATCTTCCCGGACGTCCCGCAGGACACCGACCCCTGGCCCACCCTCCTGTGGGCCACCGGCCGAGGCGACCTGCCCGGCCACCCCCGCCGCACCTCGTGGCGCTGGTACAGCGAGCCGCGACCGTAACCCCACCGCACCGAGTCCGGTTCGGGGCGCAGGCGACCCGCCTCGACCAACGCCGCGATCTCCCGCATGGCCGCGTGATCGGCCTCGACCGGCATCTCCGCTGCCCGGTGCGCGGTTCCCCGACATCGGCCAGGGCCTGCCACGCGGTGGTCGCACCCAACCCGACCCGTCGGGCGAGCGTCCGGAACGACGTGATGCCTACACTTCCGGACGTGAGCACAGTCGCGATAGCCGTCGCCGACGGCATCCTGCATTTCGAACTGGCCCTGGCCCACGAGGTCTTCGGCTCACCGGCACCGGCCGTGCCCTCGGCCCGCGTCGAGCACTGGTACGACGTCGTCGTCTGCGGGGCCGGCCCGGTGCGGGTCGACGGGCGTTTCCTGCTCGAACCGGACGGCGGCCTCGACCGGCTCGCCGGCGCCGACACGGTGATCGTCCCCGGCTGGGCCGATGTGGACACCGACCCGCCGGCTGACCTCGTCGACGCGGTACGCGCGGCCCACGAGGCCGGCGCGCGGGTGGCCTCGCTCTGCACGGGCGCCTTCGTCCTGGCCGCCGCGGGGCTGCTCGACGGGCGGCGCGCCACCACCCACTGGGCCCACACCGAGGCCCTGGCCGAACGCTATCCCGAGGTCGAGGTGGACCCGGACGTGCTGTACGTGGACAACGGCAGCGTGCTCACCTCGGCCGGCAAGGCCGCCGCGATGGATCTGAGCCTGCACATGATCCGCCTCGACCACGGCTCGACCGTCGCCAACGCGATCGCCCGCCGGCTGGTGGTGGCCCCCCACCGACCGGGCGGCCAGGCCCAGTTCGTCGCCACCCCGGTACCCGAACAGCCCGACCACCCGCTCGGCGAACTGCTCGCCTGGGCGGCCGGCCGGCTGGACCAGCCTTTGACCGTGGAGGACCTGGCCCGCCGGGCCAACATGAGCTCGCGCCACCTGGGCCGGCACTTCCGGTCGGTGACGGGCACCACCCCGTTGCAGTGGCTGCTGATCCAACGCATCCATCGGGCCCAGGAGTTGCTGGAGACCACGGACGACAGTGTGGACGCCGTCGCCGAGGCCACCGGCATGGGCACCGCGGCCACCCTGCGCCGCCACTTCAACCGCACGGTGGGTGTACCGCCCGACGCGTATCGCCGCACCTTCCATCGACGGCGGGCCGACGGGGATTCGGCGGCGGGCCGACGGTAGCGCGGACCGGTTCCGGTTCCGGTTCCGGCTACCGGGCCGGGTCGGTCGCGAGGGTGAACTCCCGGACGACTCGGGCCAGTTCCGCTGGGCGGTCGAGGGGGATGAGGGTGTAGCTGTCGTCTATCTCGACCAGCCGTCCCCCGGGCAGGAGTTCGGCGAGGCGGCGGCCGTGTTCCGGGGGCATGACCCGGTCGGCGCTCGCCCAGACCACGAGGGCCGGGCGGTCGAAGTCGGGCAGGCGCCGCGCCGCCGCGAGCAGGAGGTCGGTGTCCGCGCCGGCCGCGCGCAACATGCGCACCGCGTCGCGGCGGATCTCGGGTCGGGACAGGATCGGCGCCGCCCAGCGGGCGGTGGCGGCGTCGCCGCGCTTGGTCAACCACCCGAAGGCGAGCGGGAGTCGGCGTACCGGGCGCAGCCGCATCTGCTGCATGAACAGCCCGAACAGGCGTGGCGGGAGTTTACCGGCGCGCACGAGGGTCCGGCCCGTGAGCCCGGGCGGAAAGTTGTCGAAGGCATCACACGAGGCGAGCACGACCCGCCCCACCCGGGCCGTGTTTCCGCCGGCGATCAGCAGTTGCACGAGCGCGCCGCCGGTGTCGACGCCGACCAGGGTGACCTCGCTCAGGTCGAGCGTGTCCAGGAACTCGCCCACCAGCGCGGCCACTCCGGGCAACGACAGGTCGGCGTCGGCGGACATCGCATGCCGGTGCGCACCGAGCGGCAGGGTGGGCGCCACGCAGCGGTGGTCGACGGCCAGCGCGGCGATCACCTCGTCCCACAACGACGAATCCATCAGGAACCCGTGCAGCAGCACGACAGTGGGACCGTCGCCACCGGTGTCCTCGTACCCGATCGTGCCTACCGACAGCCGAACTTCCTTGTGGGCCATGGTCTCCCCCTCCGGCATCACACAGCGTTCGCCGTGCGCCGTTCACCTCCAAAAAGTGAACCACGCGGTTCGCAAACTGTCCACGGGAAGCCGCGGGAAGCCCCGAGGCGCCGGCGTGCCATCACTCCTCGGCGGCCTCCTCCCGCTCCAGCGCCCGAATCAGCGCATCGAAGCCGGCGGCGACCCCCGCCGTGTCGCCGCTGGTCCGCGCATCCACCAAAAACCCCCGAAGCACCGCGAGGATCATCTCGGCGACCTCGAACTTGCGCTGCTCGGACCAGTGTTCGGGGCAGATGGCCAGCAGCGTGGGCAGATACTGCCGGGACGCCCCGCGGCCGAGGTCGGCGTAGCGGTCGGGGTCGTACATCGCCAGCCCGATCGCCTGGTCGAGCACCCGCGCCTCGTCACCGACCAGAATCGGCCACACCACCCGCACCCACTCGGCCAGTGGCAACCGCTCGGAACCGGGCCGTCCGGCGGCGACGGAACGATCGATCCGCCGATCGCGCAGTTGCAGGATGGCCTGCCGAAGCAGGTCGTCGGCCCCGTCGAAGTGATAGAGCAGCACCTTGTGCGTGGTATCGGCCGCGCGCGCGGCCCGGCGCAGCGAAAAGTCCACGAGCCCGTTGGCCGCCAGATCCGCGGTGACCCGTTCGAGCAACTCCCGCCGCCGAGCCTCCCCCCGCGGCGACCCGACGGATCGCCGATAGCCGCCGGCGGAGGATGCCTCGGCGGCGGGCTCGACGTGCTCGACCGGCGCGACAGACTCGACCGGATCGACCGGATCGACCGGATCGACCGGATCGGGTGCGGAGGGGTTCACGTCGGCAACTCCCATGGTCGAATATCCGCTGTCCGCACCCGAAGTGGGCATCGGACGCACGGCGCGGTAGGCGGTAGGCGGAGCACGATCGACGCCCGGGCGCGATACGTGCACCGGTCGACATTAGTGCCGTCCCCGGCACGGGCCGGCCCACCACGGCACCCGCCGGCCCGCGGCGCCCTCACCCCTGATCCGGCGCTCCACGGGCGTCAGCGGCGCCGATGGGCGACCGTCGGCCACGGCCACCGGTCCGCCGCCCGGCCCGCGTCCGGGCCCGGCGGCTCGGGGACGCGGTCGAGGGCGGTGGGCTGCCAGGCGCGGTCCCGTTGCACGCGCAGCAGGGGGATGGGGCTGTCGTCCGTGCCGTACAGGCGGTCCGCGAGGCGGATCAGCGTGTCGTGGCGGGCGAGGGCGAGCCCCCGGGCCCACGACCAGGGGCCGTATCCGGCTCCCGCGGCCACCCGCACGGAGGCCGCGGCGCCCACCGCGATGGCCAGTCCGGCGATGTCCTCGGCGGGATCGCCGACCACCGCGTCCGTCCAGTCCAGCACCCCGCGCACCCGACCGCCGCTGCCGACCATCAGGTGCTCGCCCTTGAGATCGCCGTGCACGACGACTCTCGACACGGGTTCCGCGCTCGGACCGCGCAGCGGCGCCCCGTCGAACTCGCCGTCGGCGGTGAGCCGTCGCGCCGCCGCCTCGGCCGGTTCGCGCAGCTCGGCGATCGACCGGGGCGCGACCACGGGCAGGCCGACGCCGACCGCGTCCGCCTCGGTGACCCGGGCCAGGCCGGCCAACATCCGCGCCAGGGCGACCTCGCCCCGACGCGAGACCCGACGCAGTTCGGCGGAGGTGCCGCGGACGCGGGTGTCGACGGAGTAGGCGAGCCCGTCCACCCACTGGCCGGCGGCCACGCTCGCGGGCAGCGCGACGCCGACCACGGGACGCAGCAGGTCGCGCAGCACGATCTCGCGACGCTGCCGGTCGGACGTATCGGCGTCACGGGCCAACCGCAGAACATGATCCGCCCCGACCCACCACGAGGAGTGCTCCCCACCCTCGTCGATCGGCCGCACGACCCGCCCCGCGTCCCGACCCAACACCGCGTCGACCAGGCACCGCACCACCGACTCCGTCGGCGCGGGCGTCCCGGACGTGGTGGACGGCGGCGGCACGGACGCGGAGGCGGCTGCGGACATCCACCGATCATGCCGGCCGGGCCCGGGACCACCAACGGGTTATCCCACCACCCCCGCCACACCCCCGGCGGACAACCGCGAGGCGGGCGCGGCCGGCGGCGAACCCGCGCGCCCGCCCCGGCGATCGCCTCACATGGCGACCTCCGCCGAGCCCTCCTCCCCCACCGGACCCGCGTCCCGCGAACCGCCCCCGCCCCGGCCCGACGGCAGGAGCGGGTCTCCCACCGCCGCCTCCGTCACCCCCGTGTAGGCCAGCAGGGCTCGTAACGCCGCCGCGTCCACCTGGATGTGGGCCTCGTTCTGCCGGCCCCGGTCGAGGTGGGCGAAGGCGGGTGGGCGGCCGGGGGTCGGAGCAGTGGGGTGACGGGGAATCAGATGTGCGTGCAGGTGCGGGATGTCGTTCCCGAGGAGGGACACGTTCAGCCCGGGCACCGGTCGATAGTGCGCCTCGATCGCGCGCCCCGCCGCGGTCACCTCGGTCATGAACCCGGCGAGCTGACGTGCGGTCAGATCGGTCAGGCGCACGACGTGGCCGCCGGTCCACACCACGACGATGTACCCGCGTACCCGCCCCGAACGCCACAGGTAGGCATTGCCGTAGACGCCGCGCTTGAGCAGCAGGCCCCAGCCGATGTCGGGCGCGGTGAAGTCCTTTTCGCACATCGCGCAGGGCGCGTCCGGGTGTGGCTCCGCGTAGCGTTCGGGCCAGGTGGACGCTTCGAGTGGGCGGGGTCCGGGCACCTGGGAACCACACACGACGGCCTCCAACACGAACGGGGGCGAGAGCCCGCTTGCCGCTGCAAACGTTCGGTTGAGTCAACGAAAAGCGTTGAACCCATGTCACGCCCCCGCTCCGGTCTGTGACCGGCCCGCAGCGCCCTCGGGACGGATCCGCGACAGGCGCGACCCCACGCACCCGAGGATTCACCCACCCGGGCGACAAAACCATCACCCACCCGCGACAACCCACTCACCCGCCCGAGTGGTCCGGCGGAGCCGCCGGTCGAGCCGACCGCCCCGCCGAGGCCGCCGCGTGCTACGACCGTTCCCGCCCGTCCCCACCGCGCTGCGTCACCGGCACGATCTGCAGGGTCTCCGCCATCTCCGCGTCCGTACCGCCGGCGGCCTCGGCCTGCGACACCGCTCCCGAACCCGGTCCCACCACGATCGCGTAGGTGCGCGCGAGCTGTTCCAGCTCCTTGACGCTCACCGCCTCCTTGCCCACCTGGCCGGCCATCCTGGCCACCGCGTCGAGCAGCGCCACCCGGGCCCGCTCCGCCGCACCGGTTTCCGCCTCCACCGCTGCCTCCTGCTCCGCCGCCGCCTTGCCCACTGTGCAAACCTCCACGTCGAACCTCGACAATGCGCTCGGCAGGCTACCGCCGATTCCACCCCGCTCCGACCGCCCGCGGGTCCGCGCGCCCGACCCCACCGTTCCGCCCCACCCGTCGAGTCGACCCATTAGGCTGAACCACCCGGCCGGACGAGGGGGATGGATGCACGTGCCGAGCCACGACCCGCCGTCCCGGGCCCGTTCGGACATGAGCACCGCACCGCACGACCCCCGGGGATCCCGGGTGGTCCTGGTCGGCGCACACACCTTCGAACACCTGACCCCACTGCCGGCGGTGGCCCGAAACCTGTCCCGGCTAAGGGAGTTGCTGACCGACCCGGAATTGTGGGGCCTGCCCGCCGAGAACTGCGTCGTGATCGAGCAGCCGGACCACCGCGACCTGGTCCTGGACGCGCTCACCGACGCCACGGCCGCCGCCACCGACCTGGTCCTGCTGTACTACGCGGGCCACGGCCTGGTCTCCCCGGACAGTGAGGATCTGCTGCTGTCCCTCCCCCGTTGCCGCCCAGAACGGCCCTATACGGCACTACCGTTCCAGGAGATCCGCGACGTGCTGCGCTCGGCCCGCCGGGTCCCCGCCAAGGCGGTACTCCTGGACTGCTGCTTCGCCGGCCGGGCCCTGACGGGGGCGATGGGCCCGGAGGACGCGCGGTTGACGGAGTTGTCCCGGGTGGAGGGCAGTTACGTCCTGGCCGCCGCCGCCGCGACCCGGCAGGCGATCGCCCCCGTAGGCGGGCAATACACGGCCTTCACCGGGCAGTTGATCGACGTCCTCGAACATGGCATCCCGGGCGGCCCGAAGACCCTCGACCTGGCCACGGTGCACACCCACCTGCACCGGATCCTGCCCGAACTCGGCTTCCCCCGGCCCCGACAGCGCAACGAGGACCAGGGCGCCCGGATCGTCCTGGGTTGGAACCGCCACCCGTCGGCCGCCGACGCCGCTCCCCGACTGCCGCCCCACCTACGCGACTTGCTACACGCGCAGACCATCGCCGCGCGCAACTTCACCTACCGCCTCTACGACGCGCCCCTCGACGGACTCGCCACCGTCTACGTCCGGCAACAGGCCCGCAGCGCCCCGACCGCGCCCACTCGGCAACCCCTCGACCGCATGCGGGATCCCCGCCGGGACCCGCGCGAAGAGGAGCACCACCAAAGACACTTCGTATCGACCGAGCCCAGCGGACCCGCGATCGCCCCCGCCCGGGCCGCCGAGGACACGCTCGCACTGCACCGCCACGTCCTGATCACCGGCGGCGCGGGCCAGGGCAAGTCCACCCTGAGCCTGCAACTGGCCGCGTCCCTGGCCCTGGCCTACGAGTCGGGACAGGCCCAAGGCCCGGACCGCGAACGGCTGTTGCCTCTGCGCGTCACGGCCGGACGCCTGGCCGCCGGGCGCAGCGCGCTGATCCCGCGCCTGGTCCGGATCCTGTCCGCCGAACTGGCGCCACACCTCGACTACGCCCTTCCGGACGACCTGCTCGACCACCTGCCCGAGAACACCACGTGCCTGCTGATCGTCGACGGCCTGGACGAGATCACCGATCCGGAGCGACGGCGCGGCCTGGTCGCCGAGTTGGCCGGCCGGGTGCGCAACCCCGACGGCCGTTTCCGACTGCTGATCACCACCAGGCCGCTGCCCAACGACGAACTGGCCCCGCTCCAACACGCGGCGACCGGGACCTACACGCTGGAGCCCTTCGACCGCGAGCAGTTGCGCGAGTTCGCCCACCGCTGGTTTCGCGACCACCCCGACGGACCGACCCTGGCGGCCGGCTTCCTGCGCCAGACCGAGGCCGCCGGCGTCCGCGACCTGGTCCGCGTGCCACTGCTGGCGACGGTGGCGGCGCTCGTCTACCGCAAGCACCCGAGCACGCCGCTGCCGAGCAACCGATTCACCCTCTACTGCGACTACTTCACCCTCCTGACCGACGCGCACCTGGAGGAGATGCACGAGCAACAACAAACCGTGCTGCAACGCTGGACGCTACGCCCCGCCGTACACCGAGCCGGCGTCGCGTTCCTGTTCGACCACCGTCCCGAACTCGTCGAACACCTGGCCGTCACGGTGGTCACCGACCCGACGGCCGGCACCCGCCCCCTCCTCGACCTGGCCCTGGACTGGCTCGACGAACACGACTGTCGGGCCACCCGCCGAGGTGTCCCGGAATGGCCCAGACTCGTCGCATCGGTACTCGGCACGGTCGGCGTATTCACCCACCACCACGACTTCCTGCGCTTCACCCACTACAGCTTCGCCGAACACCTGGCCGCCGACGTCCGAGCCGACCGACTGCCGCTCCACTTCGACCCGGCGGCCCCGGACTGGGCCCACACGGTGCACCGAGCCGTCCACGGCGACCTGTTCGCCCACGCGATCCTGGCCCACCACGCCCACCGCTACGGCACGGGCGACGCGATCCTGGACTGGCTGGGCCGCGGCACCGGCGACTTCGCCGCGTTGGCCGGCGAACTCCTGGCTCGGGGCGTCCCGGCGGCGAGCCGGCACACCGAGTCGTTCGCGGCGAATCTGATGTTGACGTTGACCCGGGAGTCGAGCGACGAGGAACTGCGACGCGCGACCTCGGACGCGGCGGCGTTGCTCGGGGAGCCCGCCGTGCGTCGAACATTGCTGAACTTCCTGGGGAGTTGCTACCACAAAATCGACGTCCGCATTCGACTGGCGCAGTCGCTGGCGCCCCACGACACCACGATCGCGATCGACATCCTGCGTGGGGTACTCGGCCGGGAAGGCATCTCCCTCGACACACGTATCTCGGCCATGCGCGCGCTGGCCGCATGTGGTCCCGCGCATGTCGCGGAGGCCACCGAAGCGTTGTGGACCGCGCTCCGCTCGGATGACGCCACAGCGTCAAACGTGATCGACGCCGCCAGTGGACTGGCCTCGCTGGCGCAGGAACACAAGGACGCTGCCGTCACCGCGCTTCGGACCGTCCTCACCGACGCCGCCTCGGACAGCCGGGAACGTGTACGCGCCGCGCGCGAGTTGACCGGGATCGATCCCACACATGGGCCCGAGGTCGCGAGAGTGTTGCGTGAGGCGCAAACCGTGCCGCACAGCTCTCGCTTCGATCGCATCTTCGCCGCGGAACAGTTGGCGGCACTCGGTCCCGCGTATACAGGCGAGGCCGCAGATGTTCTCCGTGGCCTCATCGCCGCACCCAACGCCAATTCGTATGCGCACAGGCGGGCCATGCGCTCCCTGGCCGACATCGGTCCGAGCCACACTCTGGAAGTGGCGCAACTCCTGCGCACGGACCTGGCGACGCGGGACATGGACGACGACGACGTTGCGGAAACGGCCTCGGCGCTGGCGGAACTTGCGCCCGCCTACTCGAAGGAGAGCATCGACGCCCTGCTCCGACTTCTGGCATCGCCCACCGTGGATGCCTCCCAGCGCTGTAGCGTCGCTCGATCGCTGACACGACTGGATCCGACTCGACTGACCGAGGCCGCCGACATCATTCGCCGCGTACTCGCCGCGCCGACGTCCGCCGCGAGACACCGCATCGACGCCGCTGCCACGTTGGGGCACCTTGGTCCCGACCATGTGACGGAGGCGGCGACATACCTGGAAACAACGCTCGCCGCCGCCGATGTCACGGCGGAGGACCGCAGAATCGCGGCGGAAGGCCTGGCCGGTTTCGGACCCACATTCGTGCCGGCGGCCATTCGAGGGTTGCGGGAGCTCCTGACGGCGCCCGATGCCGGACCCTGGGTACGCATGGAAACCGCTCGGTGTCTGTCGGGCCTCGACGCGATCCATGTACCCGAGGCGATCGACATCCTCACCCGAATGTTCGACGACCCGAACATCTCCCCGTCGTACCGCAACCACATCGCCATCATGCTGATACCCCTCGCGCCCGACGAGCTCGACTCCATGGCCGACCGGCTCCGAAGGATGCTGAGCGACCCCGACACCGCCCTGAGGCATCGGCCCGAAACGGCGCGAACCCTGCACACCCTCGGGGCCGGCGCCGACGAAGTGGCAGACGTCCTTCGCACCGTCCTGTACGCATCGGACCCGACCGCCGACACCAGGCGTCAGGCCGCGCAGATTCTGGGCTATCGGGATGTGCGCTACATGGCCGAATCCACAGCCGCGCTTCGGGACCTGCTTTCGGCTCCGGACGCCGACCCGGAGTCACGCACCTGGACCGCGAGTGATCTGTCCGACCGAGGCCCGGACAACGACGCTCTGGCGGCGCACACTTTGCGCGAGACAGCCGCTTGCCGGACGACACCACCGAGCGACCGGGCGGCTGCCGTCCGGCTTCTCGCCGCGTGCGGACAGGGCTACACCGAAGAGGCCACGGCCATGAGTCGAGCCGTTGCGACCACACCCGGCCTGTCCACACGGATCCGCATCACCGCCGCGATGGCCTGCGCCCTGATCTCTCCCGCCTGCACCAGCGACGCGGTTTCGTTGACGCGGGCCGTCCTCCGAGACCCCGCTACCCAACCCATTCTGCGCCGGGTAGCCGCACGGAACCTCGGCTGCCTCGGCGCCGGCTACCTCGACGAAGCCTCCGACGCGCTCTGGAGCATCATCACGTCGCCCGAGATCGACCCGACCGAGCGGTGCAGGGCAGCCCAGGCTCTGTACGTGGTCGGCACCGCCCGCGTAGACGATCTGGCCCAAAGCCTCCGCGCCATCCTCACCGACCCCTCCGCCGTCCCCCTCGCCCGGACCCTCGCCGCCCACACGCTCGGCCGGCTCGGCCGCGGCTACGTCCACGAAGGCGCCGACCACCTCCGCGCCGTCCTCGCCGCGCCCGACCCCACCCCGTCCGCACGGGCCAAGGCCGCGACGAAACTCGCCGATCTCGGACAGGGCTTCGAGGCCGAGGGCATCGCCGCGCTCCGACAACTGCTCACCTCCACCGACACCCGCCTCGATGACCGGGTCACCGTGGCCCGCAGGCTGTTCAAACTGAACCGCCAGTCCCTCCCCGACATCGCCGCCGGCCTCCGCGCCGTCCTCGCCGAGCCCGACGCCGGCCCCTACACCCACACCCGCGCGGCCCGCCTGCTCGGCAGCCTCAGCCCCCGCTTCCTCGACGAAGCGGCCGAACACCTGCGCCGCCTCCTCGCCGCCCCCGCCACACCCCCCGTCGCCACCCGCCGAGCCGCGTCCGCCCTCGGCATGCTCAGCCCACGCTTTCGTCCCGAAGCCGCCGCGATCCTGCGCGCCCTCCCCGCCGGCGACCTCACCGTCTCGACCTCCTACGCCCGCCGGGCCGTCGCCCGCGTCCTCCGCGACTTCGGTCAGGGGTACGAGCTGCCGGCCTGCTAGAAAGCAGGTCCACGCGAACACCGACACGCAGCGAAAGCGAGCACACCCATGGCCGGCGACCAGCGCCCCACCCCACCCGTGACCGGCGACGAGCGCGAGATGATGCGGGCCTTTCTCGACTTCCACCGGGCCACGCTCGCGATGAAGTGCGAAGGACTCTCCGACGAGGAGCTACGCCGGCGGTCGATGCCGCCCTCGACGCTCTCCCTCCTCGGACTGGTCCGGCACATGGCCGAAGTGGAGCGCACCTGGTTTCGTCGGGTGATCAACGCGGAGGACATCCCGCTGGTGTGGTCCGACGAAGGCGACTTCCAGGTGGCCTACGACGCGAGCGCCTCGACCCGCTCGGAGGCCTTCGCCGCGTGGGAGGCCGAGGTGGCCCACTCGCGGCGGATCGAGGCCGAGGCGGAATCCCTGGACGTCATCGGCCACAACGCCAGGTGGGACCAGGACGTGTCGCTGCGCCTGGTCATGCTGCACCTGATGCACGAGTACGCCCGCCACAACGGTCACGCCGACCTCCTGCGCGAGGGCGTCGACGGCACCGTCGGCGCCTGACCCACCCCCGCGCCGCCCCCGTCCCATTTCC
>NZ_JBHTVA010000045.1:0-70958 GCF_042793325.1 Embleya sp. NPDC056575
GGCCCGCACCTTCCCACGAAGGTGCGGGCCCGCCGTTCGACCGATCAGACGTCCGAACGCGAGGCCCCCGAGGCCCCCGAGCCTCCCGAGGTCCCCGACGAGCCGGTGCCGCCGGCGCGGCCGGAGTCCTGCTGCGGCTCCAGCCGTTCGGCGAGCAGGTCGCGGATGTCGCGCAGGATCTCGACGTCGCTCAATTCCTTCTCGCCCGCGTGCCCGAGGGCCCGCTTGCGCCGCTCCAGCATGTGGTTCATCGGCAGCACGAGCAGGAAGTAGACCACCGCCGCGGTGATCACGAACGTCAGTGCCGCGCCGAGCACCGACCCCCACAACAACTGCACGCCGGTCGTCTCGCCCTTCGCGTCGACGCCGCACGGGCCCTTGATGCAGGTCGTGTAGCTGTCCAGGTTCTTGGTGCCCAGCGCACCCACGACCGGGTTGATCATCCCCTTCACGAACGCGTTCACGACCGCCGTGAACGCGGCGCCGATGACCACGGCCACGGCCAGGTCGACGACGTTTCCGCGCATGAGGAACTTCTTGAAGCCGCCCACTGCTTGATTCCCATCGATCTTGATCGGTCGAGGCTCGACCAGGCGTTCCGAGCGACGATCACCACCAACAGCGGTAATAATCGTAGTAATTGCGGAATAGCTGATGAAGCCGGACAACCCGCACGAGTCTGGTGTCATTCACGATCCGTCGCAACAACGCCGCTCAGAACCTGCGGATGGTGTACGTGAGTCCCGGGCCGGTCGCCGCGCCCGCGAGTTCGCTCGCCACGGCGCGGGGAACCTCGAGGATAACGAGCGCTCCGGACCCGGGCGCCCCGAACCCGGAATCGGTCGGGGGCGGCTTGGCCACCACCACGGCGCCGGCGGCGATCGGCCGTGCGGGGCCGGGGTGTTCGGGCGGTGGCGCGGCCAGCACGTCGATCCGGTCGCCGGGACGCAGTACGGCCACCGCGTCGGCGTCGGCGAAGCGCGCGGGCAGCGCGACCGGACCCGCGTCGGCCGGGCCGCCGGGCCGGGCCAACCGCACGTCGGTCACCGGCTCGCCGCGCCGCAGCGGACCGGTCAACGCGCCCCCCTCCGCCTGCCGGACCGCGCGCAGGACCCCCTCGGGGCGCAACGCCGTCGGCATCCGCACCAGGGCCAGGTCGGCGGGCCCGGGTGTGCTGCCCGCGGGCAGGTCCCGCGCGGCCACCAGGATCGGCGTGGTGGGCGCGGGCGCCGGCCGGACCGCCACGATCACCGCGAGCGCGGCGACCGACGCCGACAACGCGGCCAACCCGCGCCGATGCCGGGCCAACACGCGGCGCCACGGCGGCCGGGCGGGCACCCCCGGCGACCCGCGAAGGGCCGGTCCACCGGCCCGGCCCAACGACGGACCGGACGGCGATCCGAACGATCCCGAAGCGGACATCACACCTCCAACGCGCGCGGCGCACACGGTAGGGACGATGCGGCCCGACCCCCGTCGGAACCGGGGCGGGAAAACGAGGGCCGGGCCGCACCCCCACCGTGCCGCCCGCCGACCCGCCCGCACCGACCCGCCCGGACGCCTGTGGATCACCGCCCCCCTGTGGACAACGAATTCACCCACGTGAGCGACACGACTCCCCCCACCGGGCGACCGCCCCCGAACAGCACGAAGGCCGCCCCCCGATCGGGAGACGGCCTTCGAACACATCACACACGGCCGGACAGGCCGACCGCACGACACTCACCGACCGGCGAACCGGCTACGCCGGCCGCTCGACCTCCGCGGTGCCACAGCCGCACGTACGAGTCTTCGGCAACGCCGCCACCACGTCGAACAGCAGCGTGCGCAGCCGGTCGACGTTGGCCGCGAAGACCTTCATCACCTCGGCGTGGGTGACCCCCTCGCCCGCCTCGACACCCGCGTCGAGGTCGGTGACCAGCGCGATGGCCGTGCAGCAGAGTCCCAGTTCGCGCGCGAGCACCGCCTCGGGGTGCCCGGTCATGCCGACGATCGACCAGCCCTGGGCCGCGTACCACTTGGATTCGGCCCGAGTGGAGAAGCGCGGCCCCTCGATCACCACGAGCGTGCCGCCGTCCAGCGGCTCCCATCCCGAGGCGCGGGCGCCCGCGATGGCCACCGCGCGCCCGTCGGCGCAGTACGGGTCGGCGAACGTGGTGTGCACGACCGGCGGCACGCTGCCGTCGGCGAGCGGCAGCCCGTCGAAGAACGTCTGGGTGCGGCCGGAGGTGCGGTCGATCAGCTGATCGGGGATCACCAGCGTGCCCGGACCCAGTTCGGCCCGCAGACCGCCCGTCGCGCACGGCGCGAGCACCTGCGTGACCCCGACGGCCCGCAGCGCCCACAGGTTGGCGCGGTAGTTGATCCGGTGCGGCGGGATCGAGTGGTCGCGGCCGTGCCGGGGCAGGAACGCGACCCGACGGCCGGCCACCTCGCCCAAAAAGAGCGCGTCGCTGGGCGCGCCGTACGGCGTGTCCACCCGCACCTCGACCACGTCGTCCAGGAACGCGTAGAACCCGGAACCGCCGATCACACCGATCTCGGCCGGGGCCACCCCCGCCGGCAACACGCCGGTCGCCATCGCTCAGGCCGCCGTCGACGTCGTACCGGACGAGCCGGACGAGGACGACGACGTCGAGGACGTCGACGTCGAGGACGACGAAGACGAGGAGCCCTCCGAGGAGGACGAGGAGGACGAACCCGTCGAGGACGAGCCGGACGACGCGGCGGTCGCCGGCGTCGACGACGTGCTCGAGCCGCGGCTGTCGGTCCGGTAGAAGCCGGAGCCCTTGAACACGACGCCCACCGCCGAGAAGACCTTGCGCAGCCTGCCCTGGCAGGCGGGGCACACGGTCAGCGCGTCGTCCGTGAACTTCTGGACGGCCTCGAGGCCCTCGCCACAGGCGGTGCACTGGTACTGGTACGTCGGCACGGTCTGGTCCTCCTTCGACAGACAGGTCAGCTGGGTACTGGCACTCTCACCTGTCGAGTGCCAATGGTGCAGCATCCACCGGAGTTCCGTCCACCACGGTGGTGGTCGTCGGTGTAATGGGTGTCACATCGGCCTTCGGCTTCAGCAGCCGTTGCCCGGCCAGCACCACCAGGAAGCCGATGCCGGCCGAGGCCAGGGTGAGCGCGAAGCCGGCGCCCGAGCCGCGCGCGTCGGTGAGCATCCCGGAGAACGTCGAGCCGAGCGCGAGGCCGAGCCCGATCGCCCCGGTCAACCAGGTGAACGCCTCGGTCTTGGCCGCGGCCGGGACCAGCGTGTCGACGAGGGTGAAGCCGGTGATCAGCGTCGGTGCGATCGCCAGTCCACACAGCAACGCGACGGGCACCATGATTCCCACCGACGGGATGGCCCACAGCGGCGCGGTGCCGAGCGCGAGCAGCGCGAACATCACCACCATCCGGCGGTGCGCGGCCCGTCGCCAGGCGATCGCGCCGTAGACGGCTCCGGCGACCAGGCTGCCGCCCGCGAAGACCGCGTACAGCGCGCCCGCCAGGCCGGGCCGGCCCGCCTCCTCGGCGAACGCGGTGACCGAGACCTGCACGGTGCCGAAGACCCCGCCGATGCAGACGAACGCGACCACGAGCAGGCGTACCCCGCCGATCCGCAGCGCGGAGGTGTGCGGCGTGTCACCGGCCGTGCGGACCACCCGCCGGGGCGCGGTGCCGCGTTGTGCCGCGAACAACAACGACCCGAGCACGGTCAGCGCGGCCTCGACCACCAGGCCCGCCGCCGGGTGTACGCCGGTGGCCAGGAAGGTGGCCACCACCGGGCCGACCACGAAGGTGAACTCGTCGGTCACCGACTCGAACGCGAACGCGGTCGGCAGCAGCGGCGACCGCTCCAGGTGCGCCGCCCAGCGGGCCCGCACCATCGAGCCGATCTGCGGCACCGTCGCGCCGGAGAGCACCGCGGTCGTGAACAGCAGCCACAGCGGCGCCTCGGCGAGCGCGGCCACGATCAGCGCGGACACCGCCGCGCCGTGCAGCAGCGCGCCGGGCACGACCACCGCGGCCTGGCCGAAGCGGTCGGCGAGCCGGCCCGTCTGCGGGCCGACGAAGGCCAGCGCCACGGCGGCCGCGGCGGAGACAGCGCCCGCCGTGCCGTACGAGCCCGTGGTGTGTTTGACCAGCAGCACGATGCCCAGTCCGAGCATCGCGTAGGGCAGCCGCGCGATCAGCGCGGGAGCCAGGAATCGCCAGGCGGAGGGGGTCCGCAGCAGCGTGGAGTACGTGGAGATCATGCGCACCGCCCCCGGCGGGCGCGTGCGGCGGTCCGATGCGTGGGCATCGTGGGCATCGCGGGTTGTCGCTTCCTGCCACCTGGTGACGCACAGGGGAAACCCCGGTGCGCCGAGAGCTGTCCTCGAAAGCGTCCACCGGGGTAGATACCGAAGCGTTGTGCCTCGGCCGCCGTGCGGTCACGACGCCAGCCCTGCGTCAGGCAGAGTCGGTGTGTGCAGTGGGATCGGTGTCCGGGGCACCCTGGGGCGCCCCGCCGACGATCAACCATACGATTGTATCCCAGGCGCACCCGGTCCGGACCGACGGCGAGGCGGTGCGCCTCAGGTGTCGCCCTTGACCCCGAACCAGCCGGCGAGCTTGCCGCCCCGGCTGACCGCGCGCAGTCGGTCCTCCGTCTGGTCGCGCACCGTGTCGGTGGTCACCACGAGCAGGTCGTCGCCGCGCCGCAGCACGGTGGTCGGCTCGGGCACGAAGCTCCCGTCCTCGCGCACGATCAGGGTGACCGCGGCCCCGCGCGGCAGGCGCAACTCGCCGACCTCCACGCCGTGCATCCGCGAACCCGTCGGCACGTTCACCGACAGCAGGTGGCCGTGCAGCTTCTCCAGCGGCGCGGACTCCACGCCGAGGTCGGTCGGCTCGTCGGCGCCCGCGAAACCGGCCTTGCGCGCTATCCACGGCAGCGTCGGCCCCTGGACCAGGGTGAACACGACGACCAGCACGAAGGTGATGTTGAACAGCCGCTGGGCGTCGGGGATGTCCTTCACGATCGGGATGGTCGCCAGCACGATGGGCACCGCCCCGCGCAGTCCCGCCCAGGACAGGATCAGCTGCTCGCGCCACGGTATGCGGAACGGCGACGTGGTCACGATCACCGACAGCGGTCGGGCGACCAGCAGCAGGATGGTGCCGATCACCAGCGCCGGGACCACCGCGCTGCCCAACTCGTGCGGGGTGACCAGCAGTCCGAGCAGGACGAACAGCCCGATCTGGGCGATCCAGCCGAGCCCCTCGGCGAAGCCGCGCGTGGCCGGGCCGTGCGGGAGTTGCGAGTTGCCCAGGACCAGCGCGGTCAGGTAGACCGCGAGGAACCCGCTGCCGTGCGCCAACGCGCCGCCGGAGTAGGCCAGCACGCACAGCGCCATCACCGCGATCGGATACAGGCCCGAGGCCGGCAGCGCGACGTGGCGCAGGCCGAACGCGCCGAGCCGGCCGACCGCGAGGCCGACCGCCGCGCCTATCGTCAGCTCCAGGCCGATCTCGCCGAGGATCCTGTACCAGGGTTCGATGTGGCCCGTGTGGGCGAACGTGACCACCAGGATCACCACCGGCGCGTCGTTGAACCCGGATTCGGCCTCCAGCAACCCGGTCAACCGGTGCGGCAGCGGCAACTTGCGCAACACCGAGAAGACCGCGGCGGCGTCCGTGGAGGACACGATCGCGCCCATCAGGATCGCGGTCGACCAGTCCACGTCGAGCACGATCCTGGTGGCCAACGCGGTGATCGCGACGCTCACCCCGACCCCGACGGTGGACAACACCGCCGCGGCCGGCACCGACGGCCTGATCTCCTTCCAACTGGTGGCGATCCCGCCCTCCGCGAGGATCACTATCAGCGCGGCGTAGCCGAGCGTCTGGGTCAGTTCGGCGTTGTCGAAACCTATGCCGAGGCCGTCGGCCCCGATCACCATCCCGAGTCCGAGGTAGAGCAGCAGGCTCGGCAGCCCGGTGCGGGTCGCCAGCCGGACCGCTATCACGGCGGACAGCATGACGAGGGCACCCAGGAGCAGGACCTGGTTGAGCTCGGGCACGGACACGTGCGTCACCTCCGGCGGTCGTCGGTCCGGCCACCCCCCAGGCGGCCGCACGGAGTGCTTGAACATGAAGGCAGACGACGACGGGCGAAGCCGGCGTCGCGAATGCGCAGAGAATCAGCGGGCCTTGGGACGGGGGGGCCTGCCGCGCCGGCGAACCGGCGATCAATTACCTACGCCTGGCAAATATTTTACCAAAGCGAAGGATCCATACCCCACAGGGGTCCCGTCTCGTACCGGTGGCTGTGCTGTCGACGACACTCGGCTTTTAAGGTGTCCCTTGCCGCACCGACCGCATAAGGACCTTGATGCCTCCCTCGAAGACGCCCGACCCGGAGCAGCCCCCCGGTGGCCAGGACGCCTCATCCTCCGGGTGGGACGACTGGCCCACGGGCGAGTGGCCCACATCGCAGTGGGCCGCGGCGGATCCGGTCGCGGCCCAGCGGCGCGCGGAAGAACGCGCGGAGCGTGAGCGCCGGGCCGCGCCCGAGCCGTACGACGAACCCGAACCGTACGCCCCGCAAGAGCCAGAGCAAGAGCCCTACGTCCAGCCCGTCCCGCAGGAGCCGTACGCGCCGCGGCAGGACCCGTACCCGGCGCGGGAGCCCCACGCCGGGCAAGAGCCGTACGCCCCACCGGAGTCGCCCGCCCTCGGGCAGCCCCACCCGCCCCAGGAGCCATACGGGGAGCCGTACGCGGAGCCGGCCGCGGGGTCGGTCCCGCCGCCCGCCGCGGCGCCCGTACCGCCCGCGCCGCGCGCCGCCGAGCCACCGCCGCCCGGGCCCGCCCCCGCGCCGGTACCGGCACCGATCCCGGCACCCTCACCCGCACCCTCCGCCGTGACCGGCCCCACCGCCGAGCCCGCGCCCGAGGCCGCCGCGCCCGGTGCCCCGGCCGAGGCCGCCGGGCCCGCCGCCGGCGACACCGGCAAGGTCAAGGAACGATCGAACACCCCCAAGGGGCCGTCCAAGGCGTGGCGCCGGTTCCGGCTGACCGCCATCGTCTTCGTCGTGGTGCTCGCCATCGCGGCCGGCGGACTCGGCTGGTGGGGCTGGCAGTTGTCCCGCGACTCGTACCCGCAGACCAGTGGCACCGTGCGGATCGCGGGGCTGACCGGCAAGGTGGACGTGGTCCGCGACGCCCAGGGCATCCCGCAGGTGTACGCCGACACCTCCGAGGACCTGTTCCGGGGGCAGGGCTACGTACACGCCCAGGACCGGTTCTGGGAGATGGACGTACGCCGGCACATGACCGCGGGCCGGTTGTCCGAGATGTTCGGTTCCGGGCAGGTGGACAACGACAAGTTCCTGCGCACGCTCGGCTGGCGCAAGGTGGCCGAGCAGGAATACGCGGCACTGGCCCCGGAGTCGCAGAAGTTCCTCCAGGCCTACGCCGACGGGGTCAACGCCTATCTGAAGGATCACAAGGGCGCCGACGCGTCGTTCGAATACGCGCTGCTCGGCCTCGTGCACGACGGCTACAAGGCCGAGCCGTGGACCCCCGTCGACTCGGTCGCCTGGCTCAAGGCGATGGCGTGGGACCTGCGGACCAACATGCAGGACGAGATCGACCGCGCGCTGCTGTCCGACAAGCTGACGGTCAACCAGATCGACGAGCTGTACCCGCCGTACCCGTACGACACGAACAAGCCGATCGTGCGCAACGGCGACATCGTCAAGGACGGCAGGACCGAGCGCTTCGCCCAGGACGCGCCGCCGCCGGCGCCGTCCAAGAACGCGCAGTCCGCGCTGGCCAACCTCTCCGAGTCGTTGTCCAAGCTGCCCTCGCTGTTCAGCGAGAAATCGTCGGGCGTCGGCTCCAACTCGTGGGTGGTGGCCGGCAGTCGCACCACCACCGGCAAGCCGCTGCTCGCCAACGACCCGCACCTGTCGCCGTCGCTGCCGTCGGTCTGGTACCAGATGGGGCTGCACTGCCGCGCGGTCGGACCGCAGTGCCAGTACGACGTCTCCGGCTACACGTTCTCCGGCATGCCCGGCGTGATCATCGGCCACAACCAGAAGATCTCCTGGGGCTTCACCAACCTCGGCGCCGACGTGACCGACCTGTACCTGGAGAAGGTCCAGGGCGACGGCGTGCTCTACGACTCCAAGTGGGAGCCGTTCAAGGAGGTGCGCCAGGAGACCATCAAGGTCGCCGGCGGCGCCGATCGCCGGATCACCGTGCGCACCACCCGGCACGGACCGATCCTGACCGACGCCTCCGACGAGTCCGACGACCTGAAGGACGTCGGCAAGGACGCGCCGATCCCCGACCTGAGCCCCCAGCGCGAGGACGGCTACGCGGTCGCCCTGCGCTGGACCGCGCTCGACCCGGGCAGCTCGATGGACGCGCTCTTCCAACTGGACCGGGCGCAGAACTGGAACGACTTCCGCGCCGCGCTGAAGAACTTCGACGCGCCGTCGCAGAACGCCATCTACGCCGACGTCGAGGGCCACATCGGCTACCAGGCGCCCGGCAAGATCCCGCTGCGCCGCAGCGGCGACGGCCGGTGGCCGGTGTACGGGTGGGACTCGAAGTACGACTGGCTGGGCACCATCCCGTTCGAGTCGTTGCCGAACGTGTACGACCCGCAAGAGGGTTACATCGTCACCGCGAACAACGCGGTGACCTCGCCGGCGTACCCGTACCTGCTGACCTCCGACTGGGGGTACGGCGCCCGCAGCGCGCGGATCGAGGAGATGATCACCAAGGCGCCGGACAAGATCGATCCGGCGATGATGCAGAAGATGCAGGTCGACGACGTCAACCCGGTCGCGCAGTTCCTGGTCCCGGCCCTGCTCGCGGTGCGGATCGACGACCCGTGGGTGCGCGAGGCGCAGGACCTGCTCAAGGACTGGAACAAGCGCAACGACGCCGACTCCACGGCCGCGGCGTACTTCAACGCGGTGTGGCGTCAGGTGCTGATGCTCGCGTTCGGCGACAAGATGCCGTTCTCGGTCCGGGCCGACAACGACTGCGCCAGCAACGCGGACAACACGCACGTGCAGTGCGGTGACCGGGACGACTCGACCGCGCAGCCCGACGGCGGCGACCGGTGGAACGAGGTCGTACGCACACTGCTGGCCACCCCGGAGAGCCCGTGGTGGAACATCTCCAAGAACCCGGGCGCGATCACCACCCGTGACGGGCTGCTGCACAAGGCGATGACCGAGGCGAAGAAGGACCTCACCGCCCGGCTCGGCAAGAACATGGACACCTGGTCGTGGGGCCGGCTGCACACGCTGACCCTGCGCAACCAGACCCTGGGTACCGAGGGCCCGGGCGTGGTCAAGTGGATGCTCAACCGGGGGCCGTACCCGATGTCCGGCGGCGAGGGGCTGGTCAACGCCACCGGCTGGAACGCCGCGCAGGGCTACGAGGTGACCACCGTGCCGTCGATGCGGATGGTGGTGGACATGTCCGACCTGGACGCGTCCCGGTGGATCAACCTGACCGGCGCCTCCGGGCATGTGTGGCACGACAACTACACCGATCAGACCGACCTGTGGCGCAAGGGCAAGACGCTGCCGTGGGCGTTCACGCCGGCGGCGGTGGACAAGGCGGCCAAGCACCGGCTGACCCTGCTCCCGGCCGGTCCGGCGGCGCCGGGCAAGCCGTGAGGGGCGCCCGCGGCGGTGCTACCGGGTGAACCGGTACACCGCCGCGGGCGTCACCGCGATGTCCACGGGCACGTCGTGCGGCTCGGCCGGCACCCGGTCGAGCACCTCGTCGTCGTAGAGCAGCACCACGGTGACCGCCGCCTCCGGCACCCGGGCCAGCGCCCGGTCGTAGGAGCCGCCGCCGCGCCCCAGCCGCATCCCCCGGCGATCCACCGCGAGCCCGGGCACCACCAGCACGTCGGCGGTGCGCACCGCCTCCGGGCCGAGCCGCGGCCCGATCGGCTCGCGCAGCCCGCGACCGGCCGGCACCAGCGACGCCGGCCCCTCGTACAGCGCCCAGTCCAGGTCGTTGTCGGCCAGCAGCACCGGCAGCAGCACACGCCGGGTCGCCCCGGCGGCCAGGTCCTCGGCCAGATCCCGCCCGCCCGGCTCGGAGCCCACCGGCACATACGCCGCGACGGTGCCCGCGGCGGCGATCTCGGGGAGCGCGAGGAGCGCGCCCCGGAGCGCGCGACTCGCCGCGACACGCCGGTCCGACCCGGCGTGTGACCGTGAGTTCATCAACTGTGACCTCAGTGTGGCCTTGTCGTTGAGGATGTCCTTCATGCTGTTCCCTGAATGACGTGTTTGGACGGGTTACCGAAGGAGTCCGCGCAATCGACACAGTTCGCGCCATCGCACCGGACCCGGATCCCGCATGAGCCTGACTTTCGAACGCCTCCTGATCATCCTGCTCGTCGGCGCGCTCGCGGTCGCGGTCGGCTCGCTGGCGGTCGCCGTACGCCGGTTGCGCGCGATCGCCGGCAACGAACTGCCCGAACTGCGGCACGAGGTCACCCGATTGGAGCTGAACCGGGCCGAATTGGAGCGGCTGTCGGTCACCGATCCGCTGACCGGCGTGTGGAACTACCGCTATCTGCAACTCGTGCTGGACCGCGAGGTGATGCGGGCGACCCGGTTCGGTCGGCCGCTGGGGCTGCTCATGCTCGACCTCGACCACTTCCGCGCGGTCAACGAGCGGCACGGCCACCAGGGCGCGGGCGCGGTGTTGCGCGAGGTGGCCCAGCGGCTGGCCCTGGAGATCCGCCAGGTGGACACCATCGCCCGGTACGGAGGCGAGGAGTTCGTGATCCTGCTGCCCGAGACCGACGCGGCCGGGGCGGCCAAGGTGGCGGAGCGACTGTGCTACGCCGTACGCCGGGGCACGTTCGGCGCGGCGACCGACCCGGTCCCGCTGACCATGGCGATCGGCACCGCCGTGCTGCCCGAGGACGGCACCCACGCCACGACCCTGCTGCGCGCCGCCGACCGCGCGCTGGCCCGGGCCAAGCGGGCGGGCGGCGACCGGTTCTGCGGCCCGGACCCGGCCGAGACCGGGCCGGCGGCCGACAACCGGCCAATCGCCGGGCTTCATGGCACCCCCGGCGACCTCACCCGTTAGTGTGCGGGCATGTCTGCGCGTCATGCGTTCCGGCTCACCAAGGCGGTCGTGCCCGCCGCCGGCCTCGGTACCCGGTTCCTGCCGGCGACCAAGGCCACGCCCAAGGAGATGTTGCCGGTCGTGGACACGCCGGCCATCCAGTACGTGGTCGAGGAGGCCGTCGCGGCCGGGCTCACCGACGTACTGATGATCACCGGGCGCAACAAGCGCGCCCTGGAGGACCACTTCGACCGGGCCTACGAACTCGAACACGCGCTGGCCGCCAAGGGGGACGTGGACCGGCTCAAGCTGGTCCGCGAGTCGAGCGAGTTGGCCGCGATCCACTACGTGCGCCAGGGCGACCCGCGCGGTCTCGGGCACGCGGTGTCCTGCGCCCGGCCGCACGTGGGCGACGAGCCGTTCGCGGTGCTGCTGGGCGACGACCTGATCGACCCGCGCGATCCGCTGCTCGCCACGATGCTTCGGGTGCGCGGCGAACTCGGCGGCAGCGTCGTGGCGTTGATCGAGGTCGACCCGGCGCAGGTGCATCTGTACGGCTGTGCGGCGGTGGAACCCCTGCCCGAGGGCGTCTCCGAGCCCGGCGTGGTGCGGGTGACCGACCTGGTGGAGAAGCCGGAGACCGGGACCGCGCCGAGCAACTACGCGGTGATCGGCCGCTATCTGCTGGACCCGGCGGTGTTCGACGTGCTGGAGCACACCCCGCCCGGTCGGGGCGGCGAGATCCAGTTGACCGACGCCCTGCGGGTGCTCGCGAAGCGCGGGCCGAACGAGGGCGGCACCGTGCACGGCGTGCTGTTCGAAGGGCGCCGCTACGACACGGGGGACCGGGCCGACTATCTGCGTGCCATCGTGAAGCTGGCATGCGAGCGTGAAGACCTGGGGCCCGAATTCCGGGCCTGGTTGAGGCAGTACGTGAACGAGGAGATGCACGGATGAAAAGCGTCGAGGACCATCTGAGCGGGATCCTCGAACGGATCGCCCCGCTCGCCCCCCTCGAACTGCAACTGCTCGACGCGCACGGCAGTCTCCTGGTCGACGAGGTGGCCGCCACCGGCGACCTGCCGCCGTTCGACAACTCGTCGATGGACGGCTACGCGGTGCGGCTGGCCGATGTCGCGGACGCGGGCGAGCAGTACCCGGTGGTGCTCGAGGTGGTGGACGACATCGCCGCCGGCGACACCCCGAAGGTCGCGCTCGGATCGGGCACGTGCGCGCGGATCATGACCGGTGCGCCGGTGCCGGAGGGCACCGAGGCGATCGTGCCGGTGGAGTGGACCGACGCGGGGTTGCCGACCGTGCGGATCACGAAGGCGCCGTCGAGCGGGCAGTTCATCCGGCGGCGGGGCGACGACGTGTCGGCGGGGCAGACCGTGCTGGACGCCGGGACCACGATCGGCTCCGCCCAGGTCGGCCTGCTCGCCGCGATCGGCCGGGAGCGGATCCGGGTCCGGCCCAGGCCGCGCGTGGTGATCCTGTCCACCGGCAGCGAGCTGATCCAGCCCGGCCGGCCGATCGGCCCCGGGCAGATCCGCGACTCGAACAGCTACATGCTCACCGCCGCCGCGCGCGAGGCCGGCGCGATCGCGTACCGCGTCGGCAACGTGCCCGACGACCCCAAGGTGCTGATCGACACGATCGAGGACCAGCTGATCCGCGCGGACCTGGTGGTCACCACCGGCGGGGTCAGCGCGGGCGCCTACGACGTGGTCAAGGAAGTGTTGTCCGAGCTGGGCACGGTCGAGTTCGGCAAGGTCGCGATGCAGCCGGGGATGCCGCAGGGCTTCGGGGTGATCGGCCCCGACGAGACGCCGATCTTCACCCTCCCGGGCAATCCGGTCAGCGCCTTCGTGTCCTTCGAGGTGTTCGTTCGGCCGGCGCTGCTGCGGATGCAGGGGGCCGCGGTCACCGAGCGCCCGACCGTGCGGGCGACCTGTTCGACGGCGCTGACCTCACCCGGCGGCAAGCGCCGGTTCCTGCGCGCCCGGTACACCCCGCCGGTCGACGGCGTGGGTGAGGGCACCGTCGATCCGGTCGGCGGCACCGGCTCCCACCTGCTCGGCAGCCTCGCCCGGGCGAACGCGCTGATCAGCCTTCCCGCAGAGGTCACCGCGGTGGCCGAGGGCGCCGAGGTGTCCGTGATGCTGCTCGGCTGAGCGGGGCGGCGGCGCCCGGGCCCGGGCGCCGCGATCTTGATCCGGGCGGGCCCGTGCATGCGGGGCGCCCGGTTGTGCCTCTAACGTTGCCCCGACATGAAACGCCGGTTCGACGCACACGGAAGTCGGACACGGACGGCACTTCGACGCCCACCGCAACGGGGGGCTCACCGTATGGGGTGGACAGTTGACGCGCGGCGCCAGGAAGCTCACGCACCTCGACGAGGCCGGCGCGGCCCGCATGGTGGACGTCACGGCCAAGGACGTCTCGGTCCGCACGGGCACCGCGTCGGGCCGGGTGCTCGTGTCGCCGCGGGTGGTCGAACTCCTGCGCGGCGAGGGCGTACCCAAGGGTGACGCGCTGGCCACCGCCCGGATCGCGGGCATCATGGCGGCCAAGCGCACCCCCGACCTGGTACCGCTGTGCCACCCGATCGCGCTGCACGGCGTCGCGGTGGATCTGTCGGTGCACGACGACGCGGTGGCGATCACCGCGACCGTGCGCACCGCCGACCGCACCGGTGTCGAGATGGAGGCGCTGACGGCGGTCTCCGTGGCGGCGCTGACGGTGGTGGACATGGTCAAGGCGGTGGACCCGGGCGCGGTGATCACCGACGTACGGGTCGAGGCGAAGACGGGCGGAGTCTCCGGGGACTGGCAGCGGGACCCGGGGGCAGGGGCCACACAACGGGACGGAGGGCAAGTCTGATGCGAGCCATGGTGATCACCGTGTCCACGCGCGCGGCGGCCGGGACCTACCAGGACGAGAGCGGCCCGGTGATCGTGCGCGGGCTGCAACAGATGGGCTTCGAGACGCGCGGGCCGCAGATCGTGCCGGACGGCGAGCCGGTCGCCCAGGCGCTGCGCGACGCGTGCGCGGGTCACTACGACGTGATCATCACCACCGGGGGGACCGGGCTCAACCCGTTCGACCAGACCCCGCAGATGACCAGTCGGGTGATCAGCTTCGAGGTGCCGGGCATCGCCGAGGCGATCCGGATGGAGAACTTCGACAAGGTGCCGACCTCGATCCTGTCGCGCGGCATCGCCGGCGTCGCGATCACCCAGGACTCGCACTGGACCTACCGCAGCCTGATCGTCAACCTGCCCGGCTCGCCGGGCGGCGCGCAGGACGGGATCACGGTGCTGGCGAAGGTGTTGCCGCACGTGGTGTCCCAACTCCAGGGCGGCGACCACGCGCGCGGCGGCGGTTTCGGCGGCGGAGGCGGTGGTGGCGGGTTCGGCGGCGGGCCGCAGCAGGCTCCGCCCGGCGGCGGATACCAGGGCGGCTACGGCGCGGGCGGCGGCTACCAGGGTGGCGGCGGCGGGGGCGGCTACCAGGGCGGCGGGGGCTACGGAGGGGCGCAGCAGCCGCCATGGGGCACGCGCTGACCCGCGGCTGGCCCGTGGAACTCGCCGAGGGCCGGGTGACGCTGCGGCCGATCCGGGCCCGGGACGCGGCCGCCTGGCAGGAGGTGCACACCCGCAATCGCGAGTGGCTGCGCCGCTGGGAGGCGACCGTGCCGCCGGGGTCGGCGGCCGGGCGGCGGCCGACCTTTCGGCAGATGGTCCGCTTCCTGCGGGCCGAGGCCGGCGCGGGGCGGATGTTGCCGTTCGTGGTGCTGTACGACGGGCAGTTGGTCGGCCAGGTCACCGTCGCCGGGATCACGTGGGGATCGATGTGCTCGGCGCACGTCGGCTACTGGGTCGACGAGCGCGTCGCCGGGCTCGGCGTGATGCCGACCGCCGTCGCGCTGGTCTCCGACCACTGCTTCTTCCGGCTCGGGGTGCATCGCCTGGAGGTGTGCATCCGGCCGGAGAACCGGGCCAGTCGGCGGGTGGTGGACAAGCTGGGATTCCGCGAGGAGGGCCTGCGCCCGCGCTACCTGCACATCGACGGCGACTGGCGGGACCACCTGGCCTACGCGCTGAACGCCGAGGAGGTCCCGGAGGGGCTGTTGATGCGGTGGCGCGCCTATCGGGAGAGCCGGGGGTTCACCTGGTAGTCGCCGCCGCCTTCGGAATCTCTTCGATGTCGATCCCGCCATATCGACACATCGATCTCGCGATTTCGCTACTCTCCCGGAGATATGAGCGGTGTCACCTCGGCAGACCCCGGAGCCTCCGGGGGCACGGCTGCCCGGTCGGCCTCGGGGGTCTCGGCGACCCCGAACGATCCGGTCGCCTCGATGGCCCCGGTAGTCACATCCGTCACATGGGCATCAGAACGGATCGCACGACACACCGTGCCTAATCCGACGATGCGGTGCCCATCCGGCTTAGCGTGTGAAGCGTGAACGGCAGCGGCCTGATCTACGCAGCGATCGTGGGGGCCTGGGCTGCCTATCTGGTGCCCATGTGGCTTCGCCGACAGGACGAGCTGAACGAGGCCCGGCCGACCGAGCGTTTCACCACCGCGATCCGGATCCTGTCCCGGCGCGGCGCCTTCGAGCGGCGTTCGGCGCGGGCGCTGGCCGAAAAGAGCGGTACGGAGGGCGCCGAGCGTCGCGCCGCCGGCGAGTCCGGGCGCGGGCGGCGGCCGTCGGGGACGGCGGGCGCGGGACCGGGTGCCGGGGCGCAGGCTTCGAGTGCGCAGGCTTCGGTGCAGGCTTCCGGCGGGCAGTCCTCGGGTGGCCGGCCCTCGGGTGGCCAGTCGTCGGTGCCGCAGCAGGCGGCCGGGCCGGGTGTCGGGTCCGCCGCCGCGGCCAACGGCAAGGCCGGCGGTACGGGCAAGCGCCCCGCCGTGCCGGTGCGTCGGGACGAGGGGCGCGCCGCGCTGCTCACCCGTCGCCGCCGGGTGATCGCGAGCCTGTTCGCCGGCTTCACCGCCGGCGCGATCCTGGCCGGCGTGGCCGGCCTCGCCTGGGTGTGGCTGCCCGCCGTGCCCGGCGTGTTGTTGTCGGCGTACATCGTGCATCTGCGGGTCCAGGAGCGCCGCCGCTACGAGGCGGGGCTGCGCCGACTGGGCCGACCGGCGGGCAAGCCGGGCGCGCCGGCCGACGCCGGCGCGGCGAACGAGGCGCGGGTCCG
This sequence comes from Embleya sp. NPDC056575, assembly GCF_042793325.1. Classification (NCBI taxonomy): domain Bacteria; kingdom Bacillati; phylum Actinomycetota; class Actinomycetes; order Kitasatosporales; family Streptomycetaceae; genus Embleya; species Embleya sp. NPDC056575. The sequence continues at coordinate 16,307 of NZ_JBHTVA010000045.1, forward strand.
GGCAGCCCGGACGCGTGAGGCCGCCGACGGCGCGACGGCGGATCCCCGGCCCGCGGCGCCGCCGACGGGTGGCGAGGGCCGGCAGGTCCGTACCCCGCGTTCGGGCTCCGGTGCGCCGGGTGCGTCCGGCCCCGCGGGAGCGGGCGGCGCCGCCGGCCCGGCCGGCTCGGCCCGGGGTCGACGCGAACGTGCGGCGGAGGAGCCCGCGCTGGCCGAGTGGATCGCCGAACTCGCCACCGGTGACGGCCCCGACCGGGACGCGTGGGACCCGGTCCCCGTCCCGCTGCCCACCTACGTGACGGCCCCGGTCGTCCCGCGCGGCGACACCGAACAGGAACCGGAGCGCCCGCAGATCCACGCCGTCCCGGACCCGCAACCGGCCGAGGCACTGCGCCCGCCCACCCCGTTGTTCGACCAATACGCCGAGGACACCCGCACCGGCTACGGCGCCTCCGTCGACTCCCTTCCGCTCTACGAACACGAGTGGCGCCGAGCCGGCAACGAGTGAATACCCGTGCACGAGCAGGCTCGGGGAGGTGGTAATGTTTCTCCTCGTTGGGCCTGTGGCGCAGTCTGGTAGCGCACCTCGTTCGCATCGAGGGGGTCTGGGGTTCAAATCCCCACAGGTCCACACATCACGAAAGCCCCGCCGAACTCCGGCGGGGCTTTCGGTGCACGTGCGCTCTGTGTCGGTGGCTGGCCCGGTCCTCTACGGTCTGTTCGACGGCTCAGGACCCCCCAGTGTCCATGCAGGTGGACTCTGCTCGGCAGTGCGAAGGAACCTGTCCACGTCGAACTCGTGGTCGGCAAGGCGCTGCCTGGCCGCATCCAGGTGCTCCTCGTCGAAGAGGCTTCGATACCAGGGGAGCAAACTCCACGCCTCCACGCTTATGTCCAGTCGCTGGAGTTCCCACAGCGCGGTGAAGCCCTCCGAAGTGCCCCCAGCCGCACCGAGTAACTGTCGGGCCGTTTCGACCGCACCCAACCTGCTCACCATTGTCATGAATCTTTTTGCTCGGTAGTCACCTTTGCGGCCGAGGGCGGTGAAACCTTCGGTCACGTCACGATGGAAGTGGCGCTCTGCGTCGGTCTGCATCGTTTGCCTGTCGCTCCTATCGAATATTTCCGGGTCGATGGTCATCTTCCCGTTCGAACGCAGGGGCTTCATTGAGGGTCGAATCCTGTCAGGTCGCCGCAACCTCCGGCTTCTGCAAGGACGGCAACATCGCTTCTGTCGCCCATTGGGTGAGAGGCTCGAGGGTCAGGTGTCGAGGATCGATCCGAAACCCGAACGTCTGTGCCTTGTCGGCGAAGGCGGCGGCAGGGAGGGTCATTCCGTTGCGGGTGAGTACCAAGAGCTTCTTGTTTTCGGCTGCGGCGATTCCGTTGAGGCGCTGGACATCTCCGAGGCGCAGGTCCCTCGACCGGTTCCACCACTCGATGTGTACACCGGTCAGGTTCTGGGATGCTCGGTCCCATGGCTCCCAGCGGCCGGCAAAGCCCATGGAACGCAGCTGCCCCAGGGCGGCGGCCGGCAACAAGGCGTGCTCGGGGTCGGGATCCACAGGCGCGAGATCCGCGTCGTCGAGATGTGCTTGAAACAGGGATTCCTGGCGGGCAAGCGATATCGACGAGCCGCTGAGGAAATCGTAGGTTTTCCAGCCGTTGCCGTCGACGTCGCTCATGATCTCGACCACATCCTCCACAGAGACCTCATGGTCGATCGATCCGGGGAACGGCCAGGATTTGCCCATGAGGTGACAGCCGAGATCGACGCGGTTCCACGCCTGCTTCGGTGTATCGAGCACAACATCGATCATCCAGCCGAGGTGCGGCTTGTGCGAGATGCGCACGGTGCCCCGGGGGTGGGCAAGCTCCAGATGCACGCCTGGAAGACGGTGGGCACTGTCGAAGCGTTCGTTGCCATCCGGCCCGGCGATGTGCCATCGATTTGCTGCGACGACCCGTCGGACCTCGAGCCCGTGTTCCGTCAGTAGGTCGGCAAGCCGCACGATGTCGGACGGTTCTGCCTGATTCCATCGCCAGGGGCTACGAACCGGGGTGTCCTCCAGGACGCTGTGGGCGCAGGCATGGAGTGCGTCCACCAAGACTTCGTCGGGTGTTCCGAGCGGCCAGACTCCGGCGCTCGCACCGCAACGGGGATCCGAAACAACCCATGCTCTGGAAGAACCCAGGGTCAAGCGAGTCAGCACAGCAGAGTGACGCCCGTCGAGCCTGATGCAGAGACGGAGAGGTCTGTCTTCCGACCGGTACACGCGATGCGTCACTTCCGGGTGCCGCTCGATCAACCTTCTCTCCAAGAGTTGGAGATGCGCAAAGTGCTCGAACGTCGCCGCGACATCACTGGGTGGAAGATCCAACTTCGTGCACTCCTATCGGAGTCGGCCTACCCGCATGCCCGCGTGGGTGGGCTGCGCAGACGTCTTGGTGGGCGAGAACTCTATGTGAAGCCCGGGCTCCACACCTCGTTGCAACGGGCGCGGGAAGATCTCAGTTCACCTGAAGGCGGACAGGCTCGGAGAGCATTGCGAGCGCTCCCTCGAAGTCGGCCAAACGTGCGGCGACCGTGGCGACCGCGAGGCGTTCGGGAAGAGCGGCCGAGAACTTCAGCCCCTTGACCGCACGTCGGTCCACATCCGGCAGTACCAGGGACTTGCGGGCGCCGGCGGAGGCTGCCCGCCACATCTGGGGCGTCAAGTCCTCGCGCAGTCGCACCCAGCAGTCGGTCGGGCGTTGCACCGGGTCCGCGATCGAGGCAAGGGTGCTCGCCAAGGTTGCGTTCGCGCGGTAGCCGGCCCAGGTCCACCAGCGCACGTCTTTGCCCGTGCGCGACAGCAGCGTGCCGGCTGGATGCACGACGTCCGGGGCCTGGTTCTCCCGCCACCCCCGCAGGCACGCCTCTGCGCGCCGCGTGAGGGAAACCGGCGGGTCGACCCCGAGGAGTACCTCCCGCATGGCCCGAGTCAGTTCGAAGGACAGTCCGGCGATGCCGCCACTCGCCCATTTGGCGATGCCACCGCTGTCGGCGGGTTCGACGAAGACCCGCTTGCGTCCCCAGTCGATGAACGTGACCTGCCAACTGCGCCCGGCCAACAAGAGGCGGCGAGGCCCCGGTCGTTCCTCGATGAGGACAGAGGGATCGGTTCGACCGATTTCGGTGCGGCCGGACAGGACCGTGAACTGTGGCGGTGCGGTGAAGGACGCGGTCAGGTCCATGAAATGCCGGTGCCCGAAGCGCCTCTCGGCCTCGGGGCCGACGAACAGGAGCCCTCCGTCGATGTTCAGAAACCCTTCGTCGATCAGATGACGCAGGATCGGGTCCGCCGACCGGTCGAAGGGCACCAAGCCGTTCCACTCCGCCGACCACAGATGATCGCCCAGCGTGTGCTGTTGCAGCGCCAGGGCGAGGAGTTGCTGCGCCACCAGATGGCGGGGCTCAGGCGGTGCCGTCACCTTCTCCACCCACCCGCGGCTCCACAACACCAGTAGTGCGGCTGCCTGGAGCAGAGTGTCCTCGTGGGTGGCCAGGAACAAGCAATTGCGGGCAGTACCCACACGTCTTCCGGTGCGGCCGATGCGCTGGAGAAACGATGCGACGGTACTCGGGGCGTCGATCTGGATCACTCGGTCCAGGTCACCTACGTCGATACCCAATTCGAGGGTCGATGTCGAGACGATGACGCAGTCCCGCGCCTCGGCGAATGCCTGTTCCGAGCGGGCTCGTTCGTCGGCGGCGAGTGAGGCGTGCGAGAGGTAGGTCGTTACTCCGCGGGCACGTAGCGAAGCGCCCAGTTCCTCCACCTGCCGACGGGAGTCGCAAAAGACCAGCCGCTTCTCGCCGAGATGCAACGATGCGATCAGCTTGGCGGCATTGTCCAAAGACGCGACGTAGTCGAGTTCGACTACTCCCGGCGGAGGGCTGCCGAAAGCCGAGGTTGCGTCCGGCGGCGGTGCGACCACCCGTCCGACTCGCTTGCCGGCACCGGCGCCTTGGAGCCAGGTCAGGAGGCCCTCGGGATTGCCCACGGTCGCCGACAACCCCACGCGCTGAATCGGGTGCCCGGTGATTCGTTCGAGGCGTTCGAGCACGGCGAGCAGGTGCCAGCCGCGGTCGTCGCCCGCGAACGAGTGCACCTCGTCGACGATCACTGTTCGCACGTTGCCGAGCAGGTTGGCGTGGTCGGTCTTCACCCCGATCAGCATTGCCTCCAGCGATTCGGGAGTGGTGAGCAGGATCTCCGGCGGATCGGTGCGGATGCGCCTGCGGCGTGATTCCGCAGTGTCCCCATGCCACAGTGCCGCGCGTCGGCCTAGCCACTGGGCGTAGCCATCCACGCGGGTGACGAGGTTGTTCAATAGAGCCTTGAGGGGACACAGGTAGAGCACCGAGGTACCCCGCCAAAGTCGCCGTGCCATGGCGGACAGGATCGGGAAACAGGCTGCCTCGGTCTTGCCGCCCGCAGTCGGTGCGAGGAGGACGGCGTCCGCACCGTCCATCAGTGGATCGATGGCGGACTTCTGGAACGGGCGAAGATCGGGCCAGCCCAGAGTGTTCACGATGTGGTGGAGGACGACCGGATCGAGTCGATCCAGTGGATCACCCGGCTCGGCCTGTCGTGAGGTCACTCCAGGTCCAGGTCGATGTCGTCGGCGGATCCGGTGCCGAGGTCGGTTGCCAGGTTTCGCTCGGTTCGGGTGAGCTCGTTGTCCGACACGGTGAGTCGGTAGTGCCGGCGCGGATCGAACTCCTCGAACTGGTCGATGCGATCCAGGACATCACCGACGAGTTTCTTCAGAAACAGCCTCGGCGCGACGCCCACTTTCCCGCCCAACGCACCGCTGACCGCCCGGGCCAGATCGGCGACGTAGGCGTCGTCGGCGACCCTTCGGATCCGTTCCGGGTGGTCCGCACCGGCTTCGAAAAGATCGCGGATGGTGCCTCCGAGGCCGATCAACGAGTCGAGAGTGAAGCCCGGCAACCGCACCTGCACGGCCCGCGGATTGTCGAAGCGCGGGTCGGTGGTGAAATCGGTGGCGAGTCGTTGTGCGAGCGGCGCCAGCCGTTGTACGCCCTGGGTGCCGTCGTAGAAGGCGGGTGTCCCCGTGATGACCAGATAGAGCCCGGGGAACCGTCCCGAGTGGACCTCGTCGATCAACTGCCGGAGCGCGTTGAGCGCCTTGTCGCGCGCGTCGGAGCGTACGCGTTGCAGTGTCTCGACTTCGTCGAGCACGACGAACAGCCCGGCGTGTCCGGAGTCCCGCAGGACGGTCAGGAGCCCTTGAAGGAAGCCGAGTGCACCGAAGTGGTCCAGATCGCCGCGCACACCTGCGGCGCGACGCGCAGCCGCCGCCACGTGGGGCTGCCCACCGAGCCAGGCCAACACGGCGGCGGCCGTTGCCTCGTCACCGGCCTCCAGTGCGGTGCGATATCCGCGTAGCGCGGTGGCGAAGGATGGGGCGTGGAGGGAGACCTCACTCAGCCGCCGGGTGAGCAACGTCTCTACCGCGTCCGGGAGTTCATCTTCGCCCGCCCCTGCGGCCAGGGCATCTTCCTCCAGCGCGTAGAACCAGGCATCGACGACGGGCCGCAGGGCGCTTGCCGGGAAACTCGACGTGGTCAACCGTTCGGTGAGGCGCCGATAGACGGTCTCGAGTCTGTGCAGCGGCGTCTCGGTCTCGGAGATCTGGATCTCGGCCACGGCGAAATTGCGCCGCCGGGCGCGTTCGCCCAGCCAGCGGCCGAAGAACGTCTTGCCCGAGCCGTATTCACCCCGCACGGCCTTGAACACCGAAGACCCGGCGACGACCGCATCGAGCTCGGCGTCGAGCGCCGTCTCGAAGCGCCCGAGTCCCGTGGCCAGCAGATCCAGGCCCCGTTCCGGTACGGCGCCGCGCCGCAGAGCGTCGATGACATCGCGTCGGCGGGCCACGCTGACGGCGGAACCCGGCTTGGCAGGAAGGCGTGCTGTCACTCGAGCAGTCTCCCATTCGCCCCGCGAGCGGGTAGGTCACGGATCGTGGTGCAATCCGCCCATCGGCTTGACGCCCGAACCGGATATGGGTCAAATCGACGGACACACGTACTGAACGTCAGGGTGGGGGAGCAGGCTGTGGCCATCGACAGCCCGAATCTGAGTCAGGTGTTGGACGATGTTGCTTCGGGGGTTCTGCAACTCCCCGACTTTCAACGCGAATGGAAGTGGGACGACCAGCGGATCCGCGAACTGATCGCGACGGTCACGCTCGACTATCCCCTGGGGGTCGTCATGACCCTCGAGACGGGCGGAAAGTCACCTTTTCGTGCTGTTCCCCTGGTCGGTTCCGAATCGGCGGAGGGGCGAAGCCCGGACCTGCTGCTGCTCGACGGTCAGCAGCGTCTCACCTCCCTGTTCCAAGCCCTGCATTCGCAGGAGCCGGTCCGCACCGTCGATGCCCGCAAGAAGAACGTCAAGCTCTGGTACTACGTCGACATCGCCAAGGCGGTCGGACCGTCCGCGGACCGGGACGAGGCGATCGTATCCGTGCCCGAAAACAAGGTCCTGCGCTCGGATTTCGCCCGCCATGTGCTGGATCTGAGCACCCGGGAACTCGAGTGCCAAGCAGGCTATTTCCCTTTGCGACTGGTGTTCGAATATGCCGAGCGCAGCAAGTGGCAGCAGACTTTCGTGCGCCTGGAGCAAGCCAACTGGGACCTGTGGGCGCAGTTCGAGCAGAGTGTGCTGAGCAAGATCCAGTCGTTTCAGATTCCGATGATTCGACTCGCTGCGGCCACGACCAAGGACGCGGTCTGCTCGGTTTTCGAGCGGGTGAACACCGGTGGTGTGCCGCTGACCGTGTTCGAACTGCTGACCGCCACCTACGCCGGTGATCTCCCGTACGAGCAGAAGCACGACGACTACTATCGCCTGCCCAGTGTGTGGCGGGACATCAAGAAGCAGTTGACCACCTCGTACCCGGTCTTCGGGAACCCGGACGCAGGCGTCGAGGACGGTTTCAGCAGCAGCGACTTCCTTCAGGCAATCGCGTTGGTGTTGACCTGGGAGCGCAAGCAGGAAGGTGGTCGTACGGCGGTATCGTGCAAGCGCCGCGATCTCCTGGATCTGCCGCTGGCCGACTTCCAGCGGTTGTCGCCCAAGGTCGCCGAAGCGTTCGCATGGGTCGGTGCATTCCTGGAACGCCAGTGCATCGTTCGTTCGGCCGATCTGCCCTACCGTACGCAACTGGTCCCCCTTGCGGCAGTGCGGGCAATCCTCGGCGATCGCACCGAGGAGATCGGGTACGACGACCGGATCTCCCGCTGGTACTGGTGCGGTGTGCTCGGTGAGATGTACGGCGGCTCGACGGAGAGTCGGTTTCCCCGTGACGTCGAGCAGCTCATCGGCTGGGCCGAAGGCGCGGGCGAAGTGCCGGACACCGTTACGGAGGCGGCCTTCCTAGCCGAGCGCCTCGATACGCTGACCACCCGCAACAGCGCGGCGTACAAGGGGATCTACGCGCTCTTGATCAAGCAGGGTGCGGTGGACTGGTACTACAACGAAGGGCCGCTCACGCCCGGCCTGCTCGTCCAGCACCAGGTCGACGTTCGCCAGATCTTCCCCCGGAACTGGTTCACCAAGAACCACTCGGGTGATGCCCGCGCCAATTCGATTGTGAACAAGACACCGATGTCCTACCGTGCCGGCCGCAGCATGAGCGGTTCGCCGTCGGGATACCTCAAGGCGCTCGCGGCCGAGTCCGGGATCCGGCCGGAATGGTTCGATGACGTTGTGGCCACCCACCTGGTCGATCCGATCGCGCTGCACGAGGGCGACTTCGATGCCTTCTACACGGACCGGTCCAAGCAACTGCTGGGCCTGGTGCATGCCGCGATGGGCAAGCGCACCGTCTTCCGAGATGTATCGGACCGGTGATGCGTCGATGACCACCCCGCAGCTTCCGACCCCCGAACAGCTCCTCGCGCTCAAGGGCACCACGGTGATGTTGCCCGACTTTCTGGCGCTCTTCGGCGTGCGCACGCGCAACTACCTGACCATTTCGCCCATTACCACAGCGTTGAAGGAGGTCGGGCTGACCACGGTCCCGTCCTTCTCCACCTGCGGCGTCAAAGCGGCACTGGTTGTGGTTGCGGAGGAGTCCGTCGTTGGCGCACCCGACCGCGACGACGTCGAGGAGCAATACGAGGAACCGCTGCCGGGCATGTTGCCGCAGCGATCCTTCAAGATCGGCGACATTCCTTCTGCACGAAACGGGGTCACCTCCGTCGGCTCCGGCGCCTCCCTGGCTCAGGCCACGCACCAGATGAAGACGAAGAACTACTGCCAACTGCCCGTCATCGACGGCATCTCCATGATTCGGGGAGTCGTGACGTGGCGCTCGGTGGCCGCGCTGTACGAGCAGGGTTCGGCCCCGAGCCTGGCCAATGCGATGGTCAAGGATTCCCTGCCGATCGCCGAGGTGCACCAAGAGGTGTTCGCTCATCTGGCTTCGCTGAGCGAGTATGGATACCTGCTCGTTCGGGACAACAGCGGACGCTTCACCGGCATTATCACCGCGGTTGATATCGCGGCCCGCTTCGAGGCCACCGCCTTGCCGTTCTTCCTCGTAGGCGAGATCGAGTTCCGGCTGCGCCAGTGTCTGGGAGCGAAGCTGAGTCCCCAAGCCATCTGTGCGGTGCAGCCCAACACTCCGAGCAAGCAGACCGGGAAGATCGCGGATCTGATGTTCGGAGCCTACGTCAAGCTCCTGTATGCGGACCCGAAGAGCCCCACACTGTGTGCAAGGGCCGATGCCAACTGGGCGGCACTCGGTTGGGGCGGTGTCGACCGCACCCAGTTCGTACAGCACCTCGACCGGGTGCGAGTGGTCCGCAACCAGATCGCACACTTCGACAGCAACCCGCTCACAGAGCAACAAATCCTCGACCTACGCGAGTTTTGCGGGCTGCTCAAGCAACTCACCTGATCTCGAACTGCTCCCGGAGGAGCGCCGGGTTCAGCCGCAGCGTGCGCCCGTCGGGCAGCGTCTCCAGCACTTGAATGCCGTCGAAGTTCAACAACTGGCGCAGCACCGCGGAAAACCCGTCCGCCCGGAGGGGGGTGACGCCGATGCGCTGCGCCAGCGCGGTCACCGGCAGCGTGCCACCGGCGTCGAGGAGTTCGAGCAGCGCCTTTTCGATCTTTACGAGGTCGGGCTTGCGGGCCAGAGCGTCCCTCTGTGCCAAGAAGAGGTCCGAAGACAACAGCGCCGACACCAAAGCGCCTCCGGGGGCGACAGGTTGAGGCTTGAGGAGCGCCTGTTCGCCATCCGCGACGATTGCCATCTCGAACAGCGACTGTTCGCCGGCGGCCACACGAGCGGCTTCCTGACGGCGCTGTTTGGTGGACTTGGCGGTCTGCTTCGCCGGCACGTATTGCGATGTCGGCGTGCTCACCTCGGGTTCCCGCTCGCTGGAGGAGGACCACCATGCGGGCTGTCGGCGACCCAATTCCCGCCATCCCTTGGGCGGTTTCGCCCCGAACGCCAGAAAGGCCATGATCGGGATGGCAACCTCGGCGAGCGATGCCCCACCGTGATAGCCGGCCTTGTGCGCGGTGTAGCGCGAGTCGGCATCCCACAGCGCGACGATCGTCCCCTTGGTGTCCGACGACACCACTCGCGGGCCGGAGAGCAGGATCTCGGTCTCTCGGACGGGCCCCCGGGGGGCCCGATGCCGGGCCGACAGCGGAGTCTCGGCGTCCACTCGCTCACCGTGGCGGTCGACGACATGCCCATGGTCGCTGGTGAGCACGACCGCCCACCCGTATCGAGCAGCGGTCTGCAGCAATTCCCTCAGTCCGCCTATGTCCCGCAGGCGCCAGGCGGCATCACCGAGCTTTTGCTCCTTCGCCAATCGGTCGTCCACGGTATTGAGGACGACCGCCACATGTGTGCGACCGCCTGCCAGGGCCTCGTCCAGCTTCGGTCCGAAGACGTCGCCTCCGCTGTCGGCGCGCAGGTCGTCCTTGTGGAAGACCGCCATCTTCCGGCCGCCCCCGAACGCATGCTCACCGACGAGTGCCCGCTCCTCCCGTTGTGAGCCCGCCATCAGCTTTCCGGCGAACAACGAGGTACGGGACACCGCAGTGACGGTCGGCAGCGCCGCCACCATCCCGCGCCGATGCGGGGCGTCCTTGGCGTCCGGCATCGGGTCGTATTCGGCCCAGTCCCGGCGCATCTCCTCGCCCAGTTCGGCGGCGATGGCGGCGCTCATCCCGTCCAGTACGACGAGCAGAACGCGGTGCTCGCCCCCTTCGGTCGCGGGCACGATCACCCGGGACAGGAAGGACTCGACGGTAAGCATGGACCCGGCGTTGCCTCCGGCCGCCGTCCAGCCGGCGAGAATACGCGCGAAGTGGCGATCGATCTCCTTGCGGTGCGTGCGTACCGCGGTGCACAACGCGTCGTATGCGGTCTTCAGCTCGACCACCGGATCGCCGCCGGCTTCGATGTGCTCCAGGGCCAGATCGACCCAGCCGGTCTCGGCGAGGTGGCGGTCGATACCCCCGGCGACGGTGGGGCACTCTTCTGCCGGGTCGGTCGCCAACCAGCGCGCGAGCCGCTGTGCCATCCCGGCGCGCTCGATGCGGGTGTGCACATCGGGGTTCTCTGCCAAGTGGTGTTGCGTCAGCCGTTGCAGGGCGCGTTCCGTCCGCCTCGGAGCCTTGTCCGCCAGGGCCAGGCCGAGCACCTTGAACGTCGCATCGAGTCCGGCGGTCAGCACGGGACTTGTACCGGCCGCACGTTCGGCACCGAACTGCCGGGTCAGGGCGGTTGCCCGTGCCAGCACGGTCGCCGAGAGCCGGCGGGCCCGATCCGCTTCCTCGTCCGTGCCGGAGCGCCCGATACGCAGCAGGGCTACGACGAACTCCTCCGTCGCCCGGCCGAAGGCCCGCGCCAGCGCGTCCATGGCTTCACCGTGCACCGGCGGGTCCTCGCCGAACCAGCGTTCGGCCCGTCCGCGTGCCTGGTAGTCGCCCGCATCCGCAGATCCTTCCGCGTGCACCCACAGTGCAGCGCACACCAGTCCGAACGCCACCGCGTCCGCGCCGTGTTCGGCTGTGGTCAGGGCCAGCACGGCCTGCCCCGTGAGTCCCGCCTGCTCCTCTTCGCCCAGGAACCGAGTGAGCCCGGCGCGCTCCGGAGCGCGCAGCGCCAGAAAGCGGTCGGGACCCCCGGGAGAGAGCGACCAGCGCAGCAACGTATACGCGTCGAGTTCGAGGCCCTCCCCGACGCCCACCGGGGAACCGGCTTCGTGATCCGGGTTGTACCGCCCTGCCCCGAGCCGGCGCAGGGCCAGCGCCGCCAGCGCGTGCCGACGGGTCAGGACGCCCTTGCCGAGTTGGGGCCAGCGGCCGGGGGGCTGGGCGTCGAGGAGGGCCTCCACCGCCCAGTTCTCGGCGGACAATCGAGGATCGGTGTACTGCGCGCCGAACGCCTCACGCACCACGTCCCAGGTGTCCACGTTGTTGACCCGGTGCTTGTGCACCCGCGCCAGCAGGTCGGCCCCCAGCTCGGATTCCTCGCGGTCGGTGAGCACGACCAACAACCTCGGACCGCTCGCATCGGGCGCCAGGTGGCCCAGGACCAGTTCGTAGGCAGCCAGCGGAGACCCGGCCGTCGTGACCCGGGCCTGCTGCTCCCCCCAGCTCAGCAGCGAGGGGCCGTCCCAGACGGGGGCGGCGCGAAGGAGCACCGCCTTGCGCTTGTCCTTGTCGAGCCCGGCCCGGGAGGCGAGGTATTGCGTGACGGTGCCGGCGGTCAACCGCACCGCGCTGGTGCCGATCGTCGTGCTCACTGGTCCTCCACGACCCGCCAACTGAGTTCGATGGTGACATCGGGCTCGCGCTCGGCCAACGCGGCGAGTTCGGCGTGCAGTTCGGCCACCGCACGCGCAGCGGTGGTTCGCCCGCCGCCGGAGCGACGCGCGGCCTTGCCGGCAGAGGTCGGGGTGGAACTCGGGCCGGGCGGGGTGTACTGCTCAGGTACGGGCGGGTGGCTGGAGTCCGTGTCCAAGGGAACGTCGCCGGGATCGGTGGGCCGCGGCGGCTGCGGGCGCACCGGCTCGGGAGGCTTGGGCTCCGTCCCGGCACGGCTGCGCCCCATCACCGCCACGATGCTTCGACGAGCCTCGAGCAGGGCGTCCGGCAGGCTCGCCGTGCGCTGGTCGACCTGCGCCGCACCGCGCAGGGCCGCCAACACGGCTTCACCCTCGGGGCCGTAGCCGGGGGCCAGCCGCAGCATGTCCCAAGCCGCGTTGGCGAGGGCGGCGGCGACCGGCTGAGCCTGCTTGATCGACACGCCGTAGCGGGAGCCCGGGGCGTCGGCCAGGTCGAAGGCCGCGAGTGTGTTCACCGTCTGTCGCGCCGCGCCGCTGCTGCTCGCCACGCCCTGATCGGTGGCCAGCAGGGCATCCAGCAGCGCGAGCGAGCGGCGGGCCAGGGCCAATCTGCCCGACTCGTCGGTGTCGTTGAGGTCGAGCAGCTCGGCGTGCTTCTCCAACTCCCGCACCAGATCGGCCGCGTGCGGTTGGTGGGTGCGTGCCTGGGTCAGGATCTGCCGGGCGAATTGGCTGACGATCCGCCCGCGTCGCAGAGTAGGCGGCTTCTGGCCGAAGATCTCCTCGTACCGTTGCCGTGCCCGGTCCCAGACCGACTCGTCGGGGAGAGGCTGGGCGCGCAGTGCGTCGTTCGCCTTGATCTGGGCGGGCTCGGGGGCCGGGTCGAGCAGGGACCCTGCGCGCACCCACACCCGGTCGTCCATCTCGGCATACGAGGCGATGACCAGGTTGGCGACGTGCGGGGCCAGGCCCATCGTCTCGGGTGTGTCGATCCACTCGGTGAGCGCGACCACGGACAGGTCGCCCGTGATGCCGAGCATGCCCGCCTGACGCAGGAAGTGCTCACGCCAACGAGTGGACAGTTCGAAGTACGCCTCCTTTTGCGAGCCCAGTCCCAGCGGGCCGGCGATGTTGCGCATCAACGACCGTTCCTTGGCGGGAACTTCCACACGCCGGTCGCTCGCTTCGGCGGCTGCTCGCATGATGCCGAAGACGGTGCGCACATCGGTGGGCTTCACCGCGACACCGGCGCCCTCCGGATCCAGGTCGGGGTGGGCCGGGAACTGATGGGCGAGCATGCGGCTCGCGATGGCCCGGGTCGCATCGCGCATCGACTGCCCGAAGGCCAGCTTGAGTTCGGCGACCTTCGGCAGCGCTTCGAGGTGGTCCTCGTGGCCGAGCTCCACCTCGTTCGGCTGCTTCTCGGCCAGTCCGTACGCCTGCTTGAGCGCCTTTTTCACCGTGTTCGTCAACGAAGTGCGCTGGCTCTCCAGCAACATGCGGGCCCGGGCCCGGCTGTCCGCGTTGAGGTGAGAGGCGTACTGGGTGTTGAAGCGCGCGACGTCGGCGAGGGCGTAGTCGATGGTGACCAGGCGGCGAAAGTCCAGGAAGCGAGTCGCGGACAGGTGGGCCGGGATCCAGGCGACGGTGCGCGGGCGGTCGCCGGGCAGGTCGCGTAGCGACCGCATGCGGTTGGCGTCCTCGACCGGCCCGAACTCGCCCTCGTGGTAGGGCATGCTGACCACCAGCCGCCACGCCGATTCGGTGCCGGGCGAGAACTCGTGGTCGGCCAGGTCGTCGGGGTCGGCGATCTTGCCGATCACCACCTCGACCGTACGGTTCGAGCCGCGCCACACGAGCGCGAGTTCGTCGGCGCCGAAGCGTCCGTCGTGCAGCTCGAAGCCGATTTCCTCTGCCAACAACCGCTTGAGCAGGGCTCGTCGGTTGCCCGGGTTGTCGTTGACATTGGCGTTGGCCAGTACGGAGTCCACGTCCACGCCGGCGAGTTCGAGCCGGACACCGGGGTTGGTCGTGGTGCCGATCTCCTTGATCTCCGGGAAGCGCGAAGCCCACTCGGCGACCTTCGACTTGATCACGCCCACCTCGGCTCCGGGGATGGGCGTGATCACCGAGCCGTGATTGAGCGCGCCCAGACGTCGGATGGTGAGATCGCGCAGCGCGGGCACGGTGGGGGCCAGGGCGGAGAGCAGCAGTGTGGAGATCAGCCGGTTGTCGCCCACGTAGCTCTTGCAGCGTTGCAGAAGCTGCGGGCTGTCGATGCTCTCGGGACGGTGCAGGTAACGCTCGACGTCTTCCTCGGTGACCTCGTACACGTTCAGGAGATACGGACGCAGTTTGTTGCGGTACAGCTTGTCGGCGGCCTTGAACTCCGCCTTCAGCTTGTCCACGAACGGTTCGTCGCCGCCGTCCGCGATCACCTCGTACAGGTCGCCCAGCGGGATCAGTTGCTCGAGGCGCGCGTCGTCGCGGTGGTTCGCGAGCAACTGGCCCATCAACTTCAGGCCGGTACGCGAGCGCTGGAGGGCGGAGGAGATGTGGACGAGGGTGTCCATGAAGGCGGGGGAGAACGGGTAGGTCAGCCGGAACGAGTCCTCGTCCGCACCGGTGGTGCCCCCCTCCGACCCGAGCAGCACGTCCCACACGGCCGGCCCGCCCGACCGCTTGGCCTTGGCGAAGGCGGCATCGAGCTTGGCCTTCGCGTCGTCGTTCTTGGGCCGGAGCAGGCGGGCGTGGGCGATCTGCGGGAGGTTGCGGTCCTCCAGGGTGATCTTGTCGAACCGACCCGAGGCCAGGTTCAGACTGTCCTGGATCGAGGTCTCCGCGACACCGGACAGCTCCTGGCCGACCAACTCGCGCAGGTCACGCTGGCGGGCGATGAACGACACGATGGGCACGGCCCGACGAGAGTCGGCGCCCTCCACGAAGTTCGTGATCTTGTCCGCCTCGCGGGAGACGAACTTCTGATCGGTGATGCGATTGGCGAGCCACAGGATCAGCTCGTCCATGAAGAGGATGAGACCGTCGTAGCCGAGTGACTTCGCATGCGCGGCGATGACCCCGAGGCCCGCGTCCAGCGAGATGAAACCGTCCTCGTCTTCGGCGGCATTGACCGTGAAGCCCGGGAACCAGCCGGTGATGGCCTCGTTGACCAGCTTGGCTCGAAGTTCGGAGGGCGTGGTGGGGGTGACGAGGTTCAGCGTGATCTTCGAGCCGTCCGGCCGCTCGGCCGAGTCGTCGAGTTGCTCGGCGGCGAGGGCGGTGTCCAGCAGGTCCGGTGTCCAGGCGAAGCCCTCACCCCACTCGTCGTCCTCGTCCGCGGCATCGCTCTCGGTGCCTGCGTGTGCGGTGCCGTCGAGTCCGTCGATGAACTTCTCGTCGCCGATCTTGTCCCGCAGCCGTCGGATGTCCGAGAACAGCGAATCGGTGCGGTACACCTGCGGTGTCTGCGCATCGGGATGCAGGGCCTTGACGTGGGCGACATAGCCGCCGAGGATGCGCTGCTCCAGGGACTTGGCGCCGAGCATGTGGTACGGCACGAGCAGGAACCTCTTGCGCTCACCGGCGCTGCCGGTGCCGGCCAGCCACTCGTGCCGGGCCAATACCGGGTCGAACTCCGTCCGCGCTCGAGCAGCCTGGTCGCCGCGGAGCAGGGCGTGCAGTACCGCCATGAAGTGTGACTTACCGGAACCGAACGAGCCGTGCAGGTACGCCGCCTTGGACGTCTGTCCGTCGAGGGCGGAGCGGATCAGGCTCAACGCCTCGTCGAAGTTCTCCAGCAGCCGCTCGGTGACGACATAGTCCCGGAGCGCGCGAGCGCTGCCCTCTTCGGTCACTGCCTCGGCGAGCTTCAGGACGAAGTCGGAGGTGGAGATCGAGGGCTGGATGTCGATGACATCGCGAAGCAGAGGCGGCTGGACGCTGGAAGACATGTTCTCCGGCTTCTTCGTGGCGTGCGCTGGGGTCCCGGCCGGCTCGGACATCGTCCGGTCAAGCCGCTGTCATCCTGTCATTTTCCATTCTTCCGCAAGCCTGTTTCGCGGCGGTGCGGTGCGGCAGTCGATGGCGCGCCACCACGTGGTGCGGCTGCCGCCGTCACGGGGGACGGGGGTTCTGGAGGTCGCCCGCTTCCTGTGGACTCATGCCCACAACCGGCTCACGGGGAGGACATGGATGCGCTCGTCGATGGTGTAGGCGCGATCCCCCAGATTCAGCAGCACCCCGCCGGTGAAGGCTTTGCCAAGCTTGTCGCGCAGCATCCGCAGCCCACGCAGATCCTGCTGGGTCACCCGAGAGGAAGACTTCACCTCGATGCCTGCTGTCCGGCCGTCGTACGCCTCCATGACGAGGTCGACTTCCACTTGGTCATGGGTGCGGAAGTGGCCGGTCAACACGGGCTCGTCCAGCCATCCGGCTTGGCGCAGTACCTCACCGACGACGAAGGTTTCCAGCACGTGACCGAATTCGGTGAGGACTACGGGCTCACGGTTGGCCAGCCGACGTGTGGTGAGACCGAGGAGATGGCTTGCCAGCCCCGCGTCCACGAGGTGGATCTTGGGCAGGCCGGCGACCCGGCTGCCGAGGGTCCTTCCCCAGGCGGGCAGTCGGTGCAGAAGGAAGACGGCTTCCAGGAGCGTCAGATAGTCACCGGCCACGGATGGCTCCAGTTGTGACTGCTCGGCAGCCTTCCTGATGTTGAGCACCTGGCCCGTCTGTGCGGCGAGTACCCGGAGGAGTCGCGGCAGTGAGTCGCGCTGCCGAACCTGCCGGATCTCCAGTACGTCGCGGCTGATGACCAGCGAAACGTAGTCACGGAACCAGCGGGAGCGGGCGGCCGCAGAGCGGCGCAGTGCCAGTGGGAAGCCTCCGGCGAGTACGCGTTGTTCATAGCCGTCACGCGTCTCGCCCTCTTGACGTCGGCTGATGAGGGATACAGGGTCATCCAGCATCTGTTCGCAGAACGTCTCGCGCGTTCCGGCCAGTTCGCCTTGGGACAGTGGCCATACGTCGACGACGTGCACACGACCGGTGAGTGATTGGGCCACGCTCGGGAGCGCGGTGTACCGCGTCGAACCGGTGAGCACGAACCTGCCGGGCCGCAGGTCCTTGTTGAGTTCTGCCTTGATCGCGTCGAGCAGCTCGGGAACCTTCTGGAACTCGTCCACAAGTACGGGCGAGGGTTCGGCGGCGAACAGGGCGGGATCGGCGGCTACCGCATCGCGGGTCGCCAGGTCGTCGAAGTCCAGCACCTTGCGATGTGCGCGGGCGCCGATCGCGGAGAGCAGGGTTGATTTGCCGACCGTTCGCGCGCCATTGAGCACGATGACCGGCTCTTCCCCGAGCAGGGCACGAAGGGTCTCCTCCTGGCGTCTTACGACAACGTCATCCAGCATCCTGCTCCGATCAACGTTCGCGTTCGACCGACACTTTTGCCACTTTTCGAGGGCTATTTATACTGTACTTCGAGGCATGATTTTGCTGTGATCAGCGGCCCTCATCAGTCGTGTCCACGGTCGCCCTCTAAAGGAATCGGGCTGCTGACCTGCATACATAACCCAGCGTGATGTCTGGTGATGGGTGTGGGCGTCCTCGCTCATCACCTGAAGGAGTGATCCCCATTGGCCCCTTGAGTGCCTCGGAGCTTCCGTTGCCGTCGGCAACGCTCACAGGGGGGTGAGGGCACACGTGGCGGGGCTCTCGACCGGCCGGAGGATGTCGGCGACCGTACGCACGCGGAAACGGTGGATGCGCATCGAACCGCGCGTCGCCGATCTTGTCGCGGAGCCGCCGGATGTCGAGATCGGCGAGTCGGTGCGGTACACCTGCGGTGCCTGCACGTAGTCGGATCGATTGCCCGGTCGATCACTGCCGCTTGTGCTGCGGCGGGCGGGTGGCGGTTTGAGCGGCCGGCCCGGACGATGTCGCATCCGATCCGAGTCGGGTGTTTCAACCTGAAGCGCGAATTCGAGTGGTTGGCGTCGGATGGACAGGCCGACGGGCCGGGGTCCTCGCGGCTGCCCCTGACGGGTTCGTCCGAGAGGACCCCGGCCCGGGTCTTCGGTGAACGTCACGTCTGGCGCTTCGCGGCCTCTTCGCGCAGGTCCTCCAAGCGGCGCCCGCTGGGGACATGCGTGTACTGGCGCCACCCGTTGATGTCGACCCCGGTCTGTTCCTTCAGGGCGGGGGAGGGCTGCGGGAACGCCCGGCCGTCCGGGATTTCGATCCAGCCGTCGGCGGTGATGGTGCCCTCGTGGGTCCGCCTGAGCCGAGGCTGGTGGTGCCGGACCCTGTCTCCGGCGGTGGCCAGGCCGGCTTCGATGATGGCCATCAGGCCGCCGGTGCGACGGCTCTCCGTCTTGTCGGCGGGGGGCTTCCGGTTGTTCAGGAGTTGGCGGCGCAGGACGTCGTTCGGGGTGTCGACCAAGGGCTCGCTGTGCCGCTGAAGGTAGGCGAACACCTCGTCGTCGATCTCGATGGTCCGCATCGGCTTGCGCATATGGCACCTCCACGCTGGACTTTGTCTCTCTAAGATTGGCAGATTAGGAGACGGAGGTCAAGGGGGATCACCGAACTGCCCAGGAGAGCTGGAGAAACCGGACTCGGCCGGGGATCATCCAGGCGCTTGAGCGTTGCCGCGGCAGGTTGTGCTCGGTTTTTGAGGCTGGTCTCGGGAGGAGTCCGAGTCCGGAGTGAGTGACGGGGTTGTCGCAGAGGCGTGCGGCCTTTCCAGCCTGTTGCCGGTTTGCCCGGAACGGGTGCCGGCGATGGGATCATCGCCGGCACCCGTATCCGACTCGGCGTCCACGACCTGCCGAGTCGAGGTCGTGCCGGACCGGTTCGGCTGACCGCTCACGTCAGAGGGAAGGCGAACACACGTGACTGCGCCGAACATCGCGTCGTGACGACGTATTGGCTGCTCCGAAGACTGGCTGGGTTGGGCGGACCTGTCGGCCGCTGCGGGTATCGGTCAGTCAGGCCCGGCCTACCTGAATGACGGAGCGCTGGGTCAACGCCCGCTGCCCACGCCGCGCACGCTCACGAGGACCGAACTGATCGACGGACAGCACCCGCTGGGGTGGTGGGCGAGTTCGATGACGTGGATCCGGCTCTCTGCTGTCGGTGCGAGGCGGATGAAGTCCCCAGGCATCGCCGAAGCGGTGACCGCACCGGGGCAGCGTCGCCGAGGGGATGGGTGTCGGCGTCGCTGCGCTGCGGGTTCGACGGAGTCGTCATGACCTATCGGCTCACCCGCTCTCGCTCACGGCCGACGGGCAGCTTCCCGAATCGGATCTCCCCTCCGATGGGCCCGACTTCGTCAACCGTGTCGAAGAAGTCTGCTCTGGAGTCTCCAAGTCGTTGTTCGGGACGAGGGGGACCAGCCACATCGAGCCGTCCGGCTTGGCGCACCAGATGGTTTGGGCGCCGTCCGGGGTGATGTCCAAGCCGAACGCGTCGATGGGCGGCCGGTTTGCGGACGTCCACCAGAGCCAGGCCGCGGTGACTTCGTCCCACAGGCGACGGGGGCCGTGTTGTCGGATGCGGAAGCTGTCGAGTTGCCGGCCGTCGTAGTCGACCGTGGCCCATGAGGTTTGGGCGTCGTCGCCGATCCATAGGCGGGATCTGACGTCGGTGACCTTCGGCTCGTCGTCCCAATGGGTCCACAAGGCGGGCAGCATCAGGCCCATGATCGCCTCGACGTGCCGGTCGCCGCCTGCGACGTCCCAGGGGGAGAGGGTGGTTGTGCTCGTGTCGGGGGCGTCGTCCGGGCGGACCACGGCGCCGATGTCGCGGATGCGGGAGCGGTGGCTGCGCATCGCCATGAACGAGCCGCCGGGCGTGAACCTTCCGCTTGCGGTGCCGTCTTGGTGTGGGGTCAGGAGGAGAGTCCCGTACGCCGACCACGATGTGGTCCACGGCGTGACGATCAGGCCGCCGGGGCGTACCTGTTCGAGCCAGGCGGACGGGATGTGGGCCACCGAGCACGTGCTGACGAGTCGGTCGTAAGGGGCGCCGGCCGCCCAGCCGTGGGCGCCGTCGCCTGCCACGACCTGTGGCAGGAGGCCGAGTGCGTCGAGTCGATCGCGGGCGGCTGCGGCGAGGGATGGGTCGACTTCCACGGTGACCACGTTGGCGTGGCCGAGGCGATGGGCGAGGAGGCCGGCGTTCCAGCCGCCTCCGGTGCCGATTTCCAGGACTCGGTGGCCGTCCAGAACGTCGAGGGCCAGGAGGGTGCTCGCGACGACCGAGGGTTGGGAGACGGACGAGGAGGGCCAGGCGGGCTCGCCTGGTTCGGGGTCGAGGCCGTCTCTGACCTGGATCACCGCTGGGGTGTCGGACCAGGCGACTTTCTGCCATCGGTTGGGGTCGGCGGCTCGATCGCAGGGTTCGTGGTCGGGGAGGCCGTCGGCTCGTCGCAGCCAGATGACGGGCGGGAGAAAGGCGGCGCGGGGGACGCTTTTGAATGCTTCCCGCCATGGCGCCGGCAGCGGTCCGGTGACGTGCTCGACGTGGCGGAGCAGGCTGTCGACATTGTGGTCGGTGGCGTTGGTCGACACGGGCTCACTTGTCCTTCTTCGGGGTGCCCGGGTTCGGGGGCTTGTCGGGCAGGATCGGTGGGGGGACGGGCCGGCCGGGCTGGTGGCTGTCGTTGGGGATGGGGCTCTTGTGGGTGCCCATGGGTTGGTCTCCTCGTGGTTGGTGGGGCGGTGGTTGGTGGTGAGGGCGCCGCGCCTGTGGGTGGTGCGGCGTGCAGCATGTGGGCAGACGGGGCGCGGAGTTGGCGGCTGGGCGGTTGGGCGCGCCTGCTGGGAGGCGGGTTGCGCCTTGCGCCTCCGGGGAACGGGCACGCCGGATGGGCACCGGGGCGCGCGGCGGGTGGCCTGGTGCTGATGTTGTCGGTGGTCGCGTGGCGTGGGCGTATTGAGGCGCTTCCCGGCCCGGCAGGTGGAGCACACCGCTGGATGTGCTCCACCTGCGGTAGTTGTCGGCGCGTTGGAGGTCGTGTCTTTAGGCGCCGGGGACGCGGATGCCCGCGACGACGGACTTTCCGCAGGTGCGACGGGGGACTACGGCCCAGGTGGTCGAGACGGCATCCACGAGGAGGAGGCCGCGACCGTTGCATGCGTCGGGGCTGGGGGAGGTGAGGGTGGGCAGGGTGAGGCCGGGGTCGGAGACGGCGAGCCAGTAGTGGCCGTCGGCGGCCCAGAGCACCATTTCGATCGCGTCTTCGTCGGTGGGCCACGTCCCGTAGCGGATGGCGTTGGTGACCAGTTCCGAGACCAACAGGCCGAGGTCAAGGGCGAGTTCGGGAAAGCAGGTCGGCGGCAGGGCTTCCGCTACGGCATGCCGTGCCTCACGGACCGAGGTGGGGTGGGACGGGAAGGTCCAGTGAGCCGGGACAGCGGGGATGCTGGATGTCGGCCGGCGGCTGTTTGGGAAGGGGCATCCGGGCATGGACTTACTCCTTGCTGCGGCGCTGAGTTGGTGACGCGTCTGTGTCTGCGCGCGTCCGATGGCAGCGCCGGTGGCTTACCTCCCAGGCACGTGCACACCCGCTCTGGGAGAGGCGGGCATGCTCGCGCGGTGCACTTCCGGCGTGGCCGTGCGTACCTTGTGCGTCACTTGAAGCTAGCGTCCCGGCAGGCATGCTGCCACCCATTGGAAGGCAATTGCCTCTTTCGAGTTGTCCTGGGCCCGGCGCACCACACAGACTGAGCGCCAGCCGAGCTTGAGAGGACGGCATGCCGACACAACGCCCGCCCACAGAACGCCAGAAGCGCTTGGGCGCTGAACTGCGCAAGCTCCGTGTTGCAGCAGGAGCAACTACCGACTACGCGGCTGCCCTATTGGGTCTGGATCGTTCGAAGATCGCCAACATGGAGTCGGGCGTCCGTCCGATCAGCCCCGAGCGAGTGCGAACGCTAGCAAGCAACTATTCATGTGCAGACGCTGCTTACGTCGATGCCCTCGTGGTGATGGCCGAGAAGCAGGAGCGCGGCTGGTGGGAGGAGTACCGGGGCACCCTCCCGCCGGGACTGCTGAACATCGCCGAACTTGAATGGTACGCGGCGTGTCTACAGACGGCACAAACCGTGCACGTGCCGGGGCTTCTGCACACTGACGACTACGCTCGGGCCGTGTTCGGTGCCGTACTCCCGCCGTTGTCGCGGTTGGAGATCGAACTCCGTGTGAGTCATCGCCTGGAGCGGCAGCAGATTCTGGTGACGGGTCACTCCCGCCCATATGTCGGGTACATCCACGAAGCCGCCTTGCGTATGCAGTTCGGCGGAGCGAAGGTCACCCGGGACCAACTTGAGTACATTTGCGCAATGTCGGAACGCGAGAACATCTCGCTGCGTGTCCTCCCAGTCACGTGTGGCGCCTTCCCGGGGGCGGGACATGCCCTTCTGTACGCGGACGGGGTCGTTCCTCAACTCGACACCGTGCAACTGGACTCCGCACACGGACCGGAGTTCACTCATGCCGAGGCCCAACTCGCGAAGTACCGGGCCCATCTTGAATGGATGGGACAGGTTGCCTTGACGTGCGGGCAGTCACGGGAGTTCATCCATGCCATCGCGCGCCAACTTTGAAGGAGACCAGATGTCAGAAATTTCTTGGGAAGCCCCGTTTTGCGGCGAAGGGAACAACTGCTTCCGCCTCGGGACCGATGATGATGGCAACGCCTACATCGCTGTGAGCGGTGAGGAGGAGCGCTACGTCACTGACTCCATAGAGGCCCTTCGCACGCTGATCCGGGACGTCAAGGCGGGCAAGGCCGACCATCTCCTGTAGCTGTCACACGGCAGCGACCGGGGCAGTCGTCCTGCCAGCCCCGGTCCTTTCCCCGTACGGCGCTTACTTCTTGGCGGTACTCCGCCCGCGCGCGGCAACTGGTGGTCGCCAGGCCCGCAGGTCGTCGTCGGTCAATCCGTTCTCACCCTGAATTTGTGAGCGATACTCGGCGAAGAAGGCTGCTGGCGACCCGCCGTATACCGGGTCGAACTCGCTGTGTCTCTGGTCGAGCCACGGCTGCATTTCCAGCAAACCGGCGAGCAATGGGGTAACTTCCCCTACGGTCAGGGTGTGATTAGTGAAGTACGTGGTCAGCGCCTGCGCTTGCTCCAAGTGATTCCAGCCCGCCCAGCCGAAGAGACCTGGGACGCCAGCGCTGGTCGAAGAGTAGGAAATGAATCGCTCCTTTGGCACGTCCAGCTTGCCTCGGACACGCCAGTAGGAGGGCTTGAGAAAGTCAGTCGATGCAAAATTCGGCGGCACGGGAATTGCGTCCCGGATCTGACGTCTTGCCGCCTCATTCGAAGCAGAATCCTCCTGCCGCTGAAGTTCCCAGACTTGTTCCCAATCGGCTCGTTTCTTTAGGCCGGCGGGTTTGTATCGCAGGACAGCCAAGAAGGGCACATGTTCATCGGCCAGAAGGCTCGCGACGACAGATGGCAAGTCTTGGTGAGGTGCGTAGAGGCCTGCGACGGAGACAAAATCTTCGTTGTGAGAGAGTTCGTCTGCGAGCTGGACGCTGGTGAGGAGGTTGGGATACTCATCGTTCTGGTACCAGATATATCGGCTCTCCATGCGATTAAGAAGCCATTCGCGAAGGGCTCTCTCCTGGAGAGAGTCCCAGCCTTCTGTTACCCAACGGCGTTTGTATTCCGGTCGTTCTATCATTCTGATGGTTTTGAAGTTCTCTATGGCCTCAATGCGCCTCTGGACTGTGACTTTGTAAGCATCTGACCAGTGGCTGGGGAGGGCAGATTTAGGCATGGAGCCATGGCGTTTGAACCATTCGCCCGACGCTTGTCCTCTCTCAATCTGCCGAGCCATCAGAATTTCAAAGGCACGCTCTCCAAGTGCGAGTTCTGGTACATCGGATTCGGAGGCGCGCAAATCTTCAGGGTGCAATTTGTAAAGATTATAGACCTGCCAGTCAAGCTCTTCTTGAAGCGAAATCATCCGCGCCCTCGTCTTCTCCCATGTGTTGCGCGCTGAGCGCAGGGTAGTTCCCGTGGGTGGGGAATCGGTGCTATCGAGTGCGATGGGGCTAGTGGCAGAAAGCTCTTGAGCCAGACCATCCAGGGCACTTGCGAGCGCGGTCGGGTAGGCAGGGGGTAGAGGAAACTCGCCCAACTGAGTGCTATTAAACTGATAAAAATTCTCGAATGGATACGTGCCCTGACGGGCGCCTTTCGAGTCGACTGTACTCCCCATATTGTGACTTCTTTGTTTCAGCCAGAAACATGTGGTGGAGCTGTTGAGAAGCCCCAGAAGCTGCAAATACTCCTCTTCGCTCGATCCATCCGGGAGCTTGATCACCGGCGCTGATTGCTTAAAGACCTTCCCGCTTCTACCCAGTGCGAAGTGATTATGCGTGGCTACAAATGCAAAGGTAATCAGGAGTTCCGCGTTAAGTCGACTTTCGTTATAGTAGGCATAGTTTGACCAAGGGATACCGCGTTGCTCTTTCGTCTTGGCGAAATAGAGTGTTTTGCGCAAGATGCTTCGCCCCTGCCAAAGCGGGTAGGATTCAAGCCAGTTGCGTTCTGACGGATCGGCGTCAAGTGGGTAGATTACATCCGCACCAGGAAGACTGTCCCAGTCACGTACCTGATCTCCCTCAACGAGTGGCCGTAGGGACTTAATCTGGGCTGCGAACCTGGCGGAAGTCGGGCGTGGGAAGGTAAAAATATCGTCGTCTCCCGTGATGGCGGAAGAGCCGATTGATTCAGTTCTCGTGGACAGTTTTCCGACGGCACCTTCACTGATCATATGCACGATCTCGAGGCCTCCATCGGTAAGGGACCACGGCTGGTTATCGAAATGCTGTTTTCGGTTTAGATCTTCGACGGAAACCCATGGGCTTGCCGATCCAGGTTGGTCGATCTGCTTAACAATTGCCCGCCAAACCCTTCCCTCGCGGGCATTTGCTGGAGCGATGGGTTCGCCTTGGATGCTGCGCACGGTTCGGACTGTGTCAGCCCTCCCACTCTGACCCTGACGTCCAATAAGGATCACCGTGGGGGTGCCGTGTCCCGGAATATAGGCGCCCGAGGTGTCGATGACTTCTGTAAGTTCGACCTTGTATCGGAAAAATTCCTCAATCAATTTCTTTCCGAACTCTCGCTTCATGAAGGAGTTCGCGGTAATCTGACCGACAATACCGAATCCACGACCATCTGCGTCTCCAGTTTTTGCCAACTGGAAGAACCGCTCGGCGAAGGGTACTGAGAGTGCGTATTTGCCAGTGCAAGAGGAATACAGTTCGCGATATAGCTCGTTGAGACTCTTGTCCTTCACGGTGATGTACGGAGGATTCCCCACTACGACGTGATATCGCCGTTGTTCTAGGATTCTCATGTACGCCCCGTCGTGAATATCTTCCGTCGCGTATGCGAAGTCTGCCAATGCGTCACCTGACTCATTGCCCGCCAAGGGTAGTTCGAGTTGTCGGGCTTTAATAAGGGAGTCGCCAACCGCCAAGTGAATCGGCCACTCGTATTTGTTCGCTTCCCCCAATGTCCGGATTCCCACTGCCGCCATAGCCGCAATCAAAAGCCGGAACCGAGCGATGGCTACCGCGAACGGATTGATGTCTACTCCGTGCACTGCGTTGAGTGCCGCTCGCACCCGCTCATGCCGGTCCAAAAATGGTTGCTTCTCTGCCCACAACTGCGTCATCCTGCGGAACGCGCCCAGCACGAAGTGGCCCGAGCCACACGTCGGGTCGATCATCTTCAACTCACCGAAGGCTCCGCCCAGTTCCCTTACGACTGGGTTCATTGTCCTATCGAGAATGAACTCCTCCACGAACTCGGGTGTCTGGAGCAGCGCATACGTCTTCCGAGCTGCTTCAGACAAGTCCTGGTAGAGGTCACCCAAGAACCGAGTACCCCACCCTTCCGTCCCGTCCTCGTTCAGCGGGTCGGTGAAGTCGTGGACCAGCACGCCTTCCGCATCGCGCTTCTGCCAGAAGTCCATCAACTCCCGCGCGCCCTCGTGCGACAACGGCACTTGATACAGCGGATTCCGCTCCGGGTTGAACAGCAGTTGCCCTGCCTGCCCCTCACCAATCTCCGCGAACGCCCGCTCCATCCACCCGCGATACGTCGGATCCGGATCGCTGCTGGAGTAAGCCAGATACAGCTCCCCGGCCAGGTCCCGCCGCTCATCGCTCGGCCCCGTCAGATACGGCTCCGGGATCAGTAGGTTGTCCTCGCAGAACCGCACGAAGACCGTGCCCAGCACCCACGCCGCCGCGACCTGAGTGATGCGCTCGTCCAGCCACGAGTTCCACGTCGCGCCCGTGCGGCCGACCTCCCGGGCCCGCCGATACTCCTTGTCCAGGCGTGCCTTCACGTCCGGCAGCGCCTTCACCTGCTTACCGAGATCGATCTCGACCGCCTTCACCTGCTGCTTCAGGTCATCCAGCAGTGCTTTGCGGTCGATCACGTCGTGCTCCCGTTCGTAGCGGTGACATCGGTCCGTGCAGTACTGGTCCCGCGCCCGGCGTTCTTGACCCAGGCATCCGGGAGTTCGATCCATTCGCCCAACCCCGACTGATACGGCACAGCCGTCGTGCCCAGCCGCGGCGCCCGCGCCGAGTCCGGTTGTGGGCACAGCAGCCACAGCGCCCGCCCGCCCTGCCGGGCCCGGGTCGCCAGTCGGTCCAGCACACCCATCGCGTCATAGCGAGCGAGTACGCCAGCGTCCACCAACAGCACCGGCCCCACACCCGCCCCGACATCGAGTCGCCCGCCAATCCGCGGCTCGATCAGGCCCCACGCGGTCCGGGCGTACTCGGCGAACTTCATCGCCGCCCGCGAACCGGGCTCGGCGACGTCGGCCTTGAGGATGGTCTCCCACGTCGGCTTCGGGCGCGCGTCCACCTGCTCGTGCAGCGCGGTCAACAGGCACTCCGCCACCGACACCACCTCGGCGGCTGGCCGCTCGGCCTCCACCGCGCCCAGTCGCCGGATCGCATCGCGCATCAACCCGGTCCGCACCGTCAGCGCCCGGAAGCCGTCCCGCCGCGCCGATGCCGACAGCCGCTCACCGGTGCGGACGACCGCGGCCAGTTCCGGATTGTCGTCATAGCGCGTGGCCGCATGGGCGTTGAACGACTTGCCCTTGGGCTCCGACGTCAGGTAGCTGGACATGTTGTCCGTGTGCCGAGGCAGATAGCGCTGTGTCCGGGTGTCTGCCCGAGTGCTCAGCACCAGGTCGAACCCGGCATCCTGCAACGCCTTGGTCAACCGCCCGCCCTCCGGCAGACGGTGGCTGCCCTTCGCGTCCAGGATCTCCGGGAAGCGTGTGGTCACTCGCTCGTGGATCTCCTCCACCCGCAACCCCGGCTGCTGTGCCTCGGCCAATCCCGGCACCAGGCGAACCAACCCGGCCTGCGTCAGACGCAGTGCCCGCACCAGCGGCAGATTGCGCGGGTAGATCTCCAGTCGAGGCGTCGCCGCCGCGTTTCGGGACGCCGCCGCCGCCAACTCCACGATGCGGCGCTCGTCCCACGTCACCCCGTCGCTCGGCGGCGTGACGGCGCCCAGCTCGGCCAAGACCGTCGCCGATGTGGGCAGCGTCTCGGCCTTGGCCAACCTGTCGGCGACTCGTCCCAACCGCTGGGCGTAGTCGAGTAGTCCCGGGCCGGAGGGGGTGTTCGGGGCGTCGTCCTCGTCGACCTCCAAGGCCAACAGCCCGGCGCCCATGCCCTCGTCGACCGCCTCACGGTTGGCCGCGTGCTGGAACTGTTCGTTCTCCGGGTCGAGTTGCTCCACCTCGACCACCACCCGCACCGCCGCCAAGGCGAGCGCACGACGCTGTTCGCGGTTCTGGAGCCGAGTGCCGCGCCGGATCGTGAGGGCATCGGCGATTTCGGCAGCGGCAGCGATCCGCCCATTGCCGCTCAGCAGTTCGAGGACCTCGCGGCGCAGCGCCTGTACCGCGTCGTGGCGCCTCCAGCGGGTGCGCTGGGTCTTGAGCATCTGCGGAATCCGGCCCGTGCTCAGGCCCAGCGCCTCGGCGACGTCCTTCTGCTTGGGCCAGACGCCGATTTCGGGCAGCTTCCCCTGCTCGTCGGGCAGCCGCAGCAGCAGCCGCACCATCTCCACCTCGTTGGCGTTGCTGTCCTTGCCGCCCTTCTTGCGCAACTCCGGGACGAAGAGTGTGGCCAAGGCA
Organism: Embleya sp. NPDC056575; assembly: GCF_042793325.1. Taxonomy (NCBI): domain Bacteria; kingdom Bacillati; phylum Actinomycetota; class Actinomycetes; order Kitasatosporales; family Streptomycetaceae; genus Embleya; species Embleya sp. NPDC056575. The sequence goes on from NZ_JBHTVA010000045.1 coordinate 44,412, forward strand.
TCCAAGCTCACCGTGCGCAAGGCCCGTTCGCCGAGCGTCGCAGCAGCGGGGCCATCGACCACACCGACCGCGTCCCTGAGCACGGCCTCGGCGGCGGACAGCTCTGCCTTGCCCTCCTTGCGACTCTCCGGGGTGAGCAAGGCCGCCGCGGGCTCCTCGGCGAGCTTCTCCCGCCACTGCCGGATTCGCCCCAGCACCTCACGACGTGTCTTGGAGCCCAGCCCTGGCGCGTTGACGAGTTGACGCTGACTCAGATCGAGCAGTTGCCCGACCGTGTGAACGCCGAGCCCGTAGACGAACGAGATCGCAGCCGGCCCCAGCCCGGACGTCTCGATCGGGGTCGCGCGTACCGCGACCTCCGCGAGACGATCCCGCGCCAGATCGGCGGATTCCGGTTCGGCGGCGTCGATGCCGGGGCCATCGGCGGTTACCTCTCCCGCCGGAGCGGCTACTGCAGCGGGCGCCACCTCCTGCCGGGACCGGCTCGAGCGATGCGAGGAGGGCCGGGCCTCGGCCAGGTCCAGGAAGATCTTCTTCCAGGCATCCCGCATCGGCTTGAGCTCGGGGAAGCGTTTGCTCGCGTCCCGGTGCAGTGCCTTCTCGAAGAACGCGACCAGTCCCTCCCGTGCGGAGGCGTCGAACGCCTCCGCGGCGATCGTCGGGTACGGCTGTTCCGCCGCGTCGGTCTGCCGTGCGGACACCCTCCCGCCGCCCCACACCGGGAGTTCGCTCGACGCCATCTCGTGCAGAGTGACGGCGATGGCGTACCGCTCGGCATGCGCGTCGTACACCGATCGGGACAGTGTCCCTATGAACGGGTCGAGATAGCCCTCGGTGCCGGCGTGCACCTGCTGCACGGGGTAGCCGGCCAGCGAGAAGTCGATCAGCACCAACTCCCGGCTGCGGTTGGGGCGGACCCGGATCGCGATGTTGTCGGGCTTGATGTCCCGGTGCCAGACGCCCTCGCCCTCCAGGAAGTCCACGGCGCCGAACAGGTAGTCGCCGTACGCCTCCAACTGGTCCAGGGTGAGCCGACCGGAGTCGCGCAGTTGGCGGGCCACCGTTTCCTGGCGCCGGCGCGATCGACGCCCGCCGTGGCCGGTGCTTTCGGCGGTGGCGTCGTCGTCGCGCTCGTCGCCGACGTACTCGATGACCAGGACCGTACGGCCGCCGATCCGAAGCGGTTCGGGCTCGACCAACCGGATGATCCGCGAGTCCGGCCGCAGTCGGCCCATCACCTCGGCCTCGCGGACCAGCACTTCGCCGCGCTGGTCGGACATCGCCACCTTCAACACGGCGAACGCCTTCGCCCTGCGTGCCGCGGGGTCGGCGGTCAGGTCCCGGACCAGGAACGCACGGCTGGTGGAGCCGGTGCCGAGTCGACGCCGCACCTCCCAGCGGCCTGCCAGCACATCACCGGGAACGGCTTCGAGCGGGTCCTTGTCCGGCTCGGCGGGATTCGCCGCGGACGTTTCCTCCGCCGCCGGGCTGGTCAGCCCCTCCTCGACGATCTCCAGCATCTCCAGGAACTCGTCGGCCGATGACAGTCGCTGCTGGGGGCGGTAGGCCGTCGCCGCCTGCACGAGTTCGTCGATGTCCTCGGAGAGTCCGTCCACCACGGAACTGGGCCGCAGTCCCTCGCCGGCCTCGAGGCGTGCCGACAACTCGGCCTGGCTTGCGCCCGGCGCCCGGCCGGTGGCAAGCAGGTAGGTGAGCATGCCGAGCCCGTACACGTCGAGGGCTACGGGATCCGCGTGCAGCGCGGTCAGATCGGGAGCCAGATACGGGTCGGCCTCGTCGGCGAGGTGTGCACCGGCGTTGGACAGGGCGGTCGGGGCGAAGCGGTCCGATCCCGGTTGTCCGGTGTCACCGAGGCGTTGGACGGCGACCTGCCAGTCGGAGATCTGGAGGTGTGGGGAGAGCCAGCGGGCTTCTTCGCTGCTTGCGTCCTCGGCTCGCCCGCGAGGACGCGGCAGGACGTGGATCGCGTGCGCGGAGAGGGTGCGGTGAAAGAGGCGGGCGCCGTGTGCGCTCCGGACGGTCTCGGCGATCTGGCGGACCAGGGCCATCCGGCCGAGGATGTCGAGCTTGTCGCCGTACTGCGCCAGGTATGCGTCCAGTCGGAGCGTCTCCGGGTTGTAGTCGAAGATCAACGCCGGGCCGGCGGTGTGACCGGAAGGGTCGTACTGCTTGAGCTGGACGACACCCGGGTGCCGGAAGCGCCGGAGCACGGCCGCCTCGCGTCGGGCGGCCCGCTCCACGGATGCCCGCAGCGTTGCGTCCGCGCCGCGCTCGCGGAGGTAGATGCGGATGCGGGCGGTCTCGGGCAACTCGCTGTGTCGGCCCAGGTGGTCGGCCCAGGTCGGGCCGGAGTCGAATGCCTCGCGACGCAGTACATAGGGGCCGACCTTGTACTCGGCGTCGCTGCGAGCGATACCGATCCGCTTGAGCGATGCCTTGAGCGCGCGGGAGCGGGGGGCGTCGAAGCGGCGACGCTCCTCGCGCGGCGGTTGTTTGAGCATGGCGACCAGTTGGTCGACCGTGTAGACACCGTTCTGGTCGTGGGGGGACAGGCGCACCCGAAGCCCGGAGTCGGTGAAACAGACGGCCTCGGATACCCACGGCGCGGAGGTGCCGGCCGGTGTGGCGCGCCTGAGCAGGTCACCCAGTTCCTTGGCCTTTTTGTTGGCGAGGTGCAGCGGGTTGCCGTGCGAGACCTGCCGGCCGCCGGGTTGGGTCTGCAGCCAGCTTCCGTTGCGGGACTCGACCGAACCGTGCCAGTCCTTCAGCTCGATCAGGTAGACGCCGCCGGGAGCGACCACCAACAAGTCCACTTCGCGCACATGACCGGTGCCGGCGGTGAAGGTGAAGTTGGACCAGGCGCGCCAGGGCTCGCTGTCGGGCAGCTTCTCGCGGATGGCCTCCAGGCCGCGCCGCTCGTGCTGGAACTCGGAGTCGGTGACCGTCTCCCACCGGCCGTCCCGCATACGCCCCGCCCCGATTCTTGACAACTCGGTCAAATGGGGCGCTGTGATTCTGAAACCCCAGAGGGGAATCGTAACGGCTGAGCCCGACCCTGGAGCCTTGAGTAACGAGCGGATGGGTGGGGCGTGAACAGTGACCTTTTTCGGTCGCAGGGGGAATGCGCGACGATCCCGGCGCCTTGCTCGAAAGAGTGCTCTCGGTGGCAGTGCGCGGGTGTGCTGCCGCGTGTAGCGGAGTGTGTTCGGGTGGTTATTACGGTCGCGTAGGCGAGGTGAGCGGTGCCAACATCGGGTGACATGGCCGAGCTTGTGAATCCACACGGGAATCTGTCCGGAATCAACTCTTATGTGGCCATCGGTGACAGCTTTACGGAGGGCGTCGGAGATCCCGGGCCCGACGGCAACTATCTCGGGTGGGCCGATCGGTTCGCGGCTCGACTGGCGGTGGAGCGGCCGGGGTTGCGGTACGCGAATCTCGCGGTGCGTGGGAAGTTGTTGCACCAGATCGTCGAGGAGCAGGTGCCGCTGGCCATCGCGGCGCGACCCGACCTGGTGACGTTGTGCGCGGGGGGCAACGATGTGCTGCGGCCCGGGAGCGATCCGGACAAGCTTGCCGCGGAGTACGAGGAGGCGGTCGCCGCGCTGACGGCGGCGGGCGCGCGGGTGGTGGTGTTCACCGGGTTCGATACGCGGTGGGTGCCGGTGCTCAAGTTGATCCGGGGCAAGGTGGCCACCTACAACGAGTTGTTGCGGGCGGTCGCGGATCGGTACGACTGTGTGGTGGCCGACATGTGGGGGCTCACCTCGCTGCACGATCGGCGGGCCTGGAGTGAGGATCGGCTGCACCTGTCGCCCGAGGGGCACGATCGGGTCGCGCTCAAGGTCGGGCGGGCGCTTGGGCTGGCCGTGGACGGTGACCCGGATGCGCCGTGGCCGGCGGAGGAGGTCGCGGTGACGGCGGGGGCGGCGCGGTTGGAGAACGTGCATTGGGCGCGGGACCACCTGGTGCCGTGGATCGGGCGGCGGCTTCGGGGGCAGTCGTCGGGGGATCACGTGACGGCGAAGCGGCCGGAGTTGGCGCCCTTGAACCTGACTGTCGCGGAGCGCGCGAGCCGGGCGTCGTAGTGGGTGCGGGTGGGCCCGTCCGGCCGGCTGATTGGTCGGCCCGACTCGGCTGTCCTCAAGCGCCGGACGGGCTGCGTTGAGTTGCGTTCGCCCGTTCGGGCGGCGGTTCCCGAGCGCCTGCGGCGGGCGTCCTCAAGCGCCGGACGGGCTGGGATTGGTTGGGTTCGGCGGTCGAGGCTGCGGACCCTTGGCGCCTGCGGTGGGCGTCCTCAAGCGCCGGATGGGCTGAGTAGGGTTGCGTTCGCCGGTTCGGGTGGCGGTTCCCGAGTGCCTGCGGTGAGCGTCCTCAAGCGCCGGACGGGCTGGGATTGGGTGGGTTCGGAGGCTGAGGCTGCGGACCGTGGTGCCTGTGGTGGGTGTTCTCCCACGCTGGACGGGCTGGGGTGTGTGGCTTGGTTTTGGGCGGTCCGTCAGGGGGGTGTGCCGGCCTCTGTGGTGGTGCCGAGTAGGAGTAGGTGGGTGGCTCGGCAGACTGTGTGTTCCACCTCTGTCATGGTCATTCGGCCGAAGGCCCAGCTGAAGAGCGCGCCTTCCCAGGCGATGCCGAGCAGGTGGACGAACTCGTCGGCGTTGGTTACCTCGTCGGCCAGGGCCGTGCGGAACATCGTGTTCATGATGCGGTTGATTTCGCGGTGGCAGTCGCCCACGCCCGGGTCGGAGGAGCCGAGGGCGTGGATCAGGGCGGCGGTCAGGCGGGGGTGGCGGGCCATCGTGCGGCAGGTGTCGCGCAGGATCGCGCAGACCCGCTCGGCCGCGTTCGCGCCGTCCGGGTGGGCCGCGCCGCTGCGTTCCAGAGCCGCGATCCACTCCAGGTGGGTGGCCGCGAGCAGGTGGTCCTTCGAGGAGAAGTGCCGGTAAATGGTCGCCGAGGAGAGCCGGGACAGGCGGACCACGTCGCGCATCTGCACGCTGTCGTAGCCGCCCTCCGCGGCCAGGTCGCGGGTCGCGTCGATGGCTCGCCTGCGTATGTCCTGCTCCCGCGTGACGGGCACCGGTGCAGCCTCCCTCGGCATCGACGGCGACATCGCGCCGCTAGATCCAGGTGCTGAACCACATGCGGTCCAGCCATCCGCTGCGGGTGATCGTCTCACCGGTGAAGATCGGGTAGAAGTACAGGAAGTTCCAGGCGATCAGGGCGATGATCGCGACCACCCCCGCGGTGCCCCAGGCGCGTCGGCGCTCGGTGGCTCCGGGTGGGCCGAGGAGTGCGCCGAGCATCATCGTCACGGCCAGGCACAGGAACGGGACGAACGCGACGGCGTAGAAGAGGAAGATCGTGCGTTGCTGGTAGGCCATCCAGGGGAGGTAGGCGGCGGCCAGGCCGCACAGGATCGCGCCCGCGCGCCAGTCGCGCCGGCCCGCCCAGCGGAACAGCAGGTAGCCGACCGCGACCACCCCGGTCCACCACAGGAGCGGCGTGCCGATGCCCAGGACCGTCTGGTAGCAGTCCTGTTCGGTGCAGCCCGCCGTGCCCTGGTGGACCGTTTCGAAGTAGTAGGCCACCGGCCTGCCCAGGACCAGCCAACTCCACGGGTTGGACTGGTAGGGGTGTGGGCTGTCCAGGCCGGTGTGGAACGACCACATTTCGGCGTGGTAGTGCCAGAGGCTGCGTAGGGGTGCGGGGACCCAGGTCATGCCGAATTGGGGGAGTGGGATGCCGAGGACGTGGTCGGGGGACAGTCCGGAGCGGTCGTCGGCCCAGTGGCGGAAGTAGCCGTTGTCGGTGAGGAACCAGCCGGTCCAGGACCAGATGTAGATGCCGAGGGCGATGGCGACGGTGGACAGGAACGCGAAGAGGACGTCGTGGCGCAGGGTGGCGCGGTAGGGGCGGCGTGCGCCGCAGGCGCGGCGGGTGCCGGCGTCCCACAGGACGGTGAGGATGCCGAAGGCGGCGAGGACGTAGACGCCGCTCCATTTGGTGCCGCAGGCCAGTCCGAGGCAGATGCCGGCGACGATGCGCCAGGGGCGCAGGCCGAAGCGGGCGGTGGCGGCGCGGGCGGCGTCGGGTCCGTCCTTGAACATGCGGGCGGCGAGGGCTCGGGTGTCGTCGCGGTCGATGAGCAGGGCGCCGAAGGCGGCGAGGATCCAGAACATCAGGACGAGGTCGAGCAGGGAGGTGCGGCTCATCACGAAGTGGAGGCCGTCGAGGGCCATGAGGAGTCCGGCGATGCAGCCCAGGAGGGTGGAGCGGAAGAGGCGGCGGCCGATGCGGCAGAGCATGAGGACGGACAGGGTGCCCAGGACGGCGAGGGCGAAGCGCCATCCGAACGGGGTGAGTCCGAAGATTTGTTCGCCGAGGGCGATCGTCCATTTCCCGATGGGCGGGTGGACGATGTAGGAGCCCTGGGTCTGGAGGCTGTCGGTGTTGCCGGCGAGGATCTGGTCGTTGGCCTCCTTGGGCCAGGTGCCCTCGTAGCCGAGTTTCAGGAGCGACCAGGCGTCCTTGGCGTAGTACGTCTCGTCGAATATCACCGATCTGGGCTTGCCGAGGTTCCAGAACCGGATGAATCCGGCCAGGAGTGTCACCAGGATGCACGGCAGCCAGCCGCCTCCGGTGTAGGCGCTGTTGTCGGTGTACGACGGCACCAACCGCTCACGCAGCGACGTCGGCGGCCGATCCCGAAACCCGAACCGAGCCAATGACCAGGCCCATCCGCGCGGCTCGGGACGTGCGGTCCCCGTGTCGCCGGGGGACTCCGCATCCCCCTGAGGGGCACGCTTTCGGGTCGGCTGATCGGTCGCCACGTCACTCGTCACCGGAGCATCGTATTGACGCGCGGGCGAGACCGGGCGCGCGAAAGGAGAGGATGGCCGCGTGGAACACGAACAGCACACCTCTCAGAGCGGCGTACTCGTACTGGCCGGCACCCCCATCGGCGACGTGGGCGACGCGCCCGCGCGCCTCGCCGCGGAGCTGGGCACGGCCGACGTGGTGGCCGCCGAGGACACCCGCCGGCTGCGCAGACTGGCCGGCGCGCTCGGCGTCGAGGTGCCGGGGCGCGTGGTGTCGTACTTCGAGGGCAACGAGGCGGCGCGCACCCCGGACCTGGTCCGGGCGTTGCGCGAGGGCAAGCGGGTGCTCCTGGTCACCGATGCCGGGATGCCCTCGGTGTCCGACCCCGGCTATCGCCTGGTCGAGGCCGCGGTGGCGGAGGACATCCGGGTGACGGCCGTACCGGGACCGTCGGCGGTGCTGACCGCGCTGGCCCTGTCCGGTCTGCCGGTGGACCGGTTCTGCTTCGAGGGCTTCCTGCCCCGAAAGGCCGGGGAGCGGTCCCGACGCCTTGCCGAGTTGGCCGCCGAGCCGCGCACGATGGTGTTCTTCGAGGCGCCGCACCGGCTCGCCGAGTCGCTGGCGGCGATGGCCGAGGCGCTGGGCGCCGAACGGCGCGGCGCGGTGTGTCGCGAATTGACCAAGACGTACGAGGAGGTCCGCCGGGACACCCTGGCCGAACTCGCGGTGTGGGCGGAGCCGGGCGTGCGCGGCGAGATCACCGTGGTGGTCGCGGGCGCGCCGCCGGCCGACCCGTCGCAGCTCGGCCCGGCCGACCTCGTCGCGCTGGTGGCCGGACGCGAGGCCGCCGGACAGCCGCGCAAGGAGGCGATCGCGGCGGTGGCCGCGGAGGTCGGCGTGCCCAAGCGCACGGTCTTCGACGCGGTGGTGGCGGCCAAGGCGGCCCAGGCGGGCAAGTAGGTCGGCCCGGGCGTCCGGATCGCCCCGATCCACCCCTTCCGAAACGCTCTGTGAATCACTCGCCACCCGGCGTGTTCGGGTCGCTCGCGCCCGCGCACGGCGCGACGGTCAAGCGCGTGCAACGGGCAGGTAGGGCGCTGCACTCGATCGGGTGATGAGTCTTTCGGAATATCAATATTCCGTAGTGCCCCCCGTCAAGGAACCGTTCGGGTCGATACGTCGCCGCCCTCTCGGGCATTCCATGGATACCGGTCACGGGAAGCCCTCGAACCAGTCGGCGGGCCCACCCGTGTGAGGAGGTCGTCATGGAGAACCCGACGGTGGTGCACGAGTCCTACTCCTTCGTCTGTATGTCGTGTGGTCGAGGCTGGGAACGCGACTACGAGATTCACCACGCGACCGATCTGCACGGATTGCGGCTGTGCCGCTACTACTCGGAGGGGACCCTTGTGCCGTCCCCGTTCACCAAGCCGGCGTGCGAGCACTGCGACGGCACCCGGCTGCGGATCCTGCCCGCCGGACGTGTCGCCTCGGTCGCCGGCACCCCCAAGCCGGTCAAGCCGGTGAAGGCCGCCAAGCCGGTCAAGGCCGCGAAGCCGGACAAGGTGCCCGCCCCGCGCGGTGCCTCGCGGTGGCACCTGCCCTCGCTGCACCGCTCCGCCTGACCCCCGTCCGGCCCGCCCGGACCCCGCCGCCCGCCCCCGGGGATACTCGGGGGCGGGCGGCGTCCCGCCGGCCGTAGGATTCCGGGTATGGCGGCCACTGGAACCACTGAACACACTGCGGGCGAGCGCACGAAGGCGTTCTATGTCACAACGCCCATTTACTACGTAAATGACGCCCCGCACCTGGGCCACGCCTATACGACCGTCGCAGGCGACGTGCTCACCCGCTGGCACCGCCAGCGCGGCGAGAAGGTGTGGTTCCTCACCGGCACGGACGAGCACGGTCAAAAGATCATGCGCACGGCCGAGGCGAACGGGGTCACTCCGCAGGAGTGGTGCGACAAGCTGGTCACGGAGGCGTGGAAGCCGCTGTGGGAGCACCTGGAGATCGCCAACGACGACTTCATCCGCACCACCGAGCTGCGACACACCGCCCGGGTCCAGGAGTTCGTCCAGGACCTGTTCGACAAGGACGAGATCTACAAGGGCGGCTACGAGGGCCCGTACTGCGTCGCGTGCGAGGAGTACAAGGCGCCGGGTGACCTGCTCGACGGCGAGGACGGGCAGAAGTTGTGCCCCATCCACAAGCGCCCGGTGGAGATGCTCAAGGAGGAGAACTACTTCTTCAAGCTCTCCGAGTACGGTCCGCGCCTGCTGGAGTTCTACGAGGCCAACCCCGACTTCATCCAGCCGGCCTCGGCCCGCAACGAGGTGCTGCAGTTCGTCCGGCAGGGCCTGCAGGACCTGTCCATCTCGCGGTCCACGTTCGACTGGGGCATCCCGGTGCCGTGGGACCCGAAGCACGTCATCTACGTGTGGATCGACGCGCTGCTCAACTACGCCACCGCCGTCGGCTACGGCGCGGACCAGGCGAAGTTCGAGCAGACCTTCCCGGCCGACGTGCACCTGGTCGGCAAGGACATCCTGCGCTTCCACGCGGTGATCTGGCCCGCGATGCTGATGGCCAACGGACTGCCGGTGCCCGGGCGGGTGTTCGCGAACGGCTGGCTGATGGTCGGCGGCGAGAAGATGAGCAAGTCGAACCTGACCGGCATCTCGCCGCGGCAGCTCACCGACCACTTCGGCGTCGACGCCTACCGCTACTACTTCCTGCGCGCGATCCAGTTCGGCCAGGACGGGTCGTTCTCGTGGGAGGACTTCTCCGCGCGGTACACCTCCGAGCTGGCCAACGACTTCGGCAACCTGGCCTCGCGCGTGGCGGCCATGGTCGGCAAGTACTTCGACGGCGCGCTGCCCGCCTCCACCGCCGACGGGGACGCCGAGGGTGTGCTGCACAGCGCGCTGATCGAGACGGTCTCGCTCGCCGACGACCGGGTCCGCGCGCTCGACTTCCAGGCCGGTCTGGACGCGGTGTTCGGCTACGTGAAGCTGGTCAACGGCTACATCACGGAGCAGGAGCCGTGGAAGGTGGCCAAGGACGACAGCCCCGAGGGTCGGGCCCGGCTGGCCACGATCCTGTACACCTCGGCCGAGTCGCTGCGCGCGCTCGCCGTGCTGCTCAACCCGGTGATGCCGGAGACCGCGCACAAGTTGTGGGACTCGCTCGGCGCCGAGGCCCACCTGGGCGCGCTCGACGCGCAGCACGTGCAGGACGCGGGCCGTTGGGGGCAGTTGCCCGAAGGGGCCGTGGTCACCAAGGGCGCGGTGTTGTTCCCGAGGCTGGAAGAGAAGAAGGCGGACGCGTAGGTGAGCAAGCGCAAGCGGCGGGACGGCGGACCTCGGGACACCACCCCGCCGCCCGCCCCGGATCCGCTGCGGGTGCCGGTCTGGGACGCGCACACGCATCTGGACCTCCAGGACACGACGCCGGCCGACGCGTTGTCGGCCGCCGCCGCGGTCGGCGTGGACACCCTCGTCCAGGTCGGCATCGACGTGCCGTCCTCGGTCTGGGCGGCGCGCACGGCCGCCGCGCACGAGCGGGTGCACGCCACCGTGGCGCTGCACCCGAACGAGGCGCCGCGGATCGTGCTCGGCGACCCCGACGGGTGGTCCGGGCAGCGGCGCGCGCCCGGCGGGGCGGCCGCTCTGGACGCGGCGATCGCCGAGATCGACCGGCTCGCCGCGCTGCCGCACGTGCGCGGGGTCGGTGAGACCGGCCTCGACTACTTCCGCACCGGCGACGAGGGCGTGGCGACCCAGCAGGAGTCGTTCCGCCGGCACATCGAGATCGCCAAGCGGCACCGCAAGCCGCTGGTGATCCACGACCGCGAGGCGCACGCCGACGTGTTGCGGATCCTGGCCGAGGAGGGCGCCCCGGAACGGGTCGTCTTCCACTGCTTCTCGGGTGACGCCGAGATGGCGAAGACCTGCGCCGAGCACGGCTACGTGATGTCCTTCGCGGGCAATGTGACCTACCCCAGCGCACAGCCGCTGCGCGACGCGCTGACGGTGGCGCCGACCGAGCTGATCCTGGTCGAGACCGACGCGCCGTTCCTGACCCCGGTGCCCTACCGGGGTCGCCCCAACGCGCCCTACCTCGTGCCGATCACGGTGCGGGCGATGGCCGAGGTCAAGGGCCTGGCCGAGGACGACTTGGCCGCCGCGCTCGCGGCCAACGCCGAACGCGCGTTCGCGCCCGCGTAGTTGCCCCGCCGGCCCGCCGCGGGCCGGTGCGGGCCGCCGCCCGTCACCCGGAGGACCGGGCGGCGGCCGGCGCGCGTCCCGGGCCGGTGTACAGTCCGGTGCTCGTCGGGCGGAACCTCGGCCCGCACCCGGGAGCACACCCCCGGACCCGACCCCCGGAAACCCCTCAGGAGCACCCTTGAGTCGTTCCGCCGGCTCCGCCCGCAGGCGTACCTCCGCCCGGGCGGGGAGGGGCGGCAGCCGCCCCGGCCCGTCCCTGCGCTCGCTCGTCCCGCAGGCCCTGGTGGTCGCCGTCCTGGTCGGCGGCACCACCGCCTTCGTCGCCTACGACAAGACGGTCAAGCTCGTCGTCGACGGCGAGGAGCGCACCGTGCACACGTTCGCCTCCGACGTCTCCGGGCTGCTCGACCGCCAGGACGTCAAGGTCGGCGAGCACGACATCGTCGCGCCCGGCCGCAAGGCGGGCATCGAGGACGGCGACCGCATCGCGGTGCGCTACGGCCGCCTGCTGACCCTGACCGTCGACGGCCGGCCGCAGCAGATCTGGGTGACCGCGAAGTCGGTGTCCGAGGCGCTGGAGCAGGTCGGGGTGCGGGCCGACGGCGCCTACCTGTCCGTCTCGCGCGATCTGCCGATCGGCCGGCAGGGGCTCAACCTGGACGTGCGCACCGAACGCGCGATCACCTTCCTGGTCGACGGCAGGACCATCCCGCTGCGGACCAACGCGGCCACCGTGCAGGCCGCCCTGGACCAGGCGGGCATCGCGATAGGGCCGCAGGACCGGATGGACGTGCCGACCGACGCGTACCCGCAGCAGGGGCAGACCATCTCGATCCTGCGGGTCACCGGCAGCACGGTCACCAAGGACGAGAAGCTTCCGTTCAAGACGGTCAAGCAGGACGACCCGACCCAGTTCAAGGGCACCGAGGAGGTCGCCACCAAGGGCGTGGTCGGGCTGAAGCAGATCACCTACTCCTACGAGACGATCAACGGCGTCAAGCAGGAGCCGCGCAAGGTCTCGGAGAAGGTGATCAAGGAGCCGGTCACCCAGATCGTCAAGGTCGGCACCAAGGAGATGCCGAACTCGGTGGCCGGGGCCGACCAGCTCAACTGGAACGCGCTCGCGCAGTGCGAGTCGGGCGGCCGGGCGAACGTGGTGGACGGGTCGGGGACCTATCACGGGCTCTACCAGTTCGACGCGCAGACCTGGCAGTCGATGGGCGGCACCGGGGTGGCCAGTCAGGCACCCGCGTCCGAGCAGACATATCGGGCAAAGCTCATGTATGTCCAGCGCGGGGCGAGTCCGTGGCCGCTGTGCGGCAGTAGGCTCTTCTCGTGAGTGATCTTCCCGCGGGACCGGGACTCCTCGGTGCCGCGGACATCCGTGCGCTCGCCGAGGCCCTGGGTGTGCGCCCGACCAAGCAGCTCGGCCAGAACTTCGTGATCGACGCCAACACGGTGCGCCGCATCGTGCGCACCGCCGGGGTGCGGCCCGACGACGTGGTCGTCGAGATCGGCCCCGGCCTCGGCTCGTTGACCCTGGCCCTGCTCGAGAGCGCCGCGCGGGTGGTCGCGATCGAGATCGACCCGGTCCTGGCCCGGCACCTGCCGACCACGATCGCGGCCCGGATGCCGGAGCGGGCGGCCGACTTCGCGCTGGTGCACGCCGACGCCATGACGGTCGCCGAGCTGCCCGGCCCGGCGCCCACCGCGCTGGTGGCGAACCTGCCCTACAACGTCTCGGTGCCGGTGCTGCTGCACATGCTCCAGACGTTCCCCTCGCTCGATCGACTCCTGGTGATGGTGCAGTCGGAGGTGGCCGACCGGCTCGCGGCCACGCCCGGCGGCAAGGTGTACGGGGTGCCGTCGGTCAAGGCCGCCTGGTACGCGGACGTCAAACGCGCGGGCGCGATCGGGCGCAACGTGTTCTGGCCCGCGCCCAACGTCGACTCCGGCCTGGTGTCGTTCGTCCGCCGCGATCCGCCGCCGACCACCGCGACCCGCGCGGAGGTGTTCGCGGTGGTGGACGCGGCCTTCGCGCAGCGGCGCAAGACGCTGCGGGCGGCGCTGGCGGGCTGGGCCGGCTCGGCGGCCGGGGCCGAGGAGGCGCTGCGCGCGGCCGGGATCGATCCGCGCACGCGCGGCGAGGCGCTGGGGGTGGCGGAGTTCGCCCGGATCGCCGAGCACCGGCCCGACAGCCGGCCCGACAACCGCCCCGCAGGTGCCCCGAACGAGCCCCGCGACTGAGGACCCGGTGCCGCCGTCGATACCATCGGCGACAGTGCCGGGGAGTTCGCACGGCCCGTGTCCGAAGAGGCCCGACAGGGCCACGAAGGAGTTCCACCAGCCGTGTCTTCCGTCACCGTCAGCGTTCCCGCGAAGGTCAATCTGCAGCTCGCGGTCGGTGGCGTGCGGCCCGACGGCTTCCACGAGCTGGTCAGCGTCTTCCACGCCGTGTCGCTGTACGACGAGGTCACCGTCACGCCGGCGGACCGGCTCACGGTGACGTGTGAGGGCGAGGGCGTCGGCGACGTCCCGCTGGACCACAACAACCTGGCCGCGCGCGCGGCGATCCTGCTCGCCGACCGGCTCGGCCGCGAGCCGAACGTGGGCATCCACATCCGCAAGGGCATCCCGGTCGCGGGCGGCATGGCCGGCGGCAGCGCGGACGCCGCGGCCACGCTGCTCGCGTGCGACACGCTGTGGCGCGGCGACACCCCGCGCCCGATGTTGCGCCGGCTCGGCGCGGAGCTGGGCAGCGACGTACCGTTCTCCGACCTCGGCGGGACCGCGATCGGCACCGGGCGGGGCGAGCGGCTGGCGTCGGTGCCGACCACGGCGCGCTTCCACTGGGTCTTCGCGCTCGCCGACGGCGGGCTGTCCACGCCCGCCGTCTACGGCGAGTGCGACCGGCTGCGCGAGGTGGCCGGCGAGCCGGTCGGGCCGCCGGAGCCGCGGGCCGAGCTGATCGCCGCGCTGCGGGCGGGCGACGCGCGCGCGTTGGGCGCGAACCTGGTCAACGATCTGCAACCGGCCGCACTGTCGCTGCGGCCCGCGCTGGCCGCGACGCTCGCGGCGGGGATGGCCGCGGGCGCCGTCGGTTCGCTGGTCTCCGGCTCCGGACCCACCTGCGCGTTCCTGGCGCCGGACCGGGAGACGGGCCGGCGAGTGGCCGAGCGGCTGACCGGATCGGGCACCTGCCGGGCCGCGCGGGTCGCGTTCGGCGCGGTGCCCGGGGCGCGGGTGCTGCCGCGCCGGGTCGTTCCGGTGGAGCGCGAGAACACGGTGTAGTGGAGACCGTTAGGCTTGGTCGAATGCGAGCGTTGCGGTATGGCGGTTCGGTCTGATGGCGAACCTGGTCAATCTTGAGTCAGTCGGCAAGGCGTACGTCATGCGCACCCTGCTCGACGAAGTGTCACTCGGCGTGGCCGAGGGCGACCGGATCGGGGTCGTGGGTCGCAACGGTGACGGCAAGACCACGCTGATCCGGGTGATGGCCCAGCGGGAACCGGTCGATTCGGGCCGGGTCACCCACGTGGGCGGACTGAGCCTGGGCATCCTCAGCCAGCAGGACGACCTCGACCCGACGGCCACCGTACGGCGCGAGATCGTCGGCGACCGGCCCGAGCACGAGTGGGCGGGCGACGCGCGCATCCGCGACGTGCTGACCGGGCTGTTCGGCGGGTTGTCCATGCCCGGCTTCGAGAGCGGCATCGACTCGGTGATCGGCCCGCTGTCCGGCGGCGAGCGGCGCCGGATCGCGCTGGCCAAGCTGCTGATCGAAGAGCACGACTTGATCATCCTCGACGAGCCGACCAACCACCTCGACGTCGAGGGCATCGCCTGGCTGGCCGGACACCTCAAGACCCGGCGCTCCGCGCTCGTCGTGGTCACCCACGACCGCTGGTTCCTGGACGAGGTCTGCACCCGTACGTGGGACGTGCAGGGCGGCAAGGTGCACGACTACGAGGGCGGCTACTCGGCGTACGTCCTGGCCCGCGCCGAGCGCGCGCGGATCGCGAGCACCGAGGAGACCAAGCGGCAGAACCTGGTCCGCAAGGAGCTGGCCTGGCTGCGCCGCGGTGCCCCCGCGCGCACCTCCAAGCCCAAGTTCCGGATCGAGGCGGCGAACGAGCTGATCGCCGACGAGCCGCCGCCGCGCGACACCCTCGCGCTGCGCGGCTTCGCCAACGCGCGCCTGGGCAAGACCGTGTTCGAACTGCTCGACGTACGGATCGAGGCGGGCCCCAAGACCCTCCTGGAGCACCTGACCTGGAACCTGGGCCCGGGCGACCGGATCGGCCTGGTCGGGGTCAACGGCGCGGGCAAGACCTCGCTGCTGCGCGCGCTCAAGGACGCGGCCTACGAGGACCGCCAACCCGCCGCGGGCAAGATCGTGGTCGGGCGCACCGTCAAGCTCGCCTACCTCTCCCAGGAGGTCGTCGAACTGCCGGGCACGCTGCGCGTGTTGGAGGCGGTCTCCCAGGTGCGCGAGCGGGTCGAGATCGGCAAGGGCAAGGAGCTGACCGCCGGTCAGCTGTGCGAGCAGTTCGGCTTCACCGGCGAGAAGCAGTGGACGCCCGTTTCCGACCTGTCCGGCGGCGAGCGGCGCCGGTTGCAGCTGCTGCGGCTGCTGATGGACGAGCCGAACGTGCTGTTCATGGACGAGCCGACCAACGACCTCGACATCGAGACGCTGACCCAGTTGGAGGACCTGCTCGACGGCTGGCCGGGCTCGCTGGTGATCGTCAGCCACGACCGCTACTTCGTCGAGCGCACCACCGACACGGTGCTCGCGCTGCTCGGCGACCGCACGTTGCGGATGTTGCCGGGCGGCATCGAGGAATACCTCCAGCGCCGGCACGCCGTCGTCGAGGCGGGTGCCACCGCCGCCGCGCCGGTCCGCCGCAGCGGCGGGGACACCCGGGCGGCGAAGAAGGAACTCCAGCGGGTCGAGCGGCAGTTGACCAAGCTGGCCGACCGGGAGAAGAAGGTGCACGACGGCCTGGCCGAGCACGCCACCGACTTCGACAAGGTCTCCGCGCTCGACGCCGAACTGCGCGCGATCCGGGACGAGCGGGACGAGTTGGAGATGCGCTGGCTGGAACTGGCCGAAGAGGCCGAATAGTTCGTAGCGGGAGACCCGGCGATGGGATATGTCGGGTATTCCGCGCGTTCGTGGTTCACCGAATCGATACCCGGTTACCGTCCGAAGCGAGGGTTTACCCCGTACCCATCGGTCATATCGGCTGGGTAGTCTGGGGACTACTGATACGGGTGCGCCGCGATGCGCCGCCTCGGACGCGGGGCACGCGCGGTGTGTTGGTAACTAGCTGCGTGGTGACGGGGTGAGGTGTCGGCTCCACGCACGGGGGAGTGTGGCAGATGGTGCTCATTGCGGATACCGGTGACGGCGGGCCCGTGGGGGTCTCGTCGTCGGACATGCGGGCGCTGTCCGTCGGTCTGGAATCGATGGTGCAGTTCCAAAAGGACGTCCAGCGCGCGCTGGACGACCTGGACGCATCCACCGCGGCACCGCACAAGCTGGTGGACAACCGCGTCGAGTTGGACGCCTCGGGCAACTTCGGCGAGGCGATCCGGCTGTGGTCGGCCTACGTCGACGTGCGCTCGGAGCTGATCGACCTGTCGACGCAGCTCAAGCGCCAGATCGAGGCGATGCAGATGACCGTCCAGTACGTGCGGGGCACGTACGAGGGCAACGAGGCGGAGTTCACCGCCAAGTACAAGGCTCTGCAACAGGACTACGCGAACAACGCGCCGGCTCCCGCGCCGCCGGCGAAGACCCCCTGAGTGGGGTCCGATCCGATGTGACGGGAACTACGGGGACGGGGTGACGAGATGGTTGCGGACGCGGGCGGTGGCGGTGGGTGGGGAGACGGTCCCACCAAGTTCGACGAGTTTTCGCACGAGGCGCTGAAGAGCATGATCGACGGCGCGCGACCCGCCGAACTGACGGCGTCGGGAAAGGCGTTGCTCGATGCCAAGGAGACGCTGGAGACGCTGACGACGGCGTTGGAGACGCGGATCAGCCGACTGGAGTGGAAGGGCAAGTCGGCCGACGGCTTCCGCGACTGGGCCGGCAAGGTCATGGTCGCGACGCGCAAGTTCGCCGAGCACTCGGGCGCGGTCGGCACCGCGATGGACCACGCGGGCAGCGAGTTGAGCTTCGCGCTGCTGACCATGCCGGAGGTGCCGGCGAACGCCAAGGTCATCGTGGACAGCAACGGTGACAGGAAGCTGCTGTGCCAACCCGGCGACAGCCCCGACAAGAAGGTCCTGGTCGAGTCGGCCAAGACCGAGTTGGAGAAGGCGCGCCAGGAGGCCATCCGGCGGATGGAGAGCCTGGGCAGCACCTACACGGTGACCACCGAGACGCTGGCCAAGGCACCGGCGGTGGAATTCCCGCCGCTGCCCGCGCTGCCGCAGGTGACGCACAACGGGGGCCGCGATACGACCGGCGGCCCTCGGCGGACGGGAAACAACTCGACGGTGCGGACCACGACGGGCCGTGACGGCGGGACGCTGATCCCCGGGCACGGGCCCAACGGGGACGGCGGTGTGGTGTACTCCGGCTCCGACGGCTCGGGTTCGGGCGGTTCGGGGTCCGGGGGCGTCGGGGGTCCCGGTGGCTACGTGCCGCCGGTCGGTACCGATCTCCAGGGCACCGGTCCGTTCCAGAACGGGTCCACACCGGTGTTGGACGGTCCCCCCGGCCCGACGGGTCCCGGTCTGCCCGGTCCCGGTGGCAGCGGTCCCTTCCAGCAGAATCCGCCCGGTGGTCTGCCCGGCGGCTTCCCGCCGGCGCTGGGCGGCGGCAAGGTCGGCATTCCGCCCGGCGGCAAGACGGGGGTCACCAAGGCCCAGTTGACCTCGAACCCGCTTCCCGGAAACGGGCGCAATCCCAACGCCCAGTCGTCGACCGAGCCGGTCACCGGCGGTCGGCCCTTCGGGCGCGGTCCGGGCGGCGGCGGTGGCGGCGAGCATCCGTCCGGCGGTCGTTTCGGCGGCAAGCCCGGGGGAGCGGGTGGACGCCGGTTCACCGGGCAGAGCGGTGGCGTGGTCGGCGGCACTCCGCGCACCGCGAGCGGGGCGGGCCAGTTCTCCTCCGGCGGCACCGGTCTGGCCGGGCGGGCCGGCGCGGGCGCGGGCGGCGGGGAGCGCGACCAGCGCAACCGGCGGCAGCGCGCCGACTACCTGCGCGAGGAGGAGGAGACGTGGGTGGGCGACCGCACCGCGGCTCCGCCGGTGGTGGATTGATCGGTCGGTAGGACTCGGGATCGGCCCCATCCGCGTGTGTCGCGGGTGGGGCCGATTTTCGTGCTCGGGGAACGGAAAGGGTGGGGCCCGGATTTCGTGCCCGGGGAACGGAAGGAGACGTGGCGGAGGCGGGCGGCGTTCCCTCGCGCAAACGGCAAACACCAAACTCTCGGGCGTTTGGGCAAAACCGCGACGGCGGCCCGAGGCGGGCCGTACGCTGAATCCCGAGTGCCGGTGGTTGCCCGCGCGGCTGTTGGTCCACCCGATGCGCCTGGGCCGCAAGTGACGCCGTGATCGTGGGGCCGTCGGGGTTGTGGGGGCAATAGGGGCAGTTGCGTACGACCGCCGGGGTGGGCGTGGTGCGACGAGGCGGGACGCCTGGCTGCACCGGCGTGTCGGTGCCGCGTGTGTTCGGTGCACGATCCGAGGCCGATCACGCTGCTCCTGACCGAGGGGGGGCTTGATGGGTCGGAGTTCGGCAGCGACGGACATGTTCGGAGCGGGTCTGCGGACCCTGGTCGTGGGGGCCGGGTCGGCGGGCAGCGCGTTGGCGAGGGATTTGTTGCGGACGCCCGATTTCGGGTTGCGTCCGATCGGATTTCTCGACGACGATCCCGAAAAGGACGGGGTCCGGGTCGCCGACGCGGACAATCCACAACATCTGCTTCCGGTCCTGGGCGGTCTCGACGCCCTGACCGACGTGGCATTGGAGCATGGCATCGAGGTGGTCGTCCTGGCCATCCCGGGCCTTCCGCACGAGGAGTTCCGCAAGGTCGCCGCCGGCGCGGCCGCGATCGGCGCCGCCGTGCGGTATCTGCCGTCCTTCCTGGTCGCGTTGCGGCGCGACGTGGTCGGCAGCGACATGCGCATGCTCGACGTCAACCGGCTGATCGGTCGGCAGGAACTGCACGTGGTCTCGGCGTCGGTGCGCGAGGTGATCGCGGGGCGCCGGGTGCTGATCACCGGCGCCGGCGGCTCGATCGGCAGCGAGCTGTGCCGGCAGGTGTACGGCTTCGGACCGAGCCGGATGTACATGCTCGACCACGACGAGTCCAACCTCCACCGGTTGCAACTCGACGTGTGGGGCGAGGCGTTGCTCGACGACGAGTCGTTGGTCATCGCGGACATCCGGGATCGGCCGCGGATCGAGCAGCTCTTCCGTGAACTCAAGCCGGAGGTGGTCTTCCACGCCGCCGCGCACAAGCACCTGCCGCTGTTGGAGCGGCATCCGTGCGAGGCGGTGAAGTCCAATGTGCTGGGTACGGAGAACCTGGTCCGGGCGGCCCTGGACATCGGGGTCGAGCGCTTCGTGCTGATCTCCACCGACAAGGCGGCGGATCCGGTCTCGGTGCTCGGTGCCACCAAGCGGCTGGCCGAGCTGATCGTGCAGGCGAACACGCAGGCGCCCGGGGTGTTCGCGGGTGTGCGGTTCGGCAACGTGCTGGGCAGCCGCGGCTCGCTGCTGTCCGTACTGGCCGAGCAGTTGCGCGCCGGCGGCCCGGTCACCGTCACGCATCCCGACGTCACCCGGTTCTTCATGACCATCGAAGAGGCCGTCGGGCTGGTCCTGGAGGCGGGTCGGATGGCCCAGGGCGGGGAGATCTTCGTCCTCGACATGGGCGAGCCGGTACGGATCGTGGACCTGGTGCACAAGTTCGCCGAACAGGTGAACCTGCCCGACGTGCCGATCCGGTTCACCGGTCTGCGGCCCGGCGAGAAGCTCAACGAGGCGCTGTTCGCCGCCGGCGAGGAACGACTGCCCACCGAGCATCGGCGGATCCAGGCGACGGTGCCGCCGGGCCAGGCCCTGGACGCGGTGGTCCGGCTGCCGGAGCTGTACGAGGCGGCGGCGGTCAACGACACCAAGGCGGTGCGGGCGCTGCTGACCGAGCTGCTGCCGGGGTACAGGACGCCGGCGCCGAGCGTGGCCGAGGTGGTGTCCGCACCGTATCCGGACGACTTCTAGACGGTTTCCGAACACCGTTGGGACGGTAATCCCGTGACCGGTGGGGTGGGAGGCGCAGTACGGTGGCGGTGAGGCCCCTGTGCTGCGAAAGGCGGATCCTCCGTGATCGACCCCGAACTGAAGACGGCCCTGGACGCGATGCTCGGCGACCCGGAGCACTGGGTGCACGTGGGCACGGTGACCCCGACGGGGGAGCCGCACGTGACCCCGGTGATGCTGGCGTACGACGACGAGTACCTCTACCTCAGCCTCACCGGTCGCACCAAGAAGGCGAACCTGGAACACGATCCGCGGGTGTGCCTGTCGATGGCGCGCGACGGCGACATCGCGCACGTCATCGTGTGGGGCGAGGTCGCCATGCGCGAGGACGAATGGGCGCAGGAGCGCTGGGAATTCGCGATGCGGCACATCCTGGGCGAGGCGGGGCTGGCGCAACAGCAGCGCCCGCTGTCCCGGGAGGGCACCAGCCTGGGCGTGGTCACCCCCAAGCGCTGGCGGGTGTTCGGTCTGGGTCCGGGGCCGGGATCATGACGTCGCTTCGGCGGCGCCGGGCCGCCTCCTCGTCCACGGCGTGTTGGATCCCGGCCTGGGCGAACAGCACCGAGGCCACGTAGCACGGCAGGGCGATCAACCCGGCGACCGGCACCACGTCCTCGGCCCGCATCAGGCCCATGGCGATCCCGAGCAGCGCGAGGCTCAACGGCAACCAGCGCCGCCATGCCGCGAGTTCGTACATCCGGGCGACCGTGCCCGCGCGGACGAGAACGCCCCCGCCGGCCACGGAGACGAAGAGAATCGCGAACAACTCCACGCGGAACCAAGCCCTTTCCGGCTTGTGACTGAAAACGATTGATCCCAGCAAACCAGAAGTGGCCGGAAAGTGCCGCCTGTTACGGCGCGGGTGAGCCTTCGGGTTTGTTGGCGGGTGGGTGCGCGGGGCGGTGCGGTGGACGGGTGTGGTGGCCGGGTGCGGTGGTCGGCCCCGCGTGAGTCCGGCATGGGCCTTGCCGGTGTGCCGCGCGTGCTCCGCACGGTCCGCGGGTCGGTGTGGGGCGGCCGACGGCCGGTGATGTCGCGCATTGGTGTCCGGTTTGCCGGGTTCGACGAGTGGATACTGTCGAACCGGGAGGCCCGTGGTGACAGGCGGTACCGACGTGGTGGCGGATGTGTGGATCCTCGATCGGCCCGACCGGACCGAGCGCACCGGCACGTCCGGGGAGACGGCGGCGCTCGGCGCCGAACTGAGCGAACGCGGGCTGCGGGTCGAGGCGGTCGACTGGGCCGGCCTGACCCCGAGTTGTCTGCCGGCGGGTGTACTGCGCGAGGACGGGCGGTTCGAGGTACCCCGGCTCGCGGTGGTGTGTTCCCGGGTGCTCACCCGCCATCCGACGGGTCATCTGGCCGACGAACTCGCCTGGCTCGGGCTCCTGGCCGACGCCGGCGCTCGCCTGGTCAACCCCGCGGGCAGCCTGGGCGCCTACGACAACAAGGTGCGCCAGATCGCGGCACTGGCCTCGGCCGGGCTGCCGGTGCCGGCCACGCGGGTGGCGCGTACCCCCGAAGACGTGGACGCCTGTCTCGCCGAGTGGCGGGACGTGGTGGTCAAGCCGCCCTATGGGCACGCGTCGGTCGACGTCGTGCGCCTGCGGGCGGCGGGCGGCGACAGTCCGCACGCCGGAGGGCTCGGTACCCGCCCGGGAATCCTGGTGTGGCATCTGTTGGAACGCCACCGGGCACTGTGTGTGCAGCGCTTCGTCACCAACCCCGGGCGCGACCTGCGGATCGTGGTCATCGGGTCGCAGGTCGTGGCGTGCTACTGCCACGTGAACACCGCACCCGACGGCAACACCCACCACCCGCTCTACCCGCACGGCTGGGCCGCGGCCGAACTCCCGCCCCGGGTCGAGAAACTGGCGCTGCGCGCGACCGCGACGCTCGGGCTCGACATCGCGTCGGTGGATCTGCTGGAGGGGCCCGACGGTCCCGTGATCATCGAGGTGAATCCGAGCATCTCGCGGTGGCGATCGATCGAAGGAACCGAGTACGACCGCTCGCCGCACGGGATCACGCACGCCTACGCGGATTTGTTGTGCGGTCTGCTGTGCGCGTGAACGGCGGCGTGGGCCGGCCGCCCGTCCGGGCCGGTCGGTCACGAAGGTCAGGAGGACCGGCATCGTGCCCGCGACAACGCGTCATTCCCCGCGCCGTCCACCCGCGGGGCCCGGATCCCATGTCTGGCCGGGTCTCGACGAGTCCTTCGCGCGACATACGGCTCGGCTGGCGCATACGCCGCAGGGCCGGGAGCTGACCCGTTCCCTGGTCCTGCGGGACGGGCTCGCCCAACGGCCGCGCCCGCTGGGGCCGCCGCTGTGCCTGCGGCCGGGACTGCGACCGGAACTGGACGCCTTCCTCGCCGCGTACCACCGGCTGATCGAGACGATCCTGAGCGCGTACGACCACGATCCGCGACTGCGCCGTGTGCTCACCGTGCCGGAGCCGCTGCGCGAGGAGGTCGCCGCGGCGCGCGATCACCGCGTACATCTGATGCGGCTGGACCTGCTGCCCCATCCCGACGGAGGGTTGCGGGTACTGGAGACCAACGCGAACTGTCCCGCCGGCCTCACCGCTGCGGGCCGGGGCCGGGCCGCCTGGCGGGTGCTGCTGACCCGGCACGGGGTCGCGCTGCCCGCGCCGCTGCCTGCCGACGTGCCCACCTGGACCGGAAGTTGGCTGGCCGATCTGGCGCTGCGGCACACCGGGGTCCGACCGCGCTCGGTCGCCCTGCTGTGTCCGCGGGGGGCCAATCGCAACGAGATAAACGACTACGAGGCCGGTCTGATGGCGATCGGGATCCGCGTGGTGCACGCCGATCCGCGCGAGCTGCGTACCGACCCCGGTGGTACCACCGTCGTGGACGGGGAGCCGGTCGCGCACGCCTACGCGAAGATCTCGACGCGGGACCTGCTGCGGATGGGCGCCGACGCGCTGCCGTACCTGCGGGCGGTGCGGAAGCGGAGCCTGTTCGTCCAGAACGGGCTGCGCGGCCGATTCCTCGGGGACAACAAGCTCTGCCTGGCCGTGTTGTCGGACCCGCAGTTCGCCGGCCTGTTCGGCGCGGCCGACCACCGACGCGTGCGGCCGGCCATCCCTTGGTCACGCAACATCGCGCTGTGCGACGGCGCCGTTCTGCGCGCCGTGGGCCGTGACCGGGAACGATACGTCCTCAAGCACCCGCTCGACACCCGAGGTCGCGGGGTCGTCATCGGCCGGGAATCCCCGGACGCCGCGTGGGCCGGCGCCGTGGAGCACGCCCGCGCATCCGGCTGGCTGGTCCAGGAGTACGTGCCCGCCCCGCGCGCACCCGCCACCCCGAACGGGTCGGGCCGACGTCACGACCTCGCCCTGGGCGCCGTCGACGGCCGCCTGGTCTCCGCCTTCGCCCGCACCGGCCACGACGCACGCCTGAACGTGGCGCGCTCGGGCCGGTTGCATCCGGTCTACCTGTGACGGTGGGGCGGGCGTGGGCCGGTGTGGGCCGGGTGTGCGTCAGCCGCCTTGGCCGGCGCTGCCCATGGGGCCGACGGTGACGGCGGAGCCGGTGCCGTCGGTGACGGGGAGGGTGGCGGCGCCGGGCCAGGGGATGTCGGCGGCCTTGGTCTCTCCGGGCGGGGTGACGAGCAGGCCGGTGATGCGGACGCCGGAGCCGCCGGAGTCGTTGCTCGGGTAGTGGATGCCGAAGGAGATCGAGGTGTCGCGCTTGAGGGTGATGGGGAAGACGGGTTCGCTGGTGCGCTTGGCGGAGATCGGTCCGGCGGTGGTCTTGAGGTCGACGCCGGCGAAGCCGTACATGGAGCAGTCGCCGGCGAGGTTGTTGAGGGTGACGGCGACGGTGCGGTTGCCGTCGCCGTCGATGGTGACGTCGTCGGCGAGGAAACTGAGGTCGTCGGTGCGGCACTTGGCGGGGCCGCCGCCGGAGTTGCCGGTGGCCTTGTTCGGCGTGACGGTCTTCCCGGAGTCCTTGACGACGGAGCCGGAGCCGGTCGTGCCGGAGCCGGTGGAGCCGGTGGAGCCGGTTCCGGTGGTGTTCGCGCCGGCCTGGTTGCCGCCGGTGGTCGCGGCGCCGGACGACTGCTGGGTGACGGACTGGCCCGCCGGAGCGGCTGCGGGCGGGTTGCCCTGCGCGGCGTTGCCCGAGTCGGTGCCCTGGCACGCCGTCATCATCATCGCGCCGCCGACGACGGCGGCGGAGAGGAGGAAGGCCCTGCTGCGGTTCCCGAACATGTGAACGTCCCCTTGGTGTCCGTTGATCGAAGCCCGGGGCCGGCGAGGCCCCGCGGTGCTTGCTCGATCACTATTGCGAGGCCGAACGGCCGGGCGATACGGGAGTCGTCGACCCACGACGGCGCTGTCACAGACCGGTGACATGGTCACCAAAGAGAACAGCGAGCCCCGACACAGCCCTCTTCGACCCCACCCCAACACCACGTTTGCCCTGGTGACACCCCACGGGCCGGTCCCCGGCCGCAGGTGTTACAGAAGGTTGGTCGCCCGACGCGGACCCCCGAAATCCCGCGCCGGAGCTCGCAATCATGTGCAACAGCCCATTCGCCGCCCCACAATCCGCGCTTCCCGCAGGCCAGTTGTGCAGTCCACACTCAGCGCGGACGGACTCCGTCGAGGAGCCCACACCACGAGCTTGAAGCAATGGCCCAAGCCTTCAACTCCCCTTCCCGGCCCCTCGCGTTACACGGCGAAAACCGACCGGCAGCGGCGGGGAGGGGGTGAAGGGTCGGGTCGGGTCCGCCGGGATGCCTTCCCGGGTGGGTCGGGCGTTCCCGGCGGGCGTTGCGCTTGTGGTTGCGGGTGGCCGGTGCGGGACGGGTCAGAGTCGGTGGTGGGCCGCCGCCAGCGTGCGGGGCTCCGAGACCCGAAGCCCCCGACGAGACGGGCGGGTTGCTCGGCGAAAACCAGCTGGCAGCGGGGGAGCGGGAGGGCGACCCGGTTAGGTCCGCCGGCGAGCCTTCCCGAGTGGGTCGGGCAGGGCATTTCAAGGGCGTCAGGAGTGGAGTTGGGGTTCGAAACCGGATCGCGATGGATGGTTGTGGGCTTCGACCTCCGGTGACCTGCGGTTTTGTGGGGTCGGGGTGGAAAGTCGGGCGTCGAGTGCCGGTTTCGTGCGCTCCGACCCCCTCAACGCCGCCTTGAAGACCAAACCGCCCGACCGCAGCCGACTCCGGGCGCTGCGACCCAACAGAGGCCGTTGACGAGACCGAAAGTGCCTAGCGGTGGCCGAAACCGGATCCCGAGGCACCTCAAACGCTCCCTCTTTACGCTGACCTGCGGTTTCCTTTCCCGCCAAGGCCACGGCACCCTACGTGGTCCGGTTCTGCGAATTCTCGCCCCCCACACGCGCATCGCACCTCAAATGCCCTGCCAAACCCCCTCGGAAAGGCTCCTCGCCAGCTCGACCGGGCCGCCGCTCCCCGTCGCTGCCAACTGGTCTTCGCCGAGCAACGCGCCCGTCTCGTCGGGGGCTTCGGGTCTCGGAGCCCCGCACGCCGGCGGCGGCCCATCACCGACTCTGGCCCGCCCCGCACCAGCCATCCGCAACCACGAGCGCAACGCTCGCCGGGAACGCCCGACCCACCCGGGAAGGCGCCCCGGCGGACTCGACCCGACCCCTCACCCTCCCCGCCGCTGCCGGTCGGTTTTCGCCGAGCAACGCGTCCGTCTCGCCGGGAGCTTCGGGTCTTGGAGCCCGGCGCGCTGGCGGCGGCCCATCACCGACTCTGGCCGGCCCCGCACCAGCCACTCGCAACCCAAGGCGCAACGCTCGCCGGGAACGCCCGACCCACTCGGGAAGGCGCCCCGGCGGACCCGACCCGACTCCTCACCCTCCCCGCCGCTGCCGGTCGGTTTTCGCCGAGCAACGCGCCCGTTTCGCCGAGAGACCGCAGTCTTGGAGCCCCGCGCGCTGGCGGCGGCCCACCATCGACTCTGGCCGGCCCCGCACCAGCCACTCGCAACCCAAGGCGCAACGCTCGCCGGGAAGGCCCGACCCACCCGGGAAGGCGCCCCGGCCGACACAACCCGTCCCTTCACCCCCCTCCCCGCCGCTGCCGGCCGGTTTTCGGTGAGCAACGCGCCCGTTTCGCCGAGAGACCGCAGTCTTGGAGCCCCGCGCGCTGGCGGCGGCCCACCATCGACTCTGGCCGGCCCCGCACCAGCCAC
>NZ_JBHTVA010000045.1:71056-90911 GCF_042793325.1 Embleya sp. NPDC056575
ACTCGCAACCCAAGGCGCAACGCTCGCCGGGAAGGCCCGACCCACCCGGGAAGGCGCCCCGGCCGACACAACCCGTCCCTTCACCCCCCTCCCCGCCGCTGCCGGCCGGTTTTCGGTGAGCAACGCGCTCGTCTCGTCGCGGGCTTCGGGTCTTGGAGCCCCGCGCGTTGGCGGCCCATCACCGACTCTGGCCGGCCCCGAACCGGCCACCCTCAACCCAAAGCGCAGCGCTCGCCGGAACAGACCGACCCACCCGGGAAGGCACCCCCACAGACTCGACCCGAGCGCTCTGCTTCCCCGCTGCTGCCGGTCGGGTTTCGCCGAGCAACACGTCCGCCTTGTCCGGAGCTTCGGGTCTCCGAGAAGAGGCATCTCCGCCGACCGCCCCAACCAAAGCGAAAGCCGAAGCCACAGCCAAAACCACAACTCAACTACTGCTACTGCGGGCGATCTCCCTCGGTGTCCCGGTGTTTCGAGCTGCTGGATACTCTCGCGGCATGTCTGGCGATCTTGTGGGGGCCGGTGTGTCGGACGGGTCGATGGTGGAGGACCCCGGTCGGTTTCGTGCGGTGCCATCGCGCGGGCGCAATACGCGTACGGCGGGCGACATCGTCCTGGTGGCCGCGTCCGCCGCGCGGCTCGATGGTTGCGACGTGCTCGAAACGCTCGCGGAACGATACGAACTTCCGGTGGAGGAGGTCGTCGAGCGTCTCGCTCAGGCCGAGCCGTACACGATGGTGCTCGTCGCCGTCGGCCCGGGCGATGCCGTGCCGGGGATCGACCTCTCGCATCTGGATCCCGGATGGATACGCGAACCGGGCGCTCGTACGTGGTTGGAGACGATCGGCTTCGTCCCCGAAGGCGACGAGGTGCGAGTGCATGTGGTGCCGGCCCCATACGCGGCACCGGTCGGACGAGCGTCGTACATCGAGTATTGCTGGGCGGTGGAGGACGCGATGGCGGTGCGCGTCGCGGCCTCGCTGATCGACGCCGGTCTGGTGCCCGGTGGGCAGGTGCCGGTCGGGCAGGGGCCCACGGTGACCGGCGACGACGAGGTGTGCCGGGCGCTTACGGAAGTGGTGCGAGAGCTGGTCGACAGCCACCGCTGGTACCCCGGTGACGCGCTCCGATGGGTCGAGTGCACGCTGCTCGACGCCGTGGCCGGAATGCCACTGGAGCACGCCGCCCGCTTCCTCGACCGAGCAAGCGCCTACGAGTGGGCCACGGCGATCGCCGAGGGGTGGGAGGACCGCGATCGGCTCGCTGAGGTGATCGAGCGAGCCGAGTTCGCCCCCGAGGCGGCGGCCGACCCCATCGATCCGCAACCGGTCCGCGAGGCGATCGGCGACTGGGGGACGGCGCTGGTGTGCCTGGTCGCATGGGCGGTGGACGCGGACGTCCTCACGGCAACCCTCCTGCGTGCGCGCCCCGTTGCGCTCGAACCGGCAACGTCCGCCTCATCCGCATCCGATGCGATCGAACTCGAAGCCATCGACGTGCGGATCACCCGCCTGCCGGAACCGGCACCCGACGACCCCGAGGCGATCCCGATGTGGTCGGTGACCTGCACACCGCGCACAGGGGTCTCGTGGCAGGAGGTCCTGCGGGACGTACGTCGCATGGCCTGGCGCCTACAGGAGGCAGGCGCGACCCGGATGAGCGTCGAGTTCGGCGACCCGACGGGCGAACCCGATCTCACGCCCTCCGCAACATATGGAACGTTGGTCGATCCCGTCGGAGAATCCTGAACGGCTCACCACCATCGGCCACGGTTGCCCGCGAATACTCCAACCCAGCGGTGTGCAGTCGGTAGACGATCGTGCGCAAGTCCTCCGACAGTTCCGCCCAGGACGTGCCGTGTTTCGGTCGGCACGTCATCGACACATATCCCCGGTCGGAGCCGGCGTCGTACAGCTCACCGATGATCGAGATCTCCACGCGCTCGTTCTCGATCCGCGCGGCATGCCCACCCGTGCTCTGCCGCGCCCCGGCCACGATGGACACGAAGTCGTCGAGCTCGCCGTCCCACGTCACGAACATCTCGACAGGCGCGAGATGGTCCCCCAGCGCCAAACCCCCGAACTCCGGATCCCCGGCCTCGGGCAACGGCCGTGGCCGCGATTGGCTGTGATCGTCTCCCGACCGCTGCCGCCACGGATCCGACTCCAGGTAGATCTCGCCGGCCCAGTGTTCCTCGGAGTATTCGAAGAGGAACCGCCGATCGCCGTCCTCTGTGAAGTCCCAGCGGTACGGCCGCATATGCCGATCGACCCGGAGAAACGCCTCCCCCTCCGAAACCCCGAACGCCCGCACCATCTCGTCCACGATCCCGCCCAGGAACGCATACACCTCCGCAGTCCCCCGAACGGCGAACTCCCGCTGCACAGCCCCCACACCACCGCTGTCGTCGACCACCCCAAAACCCTAGCGACACCCCCACCGAAGGCTGGTCATCTCCTGCCGGAAGCGAGCGCCCGAGGCAGCGATCGAACCGCTCGCGACCAACCGGCGTACTCCGGTGCCACGATCTCCCGCAAGCTCCTCGAACCCGTCAAGCAAGTCACGCCGCGTGCGGCCGAGCATTTGTCCATCGCCGGGGAACGCTGCGCTGAACGCGATCTCCGTCCCGGGTCGTTTGGCCGGCAGGCCCGCCGAGCCACCGAATAACCGCGTCGCCCGATGCGGACTCCGGAGAGGATCCGCCTTCCCTCGGGTTCGTCCCGGAGAGCAGACCCTGCCGGTCGGCCGCGGGACGAGAAGGGCCTTGGGGTCGGCTGTGAAGTGGAACCACGGCGCTCCATAATGCCCAGACGCTCATCTCCGTCGAGTCATCGGTCGAGGAATCGAAACCCTTCGGAGTCGCTGCCTTCGTGGTAGCCCATCGCTCGGATTCCTCGGTCGTCGGGGGAGCGCCGAGCGAAGGCGACGAGAGGATCGTCGTCTTCCTGGACGCGCAGATCGCGCGGCGCCCGAAAAGGCAAGTCCCGATCGCTCAGAATCTCCCACGCCCGGTAGAGGAGACTCAGGGTCGGCAGGGTCTCACGCTCGTCGTCGGTCGATTTCATGGCGATCACCGCCGCGACCAGCCCTCGGCGAAGGATGTCGGAATCGCGTTCCCGAACGGCGATCGACGCCATCCGAGCGGCATAGGTGTCGAGAGCATCCCACCGCCTCTTCTGCCGTCCGAGTTCGATCGCATAGGTCAAATCATCGCGGTTTGCCACAAGGTCCACGAAGGACCCGATCAACCGATCCCTCTGGCTCCCCAGCGGAGTGTCCCCATAGCCCCCACCGTCACGTGCTTCCAGGGCAGATATGTGAGCGTTCGACGGATCCATCGACATCATCATTCCCCAATATTTTCGACCCTGCGGATGGTTCGGATCGGGACGGACGGTGTCTCGCGGATTCAGAATATGCTGGGTTCAACATATTCCTGTACCTGGAAAACTGCCCTCGCATTGACAGTGATAGGCACACCGGAGGTGGGTCGGAAAATTGCCGCGCCGCTCAGGATCTCAGTTTCATCAAAAGGGCCGGAATTTTCCGGATACCGGCCGGATTCTGTTCGTTCTCTCCGCGTACTGCGCCGCCAAGTCTCGAACCAAACGGCTTTTCCTCTTGGCGACTGCAGAGGTGCTCGCTGAGGCGCCCGAACCCGGAACGACGTAAACGCCGCCGTCCCCGCGCGTCGAGTAAACCAATCCATAACCGTGCCGAGTGAGTCGAGATGATGACAGTGGAATCACCCGTTACTCGTCGCCGTCAATCTGCCTGACTCATCCCGGCTGCTTGACTAATCGGCATGGACCCACCTGCACATCGGGCGGGTTCGAAGACGTCCGCTCCTCTATTGCGACCACCTCTTGGCTTCTTTCCCGGCGCGATGTCTGATTGCCTGAGGCATGAATCTATTGGCGGAAATCATGCGAAGCTGTGATGTCAGCAAGTCCGCATCGGCGGCGGTTCTCGGCATTGCTGAAATCCATTCGACGACCCGTTCGATCCAATACGGGGAGCCGGAATTCACAGCCGATACGATGATTGCCCGAATCAGTTCGTCCGGCTCGGATCTCCCGGCTGGGTCGAGGCTATGCCACTCCGAGACCAGTAGTTCGCGCGCCGAGTGGTGTTCTTTTTCGAGAAGTGGCCAAAGCGGGACCGGGTTCGATGTCGAAATCCTGGCCTTTATCTTCTCCTGTGAACCGACCGCGATGTCACCGTTCTTGTCCACACCGACCCAGACCCCGTCGCCGCGGTCGAACAAGGGAGACCAATCAGTCACTTCTACCCCCATGCAATATGCTCGGCGGGTATGCCGTGATCCCGCAGGAATTTATCGAACTGCTGTGCAATAGCGGGTGTCCAATTGTGCCCGTAATGCCCACTGTTTTCATTCATGATGAACTTGCCATCTTTATCTCTGCTCAGTATACCGCCGACGAGCTTGCTTGGGTCGGCATCGATAGTCTTGCCGAGTTGCTCGTGCGGACTGCCGTCCATTTTCAGATATGGGGACGGTTTTCCGGTCAGCAGAATGCCGCGCTCCGGGTCGAATACATATTCCATCGCCCCTCTGGTCGGGAAATAATTCAGGAAAGCGGCCTTCGATTTCACTCTGTCACTTACTTCCAGAACTCCGGGTGCCGGCCCGCTTCCGTCTTCGAGTCCATACGGCGCCAAGCCGAGAGGATCCGATTCCTCCAGAGGGTTGGAGACGTATCCGTGGTGATTGGGCGAGGGGGTGAGTCCCAGTGGGTCCGGAGACATGTACCGCCCGACTGCGGGCTCGTAGTACCTGAAATAGTTGTATTCGAGCCCCGTCTCCTCGTCCAGGAAGTGTCCGGGGCGGGTTATTCTGAAATCGCTCTCTGCTTTCGAGTCGGCGACCGGTCGGCTTCCCCAGACCGACTGACGTGGCGCCGAGATCATGGTGCCATCCAGTGCAACCAGATGCAGAACAGTTCCGACTCTGTCTGTCATGAGCGCGGACGATCTCGTTTCGCCTCCTTGTCGCGTCCGGCTCTCCGCGAGAGGTCGCCAACTATTCGGAGCATAATCCCATGTCGTGACGTCCCCGCCCTGGTCTTGCTCGACCAGTTGGACGCCATCCCAACAAAAAGTGACTTCTGTGCAGGTTTCTGCGCTCGACTTGGCGATACGACGAGCCAAGGGGTCATAGGTGTAGCGCCAGATGGCTCCATCCGGTGTCGCTGCCTCGATCAGGCGATCTTCGGCATCCCATACATAGGTCCATATTCTGGATTTTCCGGAGAGTGTTTTCTGAGTGCGCCGTACGACTCGGCCCTGGCTGTCGTGCTGGTAATAGTTCCTTCCTGCTCTGCGTACCATGGTTCCTGTTGCTGCCCGATCGCCTTGCACGGTCGAATCTCCACCGAGCCAAGAAGCATGGGACTGATTTCCGGTGAGGTCGTATGTATAGCTCTCGCTCCAATTGCGACCCCTTACCTCCGCAACTCGGCCGACCTCATCGAAATCATAGGCGGTCCACCCCGTAGTGCTGTCTTCGATGGCGGAAACCAAGCCACCGGCTCGATACTCGTATCCCCTTCGCAAGACTTCTCGGGGTCCGGACGTGGGGTCAAGGATTACATTGAGTGCGCCGACCGGACTACCGGCGGTTACGGTCTCCAATGTCAAACGGTCGGAGACATCCCATGATCGATGCAAGACGACTTCTTTGCCGAACCGGCGCTCGATTTCTCGTCCGGCGGCATCGTGATGGAACCGGAAATCGTGATCGGCGGTGCGCAGTATCAGCGGCCGGCCGGCCGGATCCGACGACCATTCGCTGACGTGGCCACTGGGAGTTTCACGGCGCAGCCGGCGCCCCATCGGGTCGTACTCATTCGAGAGCGTGCGACCGTTTGTCGTCTCGGCTGTGATACGGCCGATGGCATCACGCGTGAAGAGGAGGTCGACGTTTGGGCTGGTGGCTTGTACCAACCGCCCCACCGCATCGTAGCGATACGTGGTCGTGCTGGATGTTGCCTCGTGGCATTGGGCAACAACCAAGCCCACTGCGTCATGGGTGTAGGTGATGCTGTCGCCGGTGCCGTTGCTACGTCTGATCAATCGGCCTGCCGCGTCGTGAGCGTATGTGAGCTTTCGACCGTTGAAGTCGGTCTCGGCTGTCAGGCGGCCCGCCGGGTCGTACTCGTAGTTCCAGGTGAGGCCCTGGGGATTGGTGACTCTTGTGAGGCGGAGTTCAGGGTCGTAG
The DNA here is from genome assembly GCF_042793325.1 of Embleya sp. NPDC056575. NCBI lineage: Bacteria > Bacillati > Actinomycetota > Actinomycetes > Kitasatosporales > Streptomycetaceae > Embleya > Embleya sp. NPDC056575. The sequence continues at coordinate 77,298 of NZ_JBHTVA010000045.1, forward strand.
GTGAACTCCAACCTTGCGCCATCGGGGGTGATTTGGGCGGAAGGGAGGTCGAAGTGGGTTGATTCGTGAGACGTGGTGAAGCCTGCCGGGTTTACGTGGTGGCGGAGGTTTCCCTCGCCGTCCCAGGTCCAGGATTCGGTTGTGCCGTCCGGGTGTTTGCGGCGGGCGGGCATGCCTTCGACGGTCCAGGCCGTTTTGGTGGTGTGGCCGAGGGGGTCGGTCTGTGTGGTGGGTCGGCCGAAGGCGTTGCGGGTGATGTGTGTGGTGGCGTTGAGCGGGTTGGTCAGCGCGATCGGGAGGCCGGCCGGGTTGGGGGTGACCGTTGTGGTGTGGCCCAGGGCGTTGGTGGTGGCGGTGAGGTAGCCGGCGTCGTTGTAGGTGTGGGATGTGACGGCGCCGAGTTCGTCGGTGGTGGTGAGGAGGTTGGCGCGATCGTCGTAGGTGTGGTGGCGCACCCCGCCGTCCGGGGCGGTGATTCGGGTTGGGCGGCACAGGAGTGGGTCGAAGTCGGCGACTGTGAAGGTGCCGTTGGGGAGGACTACGCCGATGGTGTTGTCCCACGCGTCGTACGCGTACCTCGTGGTGTGGCCCAGTTCGTCGGTGACGGCCACTCGGCGGTTGAAGGAGTCCCATTCGGTGAGCCTGGTGCCGCCGAGGGGATCGGTTTCGCGGATGACCTGCGACCAGTCGTTGTATTCGTAGGTGCGGACGGCGCCCAAGGCGTCGGTCATCCTGGTGATCCGCGATGCCTCGTCGTAGGCAAAGGTGTTGTCCAGGACGCCGTTGATGCCGGAGCCGCGTACGCAACGGCCCGCCTCGTCGTATTCGTACTGGTACCAGGTGTCGTTGCGGTCGGTCCAGGACGTCATGCGGTGGTGGGCGTCGTAGGTGAAGCGCAGGGAGCGGCCCGAGGAGTTGACGACTTCGGTGAGGTTGCCGAGGGCGTCGTGGGTGAAGGTGACGAGGGCGACGGAGGCCGACGGGTCGTTCGTGCTCGTGTGGGTGACCGGGTCCGCGCCGAGCAGGCGGTATCCCGTGATCAGGCCCGCCGTCGAGTCGACCGCCACCCGGTAGCCGCCCGAGTGGGTGACTTCGCACGGCACGCCTTCGGTGTCGTAGGCGTACTCGACGCGATTCGCGTTGCGATCCGCCAACGCCCGCACCGGTATTCGGCGCGACGCCCGCCCCGGCAGCGCCGCGAAGGACCACGTCCACCCCCGCCGCGGGTCGGTGACCGTGAACGTGCCGGCGCCGTCCCACGCCAGGGGCCAGCGGTATCCGCCCATCGGCAGCACCGGCTCGCCCGGCCTCGGCACCGGATAGCGCAGCGTCATCCCGTCGGCGGCCGTGAAGGTGACCCGGTCCGCGCCCAGACGCAGGCACTGGTCGAACGTCGACGCCCACCGCTCACCGAAGAACCGGCCTCCGCCGAACGCGGTCCGGTGATGCCGCTCCAGCACCAACGGCAGCGCGCCCGCCAGCGTCACGTCGGTCTGCGGCAACACCATCTCGCCGGTGACCACGTCGATCGGCTCACCCTCGCGCGTGCACGCCTCCGCGGCCCGGCAGCGCGGGTTGTCCCGCTTGGCGATGTTCTTCTCGACCTGTTCGGCGGGTGTCAGCGCCTTGTTGCCGCCGCGTGTGGCCAGCGTCAGGGCCAGGTCGGGCGCCGCGTGGCCGAGCCAGCGGGCCGGGTTCTTCTTGAAGTCCTCCCACGAGGAGACGACCGTGTCCTGGGCGAACCCCACCGGGTCCCGGGCGATGCCGAGCATGCCGCCCGCGATGCCCTTCAGGTCGGTGGCGTAGGCGATCGGGTCGACGAAGATCCGGCCCGGGTCGATCGTCCACGCGAAGCTCGCGAGTTCGAAGACCCCGCCGGCGGCGCCCTTGGCGAAATCGATCCCGGCCTGGCGGAGCGTCTTCCATATGTCCGGGTCGAGGTCGAGTACGCCACGGGACTTGCGCAGTTCCAACAGCGCGTGCGCGTCGGCCTTTTCCACCCGCTCGCGCACCCGCGTCAACTGCTCCTGCGCCTCGCGCAACATGTCCGCGCCCGGATGGCCCTCGGGCTTGTGCGGCAGCGCGGGCAGACACTCCTTGCCGACGCCGTTGGCCTTCTGCACGTCGTGATTGCGCTTGGCGAGGTCGTACGACTCCTGCTCACGCGCCTGCGCCTCGATCAGCCAGAACGCCTGCTTCGCCTTGGGGATGATCTCGTTCGCGCACTCGCCCTGGGCGAACCGCAACACCTCGGCGAACTCGCGCAACTTCGCGGCGACACTCGGGTATTCCTTGCCGTGCAGGCCCAGGATCTCGGTGACGATCCCGAGGTCCTTGCGAAAGCCCTCCGCCGCGTTGCCCTGCCAGAGGTCCTTGCCCTCGATTTTGCCGAGCCGGCCCTTGGCCTCCAGCGCCTGCGCCGAGAACCGGGTCAGCACGTCGGCGAGCGTCTGTAACACCTCCCAGTCGCCCGGTATCAGGCCACGAGGCTGCGAGTCGGGGGTGAGCGGTTCGCCGGATACCAACACCGGACGGCCTCCGTCAGTTCGTGGTGCCCATGTCGTCGCCCGCGTGGATCGAGGCCGCGCCGCCGGGCGTGAAGAACCGGGCCTCGGCGTCGCGTTCGGCCGCCTCGTACTGCTGCGCGGCCATCTCCAACGCGATCGCGATGTTCTCGCCGAGGTTCACCAGCGCGGCCATCGCCTTGGCGGACTCCAGCACGATCTCGCCGGCCTGGAACGGTGACGAGTAGTACTTCTGCAGCGCCACCAACCCGTCCCGCAACGGCTGCTGCTTCTGCGCGATCTCCCGGGCCACCGTCAGCGCCTCGATCAACTCCGTACCGGCCCCGCGCACGAACGTGCTGTCGACCTTGAAACCGTCGTCACCCATCCGCCGCCTCCGCGTTCCACAGACTCGCCCGCAGCCGCACCGGTCGTGGGCCGGCCAAGTCGATCGCGATGTCGTAGCCGGGCGGCAACAGCCGCACCAGGTCGGCGCCTTCGGTGGCGAACCAGTCGCACTCGCCCCGGACGAACAGCGCCAACTGCTCCTCGGACGTGAACACCGGAACCACCCCACCACCCGGCGGCCCGATCGCCGCGAAGCCGACCCGCTCGGGTCGTTCGCAGTACAGCCGGGCCGCGAGCAACGCGGCGAGCAGCGCCGGCGGGTCGCCCGCGCCCGCGAGCAGCCGGGCGATCTCCCGCCGCAGCGGCGATATATCGCCCGAATCCGGTTCGTTCATACGTACGCCCCGTCCCTCGACCGAGCGTCACCATAGCCAATCCGTCGGTGTCCGCGTCACCGAACGGTCGCCCACCGCTATCGGTTCCCGGGCGTGGCTCGTCCCGCCCCGTCTCGACGCCGCCGGCGCACCACGGCGAGGCTGCCGGGGCCCCGGACGCCGCCCGGCACGGCATCGGTCGACGAAGCGGAATCCCTCCGCGTCGTCGCCTTCCCGATATCCCGCGCCCCGGATTCCGCGTCGCCCGGCGGCGCGCGGGTCGAATTTCGCCAAGGCCCGACGCCTTCGGCGACAAGGAATGCGACGCCGTGCCGCGGAAGGCGATGTCCCGATCGGCCGCCGGTTCCGCGGACTGCGCGCGATGCCATGCGGCGGGCATATACCGCGCAAATGCCCCGGCGGCCGTTTCGCGTCGCCGGTTCGATGGCCCGGGGCACACCGTCATGGTTCTCGAAGAGATCGACGAGATCGACGAGATCGACAAGATCGACCAAGGACCCGATCGGGCGATCCTTCGGGCTTTCCATCGAGGGTTTTCGACAGTCCGAACCGTCACCCTTTCCCGGCGTTGATATTCGCGCGTTCCTTGGGTCCGTCGAAAGTTTCCTCGGCGTCACGAGGCGTCGGGGTGCCCGTCGAGGTGGCCGCTCGGTCGTGCGGACGGTGGTCGGGTGCCCGGCTCCGGCGCGGCGCGACGTTGTGGAGAGGTTGCGCGACGAGCGGTTCGCGCGGCGGAATACTTGACGTGACAACATCGGAGCAGGGCATAATCCACGAGTCGAAAGCGATGTTCGAGAGGTTGGTGGAACCCCAGGCGACCGAACCGTCCGGATGGTCGAGCTAATTTGCCGGACACGACGACCCGAGAATATTTGCGTCGTCAATCTTTGCCGTGGGCCAGCCTGATATCACACCGATTCGATCGACATATGGGAATTCCTGCTATTAGCGAAGTTGTCAGCTTCCGGAAACCTTCTGTTCATCAACGAGTCATCCCGAGTTCATGGTGTGCTCGTTGATCGTCGTTTCGATCGATGCCAAGAATTGCGGAGCGGCCCATCAGGCCGAATTTCTCCAATGATCGGAATCACGATGAGCAAGCTCAAGAAGCTTTCTGCCGTCGCCGGTATATTGACCGTCGCCGCAACCGGTTTGGTCTCGGGCGCGAGCAGCGCCTCCGCAGTGAATGCCTCTTTCACGCTCCGCCCGGCCTCGGCGAATGGAATGTGCCTGGACGTGGTCGGCGGCCAGGTAATGCAATGGACGTGCGACGGCACCTTGACCCAGCAGTGGTACACGGGCCGGGACGCCCACAACCACGAGACCCTCCGGAACGTCGGCACCGGCGGCCAGTGCCTGGACGTCCCCGGCGGCAACACCAACCAGGGCACGTCGCTGATCGTCTATTCCTGCAACAACGGCGACAACCAGGTGTGGCACCGGGCGGACACGCAGTACGGCTCGTCCTTCCAGAACTACCCGGGAAGCGGCCACGTACTGGACCTCGCGGGTGGCTCGACCCAGTCCGGCGCGTTGGCGATCATCTGGCCCTGGAATGGGCAACCGAATCAGCAGTGGCAGCGGGTGTGACACCGACCCGATCCGGCGGTAGGGCGCGCCCGACATCCCCCGGAGATGTCGAATCCACCTGAACCGCCCACCGGCATCGCACCGCACCCCGAGCCGCCCCCACGCGAACCGACGCGTGGGGGCGGCTTGTGCGCGTGGCAGCGAGGTCGCCCGCGCCGCCCGATCGAGGGACGAACCGGTCGATCCGTTCGCGCACGCGTCACCGGATGGTCGCCCAGGGCTACCGCTTCGCGGGCGTGCCCCGACCCGGGCTGCTACTAGGCTGGCCGGGCAGACCAGCGTGCCCCTTGATCAAGGAGAAACTCGTGCCGTCCATCGACGTCATCCACGCCCGGGAGATCCTGGACTCCCGAGGGAACCCCACGGTGGAGGTCGAGGTCGTCCTCGACGACGGCAGCTCGGGCCGTGCCGCCGTGCCGTCCGGCGCTTCCACCGGCGCCTTCGAGGCCGTCGAGCTGCGGGACGGCGACGAGTCCCGCTACGGCGGCAAGGGTGTACAGAAGGCCGTCGACGCGGTCAACGACCGCATCTACGACGAGATCGTCGGCACCGAGGCCGACGACCAGCGGCTGATCGACCAGGCGATGATCGACCTGGACGGCACCGAGAACAAGGGCGAACTCGGCGCCAACGCCATCCTCGGCGTCTCGCTCGCCGTGGCGCACGCCGCCGCCGAATCGGTGAACCTGCCGCTGTTCCGCTACCTCGGCGGCCCGAACGCGCACGTGCTTCCGGTGCCGATGATGAACATCCTCAACGGTGGTGCGCACGCCGACACCAACGTCGACATCCAGGAGTTCATGATCGCGCCGATCGGCGCGGAGACCTTCGCCGAGGCGGTGCGCTGGGGCGCCGAGGTGTACCACTGCCTCAAGTCCGTGCTGAAGGCGCGCGGCCTGGCCACCAGCATCGGCGACGAGGGCGGCTTCGCGCCGAACCTGGAGAACAACCGCGCCGCGCTCGACCTGATCGTCGAGGCCATCGAGAAGGCCGGCTACACCCCCGGCACCGACATCGCGCTCGCCATGGACGCGGCGGCCAGCGAGTTCTACACCGACGGCGCGTACGTCTTCGAGGGCGCCAAGAAGACCTCCGCCGAGATGTCGGCCTACTACGCCGAGCTGGTCGACGCGTACCCGCTGGTCTCGATCGAGGACCCGCTGGACGAGAGCGACTGGGAGGGCTGGGTCGCGCTCACCGCGCAGGTCGGCGACAAGGTCCAGCTCGTCGGCGACGACCTGTTCGTCACCAACCCGGAGCGCCTGGCGCGCGGCATCGCCGAGAAGGCGGGCAACGCCCTCCTGGTGAAGGTCAACCAGATCGGCACGCTCACCGAGGCCTTCGACGCCGTGTCGCTCGCCCACCGCAACGGCTACCGGTGCATGATGAGTCACCGGTCCGGCGAGACCGAGGACACCACGATCGCGGACCTCGCGGTGGCCACGGACTGCGGCCAGATCAAGACGGGCGCCCCGGCGCGCTCCGACCGGGTCGCCAAGTACAACCAGCTGCTGCGCATCGAGGAGATCCTCGACGACGCGGCGGAGTACGCCGGCCGCGCCGCGTTCCCGCGCTTCCAGGGCTGATACCCGGTCGAGCGGGGGACCGCCGGCGCCGAATCGACGGAACGGCGGGAGGACGCGTGAGCGAGCAGGGCGAGGGCGGTCGCAGGACGGCCGGGCCGACTCGGGTCGCCCGCGCGTCCCGAGCCGTCGCACCGCCGCGCCAGGCCCGCGGTACACGCCCGGCGTCGGCCTCGCCGAGGCCGGCCGGGCCGAAGCCCGCCAAGCCCGCCAAGCCCGTCAAGCCGAAGACCGCGGCCGGGTCCTTCAAGGGCTCGGCCGCGGCGGCGGGCCTGGGTCGGCTGCGCCGGCGCGGCGGCGGCAAGTGGATCGTGCTGAGCCTGGTGGTGCTGAGCCTGGCGATCGCCCTCGTCTACCCGCTGCGGCAATACCTGGCGCAGCGCTCCGACGTGGCCGACCTGCGCGAGAGCACCCGCAAGCAGCAGTCCGAGACCGAGCGCATGCGGTCCGACCTGGAGCGCTGGAACGACCCGGCGTACGTCCGGCAACAGGCGCGCGAGCGGCTGCACTTCGTCTACCCCGGCGACACCGCCTACCTGGTGGTGCCGCCCGCCGGCACCGCGGGCAACCCGGCGCCGCCCACCCCGGCCCAGGCCGGCTCGCCGCCCTGGTACCGGAACCTGTGGGACTCCACCCGCGACGCGGACAAGGCCGGTACGCCGACCCCCAGCACGCCGCCGACGCCCACGAGGACACCCGCCACGTCGATCGGCTAGGCCGGTCCGGGGCGCCGCCGGCCCCGCACCGCCCGCCGCGACCGGCCGCCGCACGCGGTTCCGGGGCGGCACCCCGCTCGAACGTCGGTCCGAACCATTCAGCGAAACAGGACATACTCCCTCCATGGATCAGCAGGACATCGACGCCGTCAAGGCGCAGCTCGGCCGTACCCCGCGTGGTCTGCGCGGCGTCGCACACCGGTGCCCGTGTGGGCTGCCGGACGTCGTGGAGACCGCCCCGCGCCTGGAGGACGGCTCGCCGTTCCCGACGCTGTACTACCTGACCTGCCCCCGGGCGGCGTCCGCGATCGGGACGCTGGAGGCGAACAACGTCATGCGCGAGATGAACGCGCGCCTGGCCGAGGACGAGGATCTGGCCGCTCGGTACGCCGCCGCGCACGACGACTACATCGCGCGCCGGGACGCGATCGAGGTGCTGGAGGGCTTCCCGTCGGCGGGCGGCATGCCGGACCGGGTCAAGTGCCTGCACGTCCTGGCCGGCCACGCGCTCGCCGCCGGACGCGGCGTCAACCCGCTCGGCGACGAGGCACTGGACGCGCTGCCCGACTGGTGGGCCAAGAGCCCGTGCGTGTGCGTGGACGCCCCCGCCGACGCCTCTCCCGACGCCCCCACCACGCCGCCCGCCGACGCCCCCGCCCCCGCCCCGGAGGACGAGACCCGATGACCCGACGCGTGGCCGCGATCGACTGCGGCACCAACTCCATCCGCCTGCTCGTCGCCGATCTGGACCCGGCCGCCGGCACCCTGGTCGACCTGGACCGGCGGATGCGGATCGTACGACTCGGCCAGGGCGTGGACCGGACCGGCCGACTGGCTCCGGAGGCCCTGGAGCGCACCTTCGCGGCGTGCGTCGACTACGCCGAGGTGATTCGCGAACTGGGCGCCGAGCAGGTGCGTTTCGTGGCCACAAGCGCCAGCCGGGACGCGGAGAACCGGGACGATTTCCGGGACGGCGTCCGGAAGATCCTGGGCGTCGAGCCGGAGGTGATCTCGGGCGACGAGGAGGCCGCGCTGTCCTTCGTGGGGGCGACCCGCGAACTGGCCGGGACCGACGCCGTCGAGACGCCCTACCTCGTGGTCGACCTCGGCGGCGGCTCCACCGAATTCGTACTCGGCACCGACCGGCCCGAGGCGGCCCGGTCGGTGGACATCGGCTGCGTCCGGATGACCGAGCGCCACCTGCGCGACGACCCGCCGACGCCGGCCCAGGTCGCCGCCGCGATCACCGACATCGAGGCCGCCCTGGACCAGGTCGCGGCCGTCGTCCCCCTCGCGCGCGCCCGCACCCTGGTCGGCCTGGCCGGTTCGGTGACCACCGTCGCGGGCATAGCGCTCGACCTGCCCGAATACGACTCGACCACGATCCACCACGCCCGGCCGACCCTGGACCAGGTCCGCGCCGTCACCGCCCGCCTCCTGGCGAGCACCCACGCCGAACGCGCGACCATCCCCGTCCTGCACCCGGGCCGCGTTGACGTGATCGCCGCCGGAGCGCTGGTCCTGCGCACGATCATGGAACGCACCGGCCTGACCGAGGTCGTGGTCAGCGAACACGACATCCTGGACGGCATCGCCTGGTCCGAGGCGGAGGCCCCGGTCGGCGAGTAGCCCCGCCGCCGCCCCGCACTCGCGGACGCGCCCGCCCCGCCCGTACCCCCGTGGCGCGCCCGCGAGTTGGCCCCGCACGCAGTCACGCACACCCCATCCCCCGGGCCGACAAGGACGCGAACGGCGACCCAACGGCGACCCGACAGCGACCGAACCGGCGGCGGACCGGCAGCGGACGGACAGCGGCCAAAGAACGAACAACCACCGCCGGGGAACCAACGACCCCTGTCCAACGTTCGGACACGGACGAAAGTTTGTGAATCCCTTCACATGGTCGACGGGGCAAAAGTTGGCCATGTAGGGCCGTTTTCCTCTGGTCGACCCGGTTCGAGACGGTCCCCGCCTTCGAAAACCACGGTCGTCGACAAGCCGAGGTGGAGATCACATTGCGCCGTCCCCGCACCCCTCGGGCAGGATCGACGCAGGTCACCGGGACCGAGTCGCCGGGTGCCATGGCCGGATGGATCCTCCCCGACCGCCCACCGTGCACAAATGCACAAGCAAAAGGACGAAGGGTACCAGACGGCCCCTTCGGTACTGCGCGCGGCCTCGAAGCACCGGCGACTTGGATCGGTGGATACTTCCAAACATGAGCAACACGGATCGCCCTCGCATCCTCATCGTCGGCGGCGGCTACGTTGGTCTGTACGCCGCGCAGCGCATCCTCAAGAAGATGCGCTTCGGCGAAGCGACCGTCACGGTCGTCGACCCGCGGTCGTACATGACCTACCAGCCCTTCCTCCCGGAAGCGGCCGCCGGCAGCATCTCACCGCGCCATGTCGTGGTGCCGCTGCGCCGTGTCCTGCCCAACGCCGAGATCGTCAACGGCCGGGTCACCTCCGTCGACCACGACCGCAAGGTGGCCCTCGTCGAGCCGCTGGCCGGCGAGTCCTACGAACTCGGCTTCGACTACATCGTCATCGCGCTCGGCTCCATATCGCGGACCTTCCCCATTCCCGGCCTCGCCGAGAACGGCATCGGTCTCAAGACCATCGAAGAAGCCATCGCACTGCGCAACCACGTGCTCGGGCAGCTCGACCTGGCCGACTCCACCACCGACGAGGACATCCGCCGCAAGGCGCTGACGTTCTGCTTCGTCGGCGGCGGCTTCGCCGGTATCGAGGCGCTGGCCGAGGTCGAGGACATGGCCCGCGACGCGGTGCGTTACTACAAGAACCTCAAGCGCGAGGACATGCGCTTCGTGATGGTGGAGGCGGCCAACCGCATCCTCCCCGAGGTCGGTCCCGAGCTCGGCGCATGGACGCTCGAACGGCTCAAGAGCCGGGACATCGAGTTCCACCTGGAGACCTCGCTCAAGTCGTGCGTCGACAAGCACTGCGTGCTCTCGAACGACATCGAGTTCGACGCCTCGACGATCCTGTGGACCGCGGGCGTCAAGCCCAACCCGGTGCTGTCGGAGTACGGTCTGCCGCTCGGCCCGCGCGGCCACGTCGACACCCGCACCACCCTCCAGGTGGTCGGCATGGACAACGTGTTCGCCGCCGGTGACAACGCGCAGGTGCCGGACCTGGCCGCGGGCGAGGGTGCCTGGTGCCCGCCGAACGCGCAGCACGCGGTGCGTCAGGCGCGAGTCCTGGGCGACAACGTCGTCTCGGTGATGCGCGGCTTCCCGCCGCAGGAGTACAAGCACAAGAACCTCGGCGCGGTGGCCGGCCTCGGTCTGCACAAGGGCGTCGCGGTGATGTTCGGCCGGTTCAAGCTCAAGGGCCTGCCGGCCTGGCTGTTCCACCGCACCTACCACGGTGCGATGGTGCCGACGTTCAACCGCAAGTTCCGGGTCTTCGCCGACTGGACGCTGTCGGCGTTCTTCCGGCGCGAGATCGTCTCGCTCGGCGCGATGGAGCACCCGCGCGACGAGTTCGCCGAGGCGGCGCTGCCCGCGCCTCGGCCGGCCGCGGAGCCCGTGGCCAAGTCGTAGGTCGCAAGTCGTTCGCGACGGAGCCCGGTACGCCCTGTGCGTACCGGGCTCCGTCGCGTTTCCTCGGTCAGCTCGTGCGCTGTGCCTCGAAGCGCTTCATGCGTTCCAGGACCAGGTCGGCGGTCGGCGCGGTCATCTCGTCGACGATCCGGCCGTCGGCCAGGAACACCACGCGGTCCGCGTAGGAGGCCGCGTTCGGGTCGTGGGTGACCATCACGATGGTCTGGCCCAGGTCGTAGACGCTGCTGCGGAGGAAGCCCAGCACCTCGGCGCCGGAGCGCGAGTCGAGGTTGCCGGTCGGTTCGTCGGCGAAGATGATCTCCGGTTTGCTCGCCAGCGCGCGGGCGCACGCGACACGCTGCTGCTGGCCGCCGGACAACTCGGTCGGCCGGTGCCTGAGCCGATCGCGCAGCCCGACGGTCTCGATCACGTGGTCGAGCCAGGCCTTGTCCGGCTTGACCCCCGCGATGTCCATCGGGAGCGTGATGTTCTCCAGCGCGGTGAGCGTGGGCAGCAGGTTGAACGACTGGAAGACGAAACCGATCTTCTCCCGGCGGAGCAGGGTGAGCTGTTTGTCGTTCAGCGCGGACAGCTCCGCGTCGCCGAGCCGCACCGAGCCGGCCGTGATCGAGTCGAGCCCGGCCATGCAGTGCATCAGCGTGGACTTGCCCGACCCGGAGGGCCCCATGATCGCGGTGTATTCCGCGCGCCGGAAGCCGACCGAGACGCCGTCGAGCGCGATCACCCGCGTTTCGCCCTCGCCGTAGACCTTGGTCAGGTCGGTGGCGACGGCGGCGAGCGCGCCGTGCGCCCCGAGTCCCGCGATGGGTTCGGTGGCGGTCACAGGAGACCTCTTTCCTTGGGTTTTTCCTCGGATTCGCCGGGCGACGGAAGGGTTCCGATTCGTGCTGCCTACCCACGCTTCCACAAGATTGCGCATGATCCAGGACGTCTGATCACACTTACTCACACTTCGTCGATTTCGCTCATAAGTAGTCGAAATCGATCACGCCGAGCGGCGCCGACGGGGGTCTTACGCCTCTCCCGCGGCCTCCCGGAGGCCGGCCGGAAATGGGACCCCCGACTGGGCCGCAGGTGCCGGGCAGTCGCGGCCGAATGCGGTATATCCCCTGATCAGGCGCCTCAAAGCACCCATTCGGCATCATCCGTGCGGCATCGGGACGGGTTGCCCCCGGTCGCTCTCCGCGATCGAACGGGTCGCCGCGAGCGGTTCACGGAGCCGCGAAAAACAGGGGGTCAACCCGGTGCGCCGGGGCCGCTACGCTCAGCATCGCCCCCGGATGGTGGAACGCAGACACGAGGAGCTTAAACCTCCTTGGCCGCAAGGTCGTGCGGGTTCGAGTCCCGCTCCGGGGACCAGATGATCATGGCTCTGACCTGCGGGAAGGCCATTTTCAAGATCGCTGCCGTTGACAGAAGTGCGGGTCTGTCAACGGACGAGCGAACGAAGATCATTCACGGTCACCCCCTGTGCACCGGTCGGAACTGCGGTTCCGAATGTGAAGATGACGTTCTCATCGATAGAAATTGCGATCGCACCCATCGGCCGTGCTATCGCATGCCGCCGCGTCGGGTGGTTACGGCGTCCGGGTACGGCTCCGTGGTCAACGCATCGTTACCGATACCCCGCCCCGCCGGTACCTCGCGCACCACCGCCACCGCCGGCGCGACCCGGTCGTCGGAGTCGACGAGGGTTTCGACGTCGACCCGTGCCCCCTTGTACGTCATCACCGGGCCGCTCCCGGCTCCGGGTACGGTCCTGATCCGCGCTCGTGAACAGCGCGGGGTGTTCCCACGCGTACAGCGATCGGCTTCGCGATGGATTCCATCCGACTTTTCATGCCCGGACAGTGACCACGGGCACAAATCGCGTGTCCGAGGACGTTGAAAGGGAAGGATGGAGCCCCCGAGACCTTTACTCGGGGATTACTCTTTTAAGCCACGACCCCCACCCGGGGGCATGGAGGAGATGACATGAGGAGCAGCAACCCGGTGCTCACGCGGCGGGGGGCGTTCGAGACCGGCCGGCAGCAGCAGGCCGGCTACGGAGCGCCGCAGCCCGGGCCGCAGGGCGCCCCGTTCGGTGGGCCGCAGCAGCCGCCGATGCAGCCGATGACCCCCGAGCAGCTTCAGGAGATGTACCGGGCGCAGTCCGCCGGTCCGCTCCAGACCGGCCGGATGACGATCGACGACGTGGTCGCGCGTACCGCGATGACGTTGTTGACGGTCGTCGTCGCCGGTGCGCTGTCGTGGGCCTTCCTGCCGTTCGAGAACTTCGGCTGGGCGGTCGGCGCCGCACTTGCGGCGTTCGTCGTCGCGATGGTCCTGACCTTCAAGCGGGAGATCAGCCCGGCCCTGGTGCTGACCTACGCCGCGCTCGAGGGTGTCTTCCTGGGTGCGATCAGCCACGCGTTCGAGCAGCAGTACAGCGGCATCGTGGTCCAGGCCGTGCTCGGCACGGCCTCGGTGTTCGTCGGTGTGCTGGTCGCGTACAAGTCCGGCTGGATCAAGGTGACGAGCCGCTACGCGCGGATCGGCATGGCGATCGCCATCGGCTTCGTGCTGCTCTCGCTCGTCAACGGCCTCGCGATCCTGATCGCCGGCGGCGACGGCCTGGGTCTGCGCAGCGGACCGCTCGGCATCCTGATGGGCATCCTCGGCATCCTCATCGGTGCGTTCTTCCTGTCCCTCGACTTCAACGAGATCGAGCAACTGGCCGCCCAGGGCGTCCCGGAAAAGGAGGCGTGGCGGTCGGCGTTCGCCCTGACCGTGACGCTCGTGTGGATCTACATGGAGGTCCTGCGCCTGCTGTCGATCCTGCGGGACTGACGCGGGTGACGGGCCTCGGCCCGAACACGCGAAAGCGGCGGTGCCCCCACTCGGGGGCAC
>NZ_JBHTVA010000046.1:0-43871 GCF_042793325.1 Embleya sp. NPDC056575
ACCCCGGGGTGGGGGTTCCGGCCCGTCGCCGTCGTACATCTACCGCCGGCTCACGAAGCCCGTCGTGTCAGGCCTTCTTGGCCGCGCGCTTGGTCGCGGTCTTCTTGGCCGCGGGCGCCTTGGCGGCGGCGGGCTTGGCCGCGGCCGGCTTGGCGGTCGCGGCCTTCGGCGCGGCCTTGGTCGCCTTCGCCTTGGTCGTCGGAGCCTTGGCCGCGGCCGGAATGCTCTTGACGGCCTTGGTGGTGGTGGCCTTGGTGGTGGTCGCGGCCTTGGCGGTGACCTTCTTCGCCGCGGCCGGCTTGGCCGCCGCCTTGGTCGCGGGCGCCTTGGTCGCCTTCTTGGCGGCGGGCTTCGCGGTCGCCGGAGTCTTGGCCGCGGCCGCGGTCTTGCGCGTGGTGGCGGCCGGGGTCTTGACCGCGGCGGCGCGCGAGGTCGCCGGCTTCGCCGACGCCTTGGTCGTCGCGGTGGTCTTGCGGGTGCTCGCCTTCGCGGCGGGCGCCGCGGCGTCCGTCGCGACCACGCGCGGAGTCGGGCTGCTCTTGGCCGCCGCGCTCTTCACGTTGGGCTTGGGAAGCTTCTTCGTCCCGCTGGTGTAGTCCTTGAAGCCCTGGCCCGCGCGGAAGCGCGGCACCGAGGTCTTCTTGACGCGCACCCGCTCACCGGTCTGCGGGTTGCGGGCGTATCGAGCCGGACGGTCCACCTTCTCGAACGAGCCGAAGCCCGTGATGGACACCCGGTCTCCCGCCGTCACCGCACGAACGATGGTGTCGAGGACGGCATCGACTGCCTCTGCGGCGGCCTTGCGGCCACCCAGTCGGTCAGCGACCGCCTCGACGAGCTGCGCCTTGTTCACGTCTTCCCCTTCGGAAACCGATGCCGGGACAGTTCAGCCGGCATTGGGCACGCTAAGCATCCAAAAGTGCCGAAGCAATTACCGAACGGGCGAATCACCCTTGTGTCGCAACGGATTCAGGCTTCGGCGGTGTCCCGCGAACTCGCGGGCCCCGCGTCCAACTCGTCCATCAACTTGGTCAGTCGCCGGTCGGCGTCCGCCAAATCATGCTTTGCCGCGTCGGTGATGACCAACAAGCGGCGGATTAGCGCCACTTTCGCCTCGTTCGGTAGTCGGAGCCTACGCACCCGGGCGTGGGCGACCTTCAACCGGGTGGCCAGTTCGGCGAAGAGTTCCACTTCTTCGAACTCGTTCACGTGTCGGCCTTGGTGCTCCACACCGCAATTGTGACAGCTCATCCGGCTATGGGCACAACGGGGCGGCCATTGGGGCGAATCCCGAACACGCGAACGGCGGGACGCAACCGCGTCCCGCCGTTCATTTTCGGCCGATCGGCCTATTTTGCAAGGGAGTTCGTGATCAACCCACCGGCTGGGTGCGCGGCAGCCAACTCGGCCGGTTCGCCTCGAACGAGGTGATGTCCTCTTCGTGACGCAGGGTCAGACCGATGTCGTCCAGCCCCTCCAGCAGGCGCCAGCGGGTGTAGTCGTCGATCTCGAAGTCGGCGACGATCTCGCCCGCGCGCACCTGACGACCCACCAGATCGACGGTGATCTCGGTGGTCGGGTCCGCCTCGGTCAGCGCCCACAGGCGTTCGACGACCTCCTGCGGCAGCACCACGGTCAGCAGCCCGCCCTTTTGCGAGTTGCCGCGGAAGATGTCCGCGAAGCGCGCCGAGATCACCGCCTTGAACCCGTAGTTCTGCAGCGCCCATACGGCGTGCTCCCGGGAGGACCCGGTGCCGAAGTCGGGACCGGCCACCAGGACCGTGGCGCCGGCGCGCTCGGGCCGGTTCAGCACGAACTCCGGGTTCTTGCGCCAGGCTTCGAACAGACCGTCCTCGAAACCGTCGCGGGTGACCTTCTTGAGCCAGTGCGCGGGGATGATCTGGTCGGTGTCCACGTTGCTCTCGCGCAGCGGGACGGCCGTTCCGGTGTGGGTGGTGAAGGCTTCCATGGCTCAGACTCCTGCGGTGCTCAGGTCGGCGGGGGCGGCCAGGTGGCCCAGCACGGCGGTCGCGGCCGCGACCTGCGGCGAGACCAGGTGGGTACGGCCGCCCTTGCCCTGCCGTCCCTCGAAGTTGCGGTTGGACGTGGACGCGCTGCGCTCGCCGGGGGCGAGCTGGTCGGGGTTCATGCCCAGGCACATCGAGCAGCCCGCGTAGCGCCACTCGGCGCCGAACTCGGTGAACACCTTGTCCAGGCCCTCGGAAACGGCCTGGAGCGAGACCCGCACCGAACCCGGGACGACCAGCATCCGCACACCGTCGGCGACCTTGCGGCCCTTGACGATGTCGGCCACCTCGCGCAGGTCCTCGATCCGGCCGTTGGTGCACGAGCCGACGAAGACCGTGTCCACCGCGATGTCGCGCAGTTTCTGGCCCGCCGTCAGACCCATGTACGCGATGGCCTTCTCGGCCGCCGCGCGCTCGACCGGGTCCACGATCGCGACCGGGTCCGGCACCGACTCGGCCAGCGGCGCGCCCTGGCCGGGGTTGGTCCCCCAGGTGACGAACGGCGAGAGTTCGCGCGCGTCGATCACCACTTCCTTGTCGAACACCGCGTCCTCGTCGGTGACCAGGCTCCGCCAGTACGCGACGGCGGTGTCCCAGTCGGCGCCCTGCGGCGCGTGCGGGCGGCCGTCCAGGTACGCGAACGTGGTCTCGTCCGGGGCGATCATGCCCGCCCGGGCGCCGGCCTCGATCGACATGTTGCACACGGTCATCCGGCCCTCCATCGAGAGGTCGCGGATCGCCTGGCCGCGATACTCGATGACGTAGCCCTGACCGCCGCCGGTGCCGATCCGCGCGATCACCGCGAGGATCAGGTCCTTGGCACCGACCCCCTCGGGCAGCGCGCCCTCGACGGTCACCGCCATCGTCTTGAACGGCGCCATCGGCAGCGTCTGGGTGGCCAGCACGTGCTCGACCTGGCTGGTGCCGATGCCGAACGCCAGTGCGCCGAACGCGCCGTGGGTCGCGGTGTGGCTGTCGCCGCAGACCACGGTCGTGCCCGGCTGGGTCAGCCCGAGCTGCGGGCCGACCACGTGCACGATGCCCTGTTCCACGTCGCCCAGCGAGTGGATCCGGACCCCGAACTCGGCGGCGTTCTTGCGCAGCGTCTCGATCTGGGCGCGCGAGACCGGGTCCGCGATGGGTTTGTCGACGTCGAGCGTCGGCGTGTTGTGGTCCTCGGTCGCGATCGTGAGATCGGTGCGCCGGACCGGGCGGCCGGCCTGACGCAGACCGTCGAACGCCTGCGGACTGGTCACCTCGTGCAGCAGGTGCAGGTCGATGTAGAGCAGGTCCGGCTCGCCCTCCGCGCGACGCACCACATGTGCGTCCCAGACCTTCTCCGCGAGTGTCCGTCCCATCGCTGTCCCTCCGGCCGGCGCCATTGCCGGCGCTGTGTGTCCCTCGTGTCGCGCGGGTGCGGCTGATTCCGTATCCGCGATCGACGCCCTGACGCGTGCCCACGTCCCGACGCCTCCCGGCTGTTCTCCGGTGGTCGGCTCGGCGCGTTGCGCCACTGTGCCGGCACCGGGCCCGAGGGTGGACTTGCGTCTCGTAATCCGAGACGGCAATATCAAGGCATGGACAATTCTAGCGGAGTCGGCGTTCTCGACAAGGCCGCTGTCGTGCTGGCCGCGCTCGAAGCCGGTCCCGCCACGCTCGCGGGACTCGTCGCCATAACCGGTCTTGCCCGGCCCACGGCGCATCGACTCGCGGTCGCCTTGGAGCACCACCGTCTGGTCGCCCGCGACATGCAGGGTCGCTTCGTGCTCGGCCCGCGGCTCGCCGAGCTGGCCGCCGCGGCCGGCGAGGACCGGCTGCTCGCCGCCGCGCACCCGGTGCTCGCGCACATGCGCGACATCACCGGAGAGAGCGCGCAGCTCTACCGGCGCCAGGGCGACATGCGCGTGTGCGTGGCCGCGGCCGAGCGGCTCTCCGGCCTGCGCGACACCGTCCCCGTGGGCAGCACGCTGCCGATGAAAGCCGGTTCGGCCGCGCAGTGCCTGCTCGCCTGGGAGGAGCCGGAGCGGCTGCACCGGGGTCTGCAGGGCGCGCGGTTCACCGCCACCACGCTCTCCGGCGTGCGGCGCCGCGGCTGGGCGCAGAGCATCGGCGAACGTGAGCCGGGCGTCGCGTCCGTCTCCGCCGCCGTGCGCGGCCCCAGCAACCGCGTGGTGGCCGCCGTGTCCGTCTCCGGCCCGATCGAGCGGCTGACCCGGCACCCCGGGCGGCTGCACGCGCAGGCCGTGATGGAGGCCGCCGCCAAGCTGTCCGACGCACTGCGCCGGGCCCAGGTGGAGGTCTGACCGCCGTCGACCCGGGACGCCGCCGAGCGTCCGGGCCGGCGCCGCCGGAGCGATCGCCGACGCGGCCCGCGCGGGGCGCGCCCCCGACCACCCGCGTCGGCGCCCACATCGGCGCCGCGAACCGGCACCCGTGGCCCGGGAAACGAAGAAGACCTCCCGCGACTGCGGGAGGTCTTCTTCTTCGAGGTAGCCCCGACGGGATTCGAACCCGCGCTACCGCCTTGAGAGGGCGGCGTGCTAGGCCACTACACAACGGGGCCTCGTATTGCCGGTGTTGCTCCGAGCCGCCCACGAGGCGACACGGTGACGATCTGGTAGCCCCGACGGGATTCGAACCCGCGCTACCGCCTTGAGAGGGCGGCGTGCTAGGCCACTACACAACGGGGCCAGATCGCAATCATCAACTCTTACCAGCGACATCGCCCGAAGGCGATGCAGCTGGGGTACCAGGACTCGAACCTAGACTAACGGAACCAGAAACCGTCGGGCTGCCAATTACCCCATACCCCAATGCTCGGTCCTTCGCGTTACCCGGGGGTTTTTACGAGGACTTCGCTCCGCGCTGCTCCCTTGCGGGGCGGCACGAGAAGAACTTTACCCGATGAGGCGCGCGTGACCAAAACGGGTTACCGGTCCTGCGTTCGAACCACCACAAGTCCGGCCGGCCCGCCCGCGACGTGCGCGGAAGACCCGTTCAGCCGCGCTTGACCACGGTGTTCGTGAGGGTGCCGACGCCACCCACGGTGACCGAGACCCGGTCGCCCACGTGCAGTGGTCCGACCCCCGCCGGCGTGCCGGTCAGCAGCACGTCGCCGGGCAGCAGGGTCATCGCCTGGGTGACGTGCACGATCAACTCGGTGACGGTGCGGATCATCTGCCCGGTGCTGCCGGCCTGGCGCACCTCGCCGTTGACCGTGCACGCCACGGTCAACCCCTCGCCCTCGGTGACCTGGTCGAGCGTGATGTCGGTCTCCACCCAAGGACCCAGCGGGCAGAAGGTGTCCATACCCTTGGCCCGGCCCCACTGGCCCTCGGTGCGCTGCAGATCGCGCGCGGTCACGTCGTTGGCGCAGGTGAAGCCGAAGATCACCTCCGCCACCCGCTCGGCGGGCACGTCGCGGCACATCCGGCCGACCACCACGGCCAGTTCGGCCTCGTGGTGCACCTCGTCGGAGATCTGCGGGTACGCGATGCCGTCGCCGTGTCCGATCACGGACGTGGACGGCTTGAGGAAGGTGATCGGCGCGTCCGGGATCGCGCCGCCCATCTCGGCGGCGTGCGCGGCGTAGTTCTTGCCGATCGCCACCACCTTGCTGGGCAGCACCGGTGCGAGCAGGCGCACCGAGGACAGCGCGTGTTGCGCGCCGGTGGGCCGCAGTTCGCCGAACGGGTGGCCCGCGAGGGCGTGTACGACCAGCGACTCGGGTCGGTCGGCGTCGCCGGTCACCACCCCGAAGGAGACGGAATCGTCGGTGGAGAACCTGGCGATGCGCACGATGGGGTCACCCTTGCCGGAGAGTCACGAACGAGACGTGCCCAAGGCTACGCGGGCGCGCCCCGGGTCGGTGTCGCGCCGCGGCGGACGCGCAGGTGACGGGCGTGCCGGGGGCAGGGTGCGAGGGTGCGACCGGCGGTGGGTCCGGGACGTCGGCGGTTCAGGCCGAGGCGTCGGTGTCGGCCGGGACGTCCATCAGGTTCGTCCGCCGGGGGTTCGCGGTGCGCACCTCGGCGATGACCGACCCTGCGGCCTCTGTCGTGCGCTGACCCGGCAACACCGCGTCGACCTGCGTACGCCTGGGGTTGGCCGTGCTGGGGCGGTGCGTGCTGATGGTGTCCACGGTTCCCGGTTCTCGCCGTTCTCGCTCGTTCTCGTCCACAGATGCGCGCGCGGGGTGCCATCTCGTACACCCTGTGCGGTCTTGCCCGCCAAGATTACCCGTGGTTACGTCAGGGGTGGTCACGGGTCACCCACGGCTGCTGCTCACCGACCGCACATCACGGTTTACACCAGGTGTTCGAGCCGGCACATCAATATGTGATTTTCACCTCCCCGGAACCTCGACAAACGTATGGCATTTTGCCCCTGATCGTCCGTTAATACCGGTTGATTGCCGCCCGAAACGGCTTAACCGCCGAGATCGGGTTGAATCACGGTTTGTCCGGACCCCGCTATCTTGTTGCGGCTCCGTGGCTGTGCTGAAATGCCTGCGACCACGGGGGTGGTTCCCAACAAGCGGAGTTCCTTCACCTTGTCGCGCGAGCGCGACGGAGGTGCCCTGGGAAGAACGCGAATCCAGGGATTTACGCGCACACGAGCCTCGCCTTACCGGCGGGTCTAACGACTGGTCACAAGAGGTTGCGACGCTAGTGCAGGGACGTCGGAAGAAGCAGCACGACTCCGCAGGGGCCCCGGCCACGGCCGGCCCCGCCACGCCGGAGGTGCGAGCCCCGCAGCAAGCCAGCGGACCCCAGGACGCCAACGAGACCCCCGACTCCGTCGGGGACTCCATAGCCGGCGCCGGGGCAGCCCGGCCCGCCGGGACGGCACCGTCCCGGCTCAAGTTGCTGTTCTCGATCAGGAACTGGCGCATCCGTACCCGGATCACCGCGCTGCTCCTGCTCCCGGTCGTGGTCGCCGCGTTGCTCGGCGGCCTGCGTATCCAGTCGTCGATCGACAAGACGCAAGAGATGGACACGGTGCAAAAGGCATCGGCCATCATCGACCAGGCGTCGACGCTGGCCGCGTGGCTGGAGCAGGAACGCGACCTGCTCGCGCAGGCGAGCGTGGCTCCGTCGGCGGATCTGACGGGCGAGGTGAACAAGGCCAAGAAGACCACCGACGACCAGGTCACCGTCTACAACGCGAGCGCCGCGAAACTGAACACCGACTCGATGCCGGTGCTCGGTGCCACGCTCAAGGACATCGGCCACTCGCTGACGGAGTTGAACCGCACCCGTCAGGACGCCTTCAAGACCAGCACCCGCAGCACCATCGACGCCTACAACAAGATGATCCTGCAGCTGCTGCAGATCAACCAGGAGGCACCCGAGGTCACCCGTGACGCCGACCTGATCCAGGGCGCCCGCGCGCTGGGTTCGTTCGGCGAGGCGAAGGCGTACGCGTCCTCGCAGCGAGCCGCGGTCGTCGCGTACGCGCTCAAGCCGAACGACCTCCCGCTGGAGGCCGGCGAGACGCTCGCGCGACTGAACGAGGGCGAGCAGAACGCGATCCGCGCGTTCATCAGCGTCGCCCCCGCCGACTGGAGCGCGCTGTACAAGTCGGGCGTCAGCCGGGACAAGATCACTCTGGTCGAAGAGGCCTTCCAGCAGTTCAAGGCCATGGTCGGCGCCGCGGTGTCCGCTCCCAAGCCCGGCGGCAACGCCAAGCTGGACAACATCGGCGAGTTCAACCAGCAGACCTGGTGGACGCTGGCCACGGACAAGATCGGCGCGCTCGGTCAGGTCGAGGCCCAGCTGGGCAAGAAGCTGACCGCCACCGCGAAGGACCTGCGCGACGAGGCCCGTACCGACGCCCTGGTCAACACGATCCTCGTCGTCGGCGCGCTGTTGATCACCATCCTGCTCGGTGTGATCGTGGCCCGTTCGCTGGTGCGTTCGCTCAACACGCTGCGTCGGTCCGCGCTCGAGGTCGCCGAGGAGCGGCTGCCCGAGACGGTGCGCCGACTCTCCGAGTCGGACCCCGGCGACGTGGACCTGGCCATCGAGCCGATCGGCGTGTTGTCCCGGGACGAGATCGGCCAGGTGGCGCGCGCGTTCGACGCGGTGCACGCCGAGGCCGTACGACTCGCCGCCGAACAGGCCCTGCTGCGTGGCAACGTCAACTCGATGTTCGTCAACCTCTCGCGCCGCAGCCAGAGCCTGATCCAGCGTCAGCTCGCGCTCATCTCCGACCTGGAGAACCGCGAGGCGGACCCGGACCAGCTGGCCAACCTGTTCAAGCTCGACCACCTCGCCACCCGCATGCGCCGCAACGGTGAGAACCTCCTGGTGCTCGCGGGCGAGGAGCCGGGCCGGCGCTGGACCCGACCGGTTCCGCTGGTCGACGTGCTGCGCGCCGCGGCCTCCGAGGTGGAGCAGTACGAGCGGGTCGAGTTGGGCGCTCTGCCCACCACCGACATCGCCGGCCGCGCGGTCAACGACCTCGTGCACCTGCTCGCCGAGTTGCTGGAGAACTCCACCACGTTCTCCAGCCCGCACACCAAGGTCCGCGTCACCGGCCACATCCTTCCCGACGGCCGGGCGCTGATCGAGATCCACGACAACGGCATCGGGCTCACCGGCGACGACCTCGCCGACGCCAACCAGCGGCTGGCCCGTCCGCCGGTGGTGGACGTGTCCATCTCGCGTCGCATGGGTCTGTTCGTGGTCGGCCGACTGGCCACCCGCCACGGCATCCGCGTCCAGCTGCGGCCGGGCGAGGGTGGCGGTACCACCGCGCTGGTCATGCTCCCGATCGAGCTCATCCAGGGCGACCGCCCCGGGGGCGGCGACGGGTGGAGCAAGGGCGGCGACAAGACCGCGGCCGCGGTGTCCGGCTGGAGCGAGGAACTGCCCTCGGCCACGCCCGCCGCGCCGGCCCTGCCCGGTCCCCGGGTGGGCAGCCGGGCCCAGGAGCGCAACCGGCGGCGCGAACTGCCGCAGCGCAGCACCGAGACGCCGGTGCAGCCGGTCAACCAGCCGCCGCAGCCGACGCCGGCCGCGGACAACCGGCCCGCCCAGGCGCCGGTGCAGCAGGAGCCGTCCTACGGCAGCACCCAGTCCTTCGAGGCGCCCTCCTTCCAGGACGCCTCGACCGGGCAGGACACGCCGTACCCGGGCACGGTGAACCCGTTCGCGAGCGAGCCGGGCGTACACAGCACCGGTGCGCACCGCGCGCCGAGTTCGCCGCCGCCGGCCACGCCCGGTCGGGACAACCCGTTCGCCCCGGTCGGGTCGCCGGCCCAGGACACGGGCGCCTTCCCGGCCGCGCCGCAGGCGCCGATGTTCGGCACCGCCGAGGAACACCTCGGAGCCGAGGCACAGCAGGCGCAGTTCGGCACGGACACCGGGTCCTTCCCGGCCGCGCCGCAGTTCGGCGACGGCACCGTACGCGCGGGTGACACCTCGCAGTTCGCGTCACCGTTCGGATACGCGGACGAGCCGCGCCCCGAGGCCGACATCGACCCGCTCGACCCGCTCGGATTCGAGCAGTCCGGGCAGTTCGGCGGCCCGGGTGCGGAGCTCGCACCGCGCCGGGACGAGCCGCAGCGCCCGACCTGGGGCACCGAGTACGACGAACTCACCCCGGTGGCGCCGCTGCCGCCGATCGAGCCCGTCGCGCCGCCGGCCGAGGTGCCGTCCGGCTACGACGCGCCGCGCCGGGAGGAGTTGACCCGTCGCGACGAACTGCCGCAGCGGGCGCCCGAGTCCGGGGACGAACTCGGGATGGACACCGGCGACGCGCTGCCCGTGCTGCGCGGTCCGGCGCAGACGCGTCCCCTGCCGGTGCGGTCGGAGCAGGACGAGCACACCAGGGCCGAGCAGGTGCGCGGCCCGCAGGGCGATGTGCGTCCGGCCGTCTCGCCGTTCGAGCCGGCCGGTCCGGCTCGCTCGGAAACCGGTCCGTTCGCGCCCGTCGGTGCGCAGGAAATCGCCGAACAGGTGCCTGCTCCGTCCGAGTTGGACATGAGTGCGCCCCCGAGCACCGGGGACGACGGTAGGCTTCCCATCTTCGACACACTCGAGTCGGACTGGTTCCACCGCCAGGGCAACCGCGGCGGTCGGATGCGTGCCGCGCAGGTCCGTTCCACGCCGCGAGGCGGGGAGCGAGCCGTACCGGCAGGTGAGCAGGCGCTCCCGGATCCGGGTCCGTTGGGCGATCTCGATCGTCGGGTGCCGATGGCGACCAATCCGCCGCAGGCACCGGCCGAGCCGGCACCGGCGTTCGGTGGTGGGCGTCAGCAGCCCGCCACCGACATGTTCGGGACGCCGACGGAGCCGGACGAGGTCGTCGAGCAGTCCGCCGCGGGCTCCCCCGCCGGCGGCCCGCAGGGGCCGCAGTCGGGTTGGTACTCCGCGGGTGACGACGGTTGGCGCGCGGCCGAGGCCGCTCGTGAGCCGTCCTCGGGTGGCACCACCGGAGCGGGCCTGCCCCGACGTGTGCCCCGCGCCAACCTGGTGCCGGGCGGCGTCGAGCAGTCCGGCGGGGCTCAGGCCCCGGGTCACACGGGTGCGGGCTCTGCCGCGGCCGGGTCCCGTCGGGAGCCGGGTCGACCGACCGCGCCGAGCGGGCCGGGCCTGTCCCGGTCGCCCGACGAGGTCCGTGGACGGCTGACCAACTTCCGCCGGGGCATCCAGCAGGGTCGCACCGCCGGGGCCGGGGGATCCGCCCCTCGACCTCGTGACGAGAACAACCAGGAGCAGGCATGACTGAGAAGTCGTTGAGCCAGGCCGCGCAGAACCTGAACTGGCTGATCACGAACTTCGTGGACAACACCCCCGGGGTGTCGCACACGGTCGTGGTCTCCGCGGACGGCCTGCTGCTCGCCCTGTCCGAGGGCTTCCCTCGCGACCGGGCAGACCAGCTCGCCGCCGTCGCATCGGGTTTGACCAGCCTGACCCAGGGTGCGTCCCGTATCTTCGAGGGCGGGCACGTCACCCAGACGGTCGTGGAAATGGAACGGGGTTTCCTCTTTATCATGTCGATTTCGGACGGCTCCTCGTTGGCCGTGCTGGCGTCGCCGGAGTGCGACATCGGCCTGATCGGCTACGAGATGGCCCTGCTCGTCGATCGCGCGGGCGCCGTGCTCACGCCGGCGCTGCGCGCCGAACTCCAAGGTGCACTGCCGCGATGACACCTTCGGATATGTCCGATCACGGGGACCAGGAGTTTCACGAGACCCTGGTCCGCCCGTATGCCATGACCGGTGGTCGTACCCGGCCTCGCTACCAGCTCGCGCTGGAGGCCTTGGTCACCACGACGCCTCAGGTGGCCAATCCACCCGGCCTGTTGCCCGAGCACCAGCGCATCTGCGCGCTGTGTCGGGAGGTCAAGTCGGTAGCCGAGATCTCGGCTCTGCTCACCATCCCGCTCGGTGTCGCCCGCGTCCTCGTCGCGGATCTCGCCGAAGCCGGCCTGGTGGTCATCCACCAGCCCGGGAACGACCAGGGGCAGCCGGACGTCACGCTGCTCGAAAGGGTGCTCAGTGGACTTCGCAAGCTCTAGCCCGGGCCCGGTTCCCGCCAGGTCCTCCACCACGTCGGCGAAGATCGTCGTCGCCGGCGGATTCGGCGTGGGCAAGACCACGCTCGTCGGTGCCGTCTCGGAGATCGCTCCGCTGCGTACCGAAGCGGTCATGACGTCCGCCAGCGCCGGGGTCGACGACCTGTCGGCGACGCCGGACAAGCAGACCACCACGGTCGCGATGGACTTCGGTCGCATCACGCTGGACGAGGATCTGATCCTGTACCTGTTCGGTACGCCGGGTCAGCACCGATTCTGGTTCATGTGGGACGACCTGGTCCGCGGCGCGATCGGCGCCGTGGTTCTGGTGGACACCCGCCGACTCGCCGATTGTTTCCCCGCGATCGACTACTTCGAGAACAGCGGTCTGCCGTTCATCGTCGCGTTGAACTGCTTCGACGGATTGCAGACCCACCACGCGGAGGATGTCCGCGAGGCATTGCAAATAGGGCCCGACACCCCGATCGTGAGCTGTGACGCACGGCGCCGCGAATCGGCCAAGTCGACCCTGATCACGCTGGTCGAGCATGCTCTGATGGCTCGCCTGCGCTGACCTTCGGTACACGTTCCACCTGTTTTTTTCGTATTTTGCACCAGCACACCTCAGGCGAATCCCATTGCGGGGTTCGCCTGAGGTGTTGTCGCCGTGCGAACGGCCCGGGGAGGATTCCCGAGGGTTGTACGGGGAATTCGACAAACGTGTGACAGGACCCGGCGACATGCCCGGCCGAGTCTCCGCCTCGGCCCACACATTGCTAGGGTCCTTCCATAGCCATCTGTTGCCCAATTGATATCAGAACGTTTTGAGGCGCAGGCCCAACAACGAACCGAGGTGGGGTTCGGTGGACGACAACAGCAGGCGCGCGGCACAAGCGGCCCGCCTTCCGATGGTCGACGGAACGACCGAATCGGGGCTGCCGCGAAGGCCCCCGCAGGCGAACCTGCTGCCGGGCGCGGCGGCCGAGGAGTTCGGCCTCGATCGGGAGCTTTCCATCTCCCGGGAGCCGGAAGAGGTCCGGGGGCGCCTGGAACGCTTCGCCGTCGGACGCGAGTTGGCACGCCTCGAGGAGAGCGAACCGCTGCTGCCGCCGAACCCGATGACCGCGGCGAGTCCGCTGGCCTCCTCCCCCGTGCGTCCGCCCGCCCCGCCGGCTCCACCTCAGTCCCGGACGGTGACGCCGGCAACTCCCGTGCCGCCGGCCGCTCCACCCACTCCGCCCGCCCCGCCCGCTCCCTCCGTGCTGCCGGCCCCGCCGCCGGGAGCCCTGTCGCCGCTGCCGGCGGGTTGGGACGAACCGTGGGGCGACGGGTGGCGTTCGTTCCGCCCCGGCCGCCCCTGACGGTTCGTCACATCGGCCGCTACGCGCCGTCCGGACCCTCGGTGTGCCGTACACCGGGGGTCAGGCCCGCCTTGAGCAGTCCGTAGGTGTAGGCGTCCTCCAGGGCCTGCCAGGACGCCGCGATCACGTTCTCCGCGACACCGACGGTGCTCCACTCCTGCTTGCCGTCGGTGGTCTCCACCAGCACGCGCGTGATCGCGTCGGTGCCGTGGCGGCCCTCCAACAGCCGGACCTTGTAGTCCATCAACTCGAACGTCGCGAGCTGCGGGTAGATGCGCTCCAGGGCCAGCCGCAGCGCGCGGTCGAGCGCGTTGACCGGGCCGTTGCCCTCGCCCGTCGCCACGATCCGCTCGCCCTTGGCGTGCAGCTTCACCGTCGCCTCGTTGACCGGAACCCCGTCGCCGCGCTGCTCGGTGATCGCACGCCACGACTCCAGGGTGAAGAACCGCGCCCGGCCCAGGCTTTCGTCCCGCAGCAGCAGTTCGAACGAGGCGTCGGCGGCCTCGTAGGTGTAGCCGGCCGCCTCGCGCTCCTTGACCTGGTTGACCACCCGGCCGACCAGGTCCTTGTCGTCGGAGAGGTCGTAGCCCAGCTCGCGGCCCTTGAGCTCGATCGAGGCCCGGCCGGCCATGTCCGAGATCAGCATGCGCATGTCGTTGCCGACCCGGGCCGGGTCGATGTGCTGGTACAGGTCGGGGTCGACCTTGATCGCGGACGCGTGCAGACCGGCCTTGTGCGCGAACGCGGACACGCCCACGTAGGGCAGGTGGGTGGACGGGGCGAGGTTGACCACCTCGGCGATCGCGTGCGAGATCCGGGTCATCTCGCGCAGCTTGCCCTCGGGCAGCACGCGCATGTCGTGCTTGAGTTCGAGGTTGCCGACCACCTGGAACAGGTTGGCGTTGCCGACCCGTTCGCCGTAACCGTTGGCGGTGCACTGGACGTGCGTGGCGCCGCCCTCGACGGCCGCGAGGGTGTTGGCCACCGCGCAGCCCGTGTCGTCCTGCGCGTGGATGCCCAGGCGGGCCCCGGTGGCCGCGTGCACCTCGGTGACGATCTCGCGGACCCCGGTGGGCAACATGCCGCCGTTGGTGTCGCACAGCACGACCACCTCGGCGCCCGCGTCGTGCGCGGCGGCGACCACGCTCAGCGCGTACCGCGGGTTGGCCCGGTATCCGTCGAAGAAGTGCTCGCAGTCGACGAACACCCGGCGGCCCTGCGCACGCAGGTGCGCGACGGTGTCCCGGACCATCTCCAGGTTCTCGTCGAGCGTGGTGCGCAGCGCGAGCGAGACGTGTTTGTCGTGCGACTTGGCGACCAGGCACACGACCGGCGCGTCGGAGTCCAGCAGGGCCTGCACCTGGGGGTCTGCGGCGGCGGTGGTACCGGCCTTGCGGGTCGAGCCGAAGGCGACCAGGACGGCGTTGACCAAGTGCAGTTCGTCCTTGGCCCGGCGGAAGAACTCGGTATCGCGCGGCACCGCGCCGGGCCAGCCGCCCTCGATGAAGCCGACGCCGAAGTCGTCCAGATGGCGGGCCACGGTGAGCTTGTCGGACACCGTGAGGTTGATGCCCTCGCGTTGTGAGCCGTCCCGGAGCGTGGTGTCGAAGACGTGGAAGGCGCTCGGGTCGGTCGTCGTGGGGTGCATGGGTTCTCCCATCGGTCAGAAATGGCGGGCCCGCGCGCGGGTGCTCACCGCGTGGGTGGTGCGGCAAACAAAAAGACCCCTCGCGGTCGCGAGAGGTCTGCGTGCGGGCGGTGGGCGGTTCGCTCACCCCTTGTGGGGGGATCGGCCCGTTGCCGGCACGCTGCGGCTAATAATGAGCCACTGCTGCATGGTCATGATTTTGGCACACTCGGCGGCGCGTGGTCGGGCGGTCTCACCATGTGGTCGGTGTGAACTTTTGTATACCCACCCGCTCCACCCGTTGCGTCGGGTGGACGAGCTGCGGATTACCGCGGAGACGGCGAACGCCGCCCACGACGAGCCGCCTGCGCAGCCGCGCAGCATGAACGGTGGACGCCGACTCCGCGCGGACGAGGCCGGTCCCCGAAGGCCGCTGCGGATCCGGCCGCTCCCCCGGCGCGTCAGCGCCCACGATGTGATCGTCGACCGGTGATCGACGAGCGTGCGAGGAGAGCGGCCGGAGGCCGCCGCGACGAAGTCGCACCGCGCGAAGCGCGGCCTACCAGAGCGGCCGGAGGCCGCCGCGACGAAGTCGCACCGCGCGAAGCGCGGCGTACCAGAGCGGCCGGGGGCCGCTAGATCTTGTGGGACCAGCCGTGGGTGTCCTCCGCGCGGCCGGTTTGGATGTCGACCAACGCCTTGCGGAGTTCCATCGTGATCGGGCCCGCCTCGCCCGTGCCGACGGTCCAGTTCGCGGTGGTGGACTTGACCGAGCCGACCGGGGTGATCACCGCGGCGGTGCCGCAGGCGAAGACCTCGGTGAGGGTGCCGTCCGCGTTGCCCTCGCGCCAGTCGTCGACCGAGATCTGCGCCTCCTCCGCCGCGTAGCCGCGGTCGGCGGCCAGCCGCAGCAGCGAGTCGCGGGTGATGCCGGGCAGCAGCGAGCCGGTCAGGCGCGGGGTGACGATCCGCGCGTCCTTGCCCTCCCCGTACACGAAGTACAGGTTCATCCCGCCCATCTCCTCGATCCAGCGACGCTCGACCGCGTCCAGCCAGACCACCTGGTCACAGCCCTGCTCGATGGCCTGGGCCTGGGCGACCAGGGACGCGGCGTAGTTGCCGGCGCACTTGGCCGCGCCGGTGCCGCCGGGCACCGCGCGCACGTACTCCTGGGAGAGCCAGACCGAGACCGGCTTGACGCCGCCCGCGAAGTAGGGGCCCGCGGGCGAGGCGATCACCACGAACAGGAACTCGTTCGAGGGGCGCACGCCGAGTCCGACCTCGGTGGCGAACATGAAGGGCCGGATGTACAGGCTCTCCTCGGGCGCGCCGGGCACCCAGGCGATGTCCTGGCGGATCAGCGCGTCCACCGCGGCCACGAACAGGTCCTGGGGCAGCTCCGGCATGGCCAGGCGGCGCGCGGAGTGCTGGAAGCGCTCGGCGTTCGCGTAGGGCCGGAAGGTGGCCACGCTGCCGTCGGGGCGGCGGTAGGCCTTGAGCCCTTCGAAGATGGACTGCGCGTAGTGCAGCGTCATGTTCGCGGGGTCGATGTCCAGGGACGCGTAGGGGGTGAGCTGCGCGTCGTACCAGCCACGTCCGGCGCTCCACTTGATCGTCACCATGTGCTCGGTGAACACACGGCCGAAGCCCGGGTTCTCCAGACGTGTGGCGCGTTCGGCGTCGCTCAGCGGATGCGAGGTGGGCTTGAGGTCGATCGACAGGGGTGCCTGGGGGGAGGGCTCCCGCGGGGCTGCAGTCGTCATGGCTGGTTCTCGTCCTTCACCGTGGAGTATGGCGGGGCCGGGGCTGCGAATACCCGGCTTCCCGCACATGGACGTACTGGAAGTGTCCCGGGAACCGCACCCGCGTTCCACCCGGTGAGACGTTAACGCAGTCGACCGGGATCCCGACAGGCGCGGCCCCCGTCCCGCCGAACGACCGATTCGCCGGTCCGGCAGGGGGCACGCGTCGACGGTCCCGGTCGACGGACGTGGTGGTGCCGGCGAATCAGCCGGCTACTCGGGCGGCGAGCGCGTCGCCGATCTGCGACGTGGTGCGCGCGCCGAGGGTCGCCCGCTCGGCGAGGTCGGCGTACACGGCGGCCTCGACCCGGCGGGCCTCCTCGGTCCGGCCGAGGTGTTCGAGCAGCATGGCCACCGACAACACCGCGGCGGTGGGGTCGGCCTTGCCCTGGCCGGCGATGTCCGGCGCGGAGCCGTGCACCGGCTCGAACATGGACGGGAACTCGCCCGACGGGTTGATGTTCCCGCTGGCCGCGAGGCCGATGCCGCCCGCGATGGCGGCGGCCAGGTCGGTGATGATGTCGCCGAAGAGGTTGTCGGTGACGATCACGTCGAAGCGCTCGGGCTGGGTGACCATGAAGATGGTCGCCGCGTCCACGTGCAGGTAGTCGGTGGTGACGTCGGGGAAGTCGGCGGCCACGGCCTGGAAGATCCGCGTCCACAGGTGTCCGGCGTGGACCAGCACGTTGTTCTTGTGCACCAGGGTCAGCTTCTTGCGCGGCCGGGCCTGGGCGCGGGCGAACGCGTCGCGCACGACCCGCTCGATGCCGAACGCGGTGTTGACGCTGACCTCGGTGGCCACCTCGTGCTCGGTGCCGGTGCGCAGCGAGCCGCCGTTGCCGGTGTACGGGCCCTCGGTGCCCTCGCGGACCACCACGAAGTCGATCTTCGCGTCGGGTCCGAGGGGTGAGACGACGCCCGGCGCCAGGCGGGCCGGGCGCAGGTTGACGTGGTGGTCGAAGGCGAAGCGGAGCTTGAGCAGCAGGCCCCGCTCCAGGACCCCCGAGGGCACGCTCGGGTCGCCGATGGCGCCGAGCAGGATCGCGTCCCGGTCGCGCAACTCGGCGAGCACGCTGTCGGGCAGCGTCTCTCCCGTGCGGTGGTACAGGCGGGCACCGAGGTCGTACTCGGTGGTCTCCACCTTGACGTCGGCGGGGAGCACGGCGCCGAGGACCTTCAGGCCCTCCGCGACCACTTCCTGGCCGATGCCGTCACCGGGAACCACTGCGAGACGAATGCTGCGAGACATGCGGGGACCCTACCTTTCGTCCCATGGGCCGACACGCGGCGTCCGGATGATGGGACGCTCAGCGCTCCTCGTCGGCCGGGCCTCCGTTGTCGCGCCGGTCGAGGGCGCGCTGGAGGGCTCGGGCGGCGTTGCGGCGCGTGGTTTCGTCCATGACTGCACTTCCTTCACAAGGCTGGCGATTACACGGTGTGCGACGGACACGTGCGAGGGCCTTGTGGGCGTGCCGAAATTTCCTGCCGTACGGGGATTTCCGGAAACGGAAGGAGCCGTCTTCCCTCACGGTAGGCGACGAACGACATCGATGTCTGCAATTTACTCGGAGTTCCTACTATCTGAGACCGACAACCCCCGAACGGCCCAGACGGACAGGCGAGGCGCAGGGCCGACCGAGGTCCGGCCGACGGACCACGACCGTCGACCGGCATGCCGAAGGCCCGGGAGGAAACCTCCCGGGCCTTCGGGTGAAGCGGCGGTCGTGTCCTGTGGCCGAGACGCCGGCGGCGCGGCCTCAGTCCTCCAGGTTCACCGAGCGCACGAACGCGGCGCCGATCTCCTCGGCGATGGCGTTCAGGATCTGCGGCTCGACCGTGGTGTCGACGGTCAGCGCGACCAGCGCCTCGCCGCCCTTGGCGGCGCGGGCGACCTGCATGCCGGCGATGTTGACGCCCGCCTCGCCGAGGTGGCGGCCGATCACGCCGACCACGCCGGGCTTGTCGGCGTAGCGCAGGAAGACCATGTGCGCGGTGAGCACCAGGTCCACGTCGAAGCCGTGCACCTCGACGATCTTCTCGATGTTCTTGGGGCCCGCGAGGGTGCCGGAGACCGAGATCTCCTCGCCGTCGGCGAGCGTGCCGCGCACGGTGACCAGGTTGCGGTGGTCGGGGCTCTCCGAGCCGGTGGTGAGCCGGATCTCCACGCCGCGCTCCTGGGCGAGCAGCGGGGCGTTGACGTAGGAGACCGATTCCTCCACCACGTCGGCGAACACGCCCTTGAGCGCCGCCAACTCCAGCACCTTCACGTCGTGCTGGGTGATCTCGCCGCGCACCTCGACGTCGAGGCGGACCGCGACGCCGCCGGCCAGGGCGGTGAAGATCCGGCCCAGCTTCTCGGCGAGCGGCAGGCCCGGGCGCACGTCCTCGGCGATCACGCCGCCCTGCACGTTGACCGCGTCCGGCACCAGCTCGCCGGCGAGCGCGAGCCGGACCGACTTGGCCACCGCGACGCCGGCCTTCTCCTGCGCCTCGTCGGTACTCGCACCCAGGTGCGGCGTGGCCACCACGTTGTCGAACTCGAACAGCGGGCTGTCCGTGCACGGCTCCTTGGCGAACACGTCGAGCCCGGCGCCGGCGACCCGGCCCTCCTTGAGCGCGGACGCCAGCGCGACCTCGTCGACGATCCCGCCGCGCGCGGCGTTGACGATCCGCACCGTCGGCTTGACCCGGCGCAGCGCGTCCTCGCCGATCAGACCCAGCGTCTCCGGGGTCTTCGGCAGGTGCACGGTGATGAAGTCGGACTGCTCCAGGACCTCGTCCAGGGTGAGCAGTCGCACGCCCATCTGCGCGGCGCGGGCGGGCTGCACGTAGGGGTCGTAGGCCACGATGTTCATCCCGAACGCGGACATGCGCTGCGCGACCAGTACGCCGATCCGGCCCAGGCCGACCACGCCGAGGGTCTTCTCGGACAGCTCGACGCCGGTGTACTTGCTGCGCTTCCACTCGCCGTTCTTGAGCGCGGCGCTGCCCTGCGGGATGTTGCGCGCGACCGAGATGATCAGGCCGCAGGCCAGTTCGGCGGCGGTGACGATGTTCGAGGTCGGCGCGTTGACGACCATCACGCCGGCCTTGGTGGCGGCGGGGACGTCGACGTTGTCCAGGCCGACACCGGCGCGCGCGACGACCTTGAGCCGCCGGGCCGCGGCGATCGCCTCGGCGTCCACCTTGGTGGCACTGCGGATCAGGATGGCGTCGACGTCGGCGATCGCGGACAGCAGCTCACCGCGATCGGCACCGTCGCAGTGGCGGATCTCGAAGTCGGGTCCGAGGGCGTCGACGGTGGCCGGCGACAGTTCCTCGGCGATCAGAACGACGGGCTTGCTCACGGTTTTCCTTCGCCTGCTGCGATGACGGATGGTCGCGCGAAGCCGCACGACGGGTGGCCTGACGCGTGGCCGATCCTACCGCCGCCTTGTGAAGGACTTCACAGATGTCCGATGTGTGGACGCGGGCGTGCGAGGCACAGTTTCTGACGATCAGTCAGTTCGAGGTGCCGATCGGCGGACCGCTCCGGGCGGCCCGGGGCGTTGCTCAGTCGGCCGCCAGGAACCAGCCGATGGTGACCCGGCGCTGCCCGTTGAGGTCGAGGATGACCACCTCGCCGGACCCGGGCCGGGGCAGCGGGGCGGTGCCGCCGTAGGGCAGCAGGCGCGCTTCGCCGTCGTCGACCCGCACCTCGGCCACCGGCGCGTCCTGCGAGCCGCGCCGCCAGGTGACCCACCAGACGCCGTCGTCGCCGCACTGGAATTCGAGATGCACCCTGGACACGAACAGCCAGTCGGCCGGTGTCACGAGGTGGCAGCGGGTCGCGTCGCGACCGACCGCCAACGTCGCCCCCGGCCGGCTCGGCGCGCTTGCCATCAGCATGGCAACCGTCGCCGCGTCGTCCGCCCCCGACGTCGACGCCATGTTGAGATCGAGCACCGGTTCCTCCCCCACGCTCCTGGTCGTCAGATCCTCGGTCCGTCCCCCGTGCCGTCCCGCCCCTCGGGCCGGCCCGCCGTTCAGTCGATCGAACCGCCGCGCCGGGCGCACGGGCACGGTTCGCCACCCACAATGCCGCAGACGACCGCGGTCTGCGCGATCAGGTCCCACCCGCCGTGGACGTGCGGCGTGGTGTCCAGGTAGTCGGGTCCCAACAGATGGTTCAGTTCGGGGCAAAGCTCCGAACTATAGAAATCCCTGCGCAATTCGGTCTTGCAGCGCTCGACCGTGGCCTTGGCCATGTACAACATCTCGCACAACTCGTCGGTGGTGCGCGGGCGCTTGGTGGCCCGGCCGTGGATCCAGTCGCACGACATCGCCGCCAGCACCTCCAGACGCACCCCCTGCAGCTTGGCGCGCAACTGATCCGGGCCCACGTCGATCGTGTCCTGGACGCCGCCCAACGCGATGCCGCCCGAGTCCGACGGCCGGATCGGCTGCATCGCGCGCCACGCGAGCACCACGCTGCGCCGCCGGGCCAGATCGCTGACCAGGATGCTGCCGCTGGTCCGCGCCGGCAGCGGCAGGATCGCGCCGTACGGCATGTCCTGCGAGGTCTCGCCGCGCTTGATCCGCACGATCGCCACCGGTGTGTCCCGCGTCCCGCGCGGCCATTCCACCGTCCAGCCGCGGTCCTCGCTGTACTCGAACACGAGGTGCCTGCGGGAGACGAACAGCCAGTCGTGCGGGGTCAGCAGCGGTCGGCACGTGCTGGGATCGCGGCCCACGAACACCCGCGCGCCCGCCGCGGCGGGCGTGCGCACGCTCTTGGGGCTCGGCAGCGGATCACGTTCCGCCTCGCGGCCGTCCCGCAACGCCGTGAACGACATGTTCAGTTCGAGCATTTTCCTCTCGCCCCCTCCCGGGTCCCACCGCTCACCTGGTACCCGCGTGCGGGGCGTCGGCACCACACGGACAGGGACCGCGTCCCGTTATTCCGTGGGTGACCGCCGTCTGCGCTATCAGGTCCCAGCCGCCGTGCACGTGCCGCACGGTGTCGAGGTAGTTCGGACCGAGCAGGGAGTTCAGCTCCGGGCACAGGCCGGAGCTGTAGAACTCGCGGCGCAACTTGGTCTTGTACCGCTCGACCGTGGCGGCGGACAGGTGCAGCAGGTCGCACAGTTCCTTGGTCGACTTGGCGCGTTTGACCGGACGGCCGTGCACCCAGTCGCAGGACAGCGCGGCCAGCACCTCCATCTCCGTCTCGGAGAGGCGGTTTTGCAGCACGAACGGCGCGACGTCCTGGGTCTCGGGCACGCCGACGTCGGGCTCGGTCGGCTCCTCGCCGGGGCGTTGCGGCAGGGACACCCGCCACTCCACCAGGACCCGGCGTCGCCGGGCGAGGTCGGTGACCACCACCCGGCCCGGGCGCAGCGAACCCAGCGGCAGCGTCGCGCCGTAGGGCACCGGTTCGGACACGCCCTCGCGGTCGATCTGGACCAGTGCCACCGGGCGCGGATGCGAACCCTGGAGCCATTCCACGCTCCAGCCGCGTTCCAGGGAGTAGACGAACTCCAGGTGCACGCGCGATACGAAACGCCAGTCCTTCGGCGTGACCAGGCCACAGCGCGACGGGTCCCGGCCGATCGCGATCTTCTTGCCGGGCTCGCTTTGCACCTTCACCGTGCGCGGCCGGGCCAGGTCCGACTCCTGCTGGTCGGCGTCGTCCGACGTCGCCACGGTGAGGATCAGTTCGAGCATCGCCATCCGTCCGGTCTCGTGCCCCGCCCTGGGGCATCGCCCATCTTCGCCCGGTGAACCGTCACCAGGCCGTTCCGCCGTCCGACCGTAGGGCCCCGGGGGTACCCGACGCATCCTCCGATTGTTCCCTGGGGTCGGCGCCGGAGCGATGACCTTCCGGAACGGGCAGTGCGTCGCATTCGACCACGACCGCCGTGGCGTCGTCGTCACCGCTCTCGACGGCCGTCCTGGTCAAGGTCGTTGCGGCGTGGAAGGGGTCGCCGTGCACCAGGTCGGCGACCGTTTCGTCGGGCAGGTGGCCGACGCCGTCCGTGGCGAGGACCACACGGTCGCCGGGGTGCAGTTCGATGCGTTGCAATTCGGGTTCGGGCGCCTGGGATCCGCCGAGGGGGGTGGAGGTGAGCAGCCAGGGGCGGCCGAACTCGGCGGCGTTGCCCTGTTCGGTGAGCCGGAACGCCCGGCCGCCGCGGACCAGCCAGCACACGCTGTCGCCGCAGCCGGCCAGATGCAGCCGGCCGTGTTGCAGGACGGCGGCCACCACGGTGGTGCGCATGCCCTCGTACTGCGCGACCCCGTGCCGGCGCACCGCCAGGTCGGCCACCGCGATCGCCGCGCCGAGCCGGTCGCTCCAGCCCGCGGACAGGTCGGCGGCGGCGAGTTCGGACACCAGGGTGCGGACCGCGACGTCGGCCGCGTACCAACCGGCGGGGTGGCCGCCGAGGCCGTCGGCGACGATGAACACCTCGCCCGTCGCGGCGTAGCGGTCGTCGTTGTCCCGCGCGGTCAGCTCCGGGCCCAGGCCGCGCCGTTCGCGGCGGGCGGCCCGGCGGCGGCCGGGGTGGGAGGAGGTGGACCAGGCGGACGCCTGCACGCCGAGCGGCGGGCCGCTGCGGGCGCGGATCTCCTCCTCGGTCGCCTCGGCGCGGCGCAGGCTGTCGCTGCGCGAGGTGGTGGGCACGTCGAGTTCGTCGGGCTCCTCGACGGCGTCCGCGTCGGGCACGGCGACGGGCAGCGGTTCGGTCCGCGAGTCGGGCGTCGGGGCCGCCTCCGGGGCGTGGGGCGTTTCGGGTACGCGCGCCGCGTCGGGCGCGTAGGGCGTCTGCGGCACCCCGGCCGCCTCGGGCGTGTGCGGCGGCTCCGGCACGCGCGGCGGCTCCGTGGGCATCGGCGGCACCGAGGGCGGGGGCGGCACCGCGTGCGCGGCGGCGACCGTGGTGTCGGTGGAGCCGGCCGCGGCGATCGTGGGCGGCGGGGGCACCGCCTCGGTCCGGGACCGCGCGCCCACCGCGGGCGGGGTCACCGTGTGCGGCACCGGGTCGGGCGCGGGCTCGGCGTCCTGCTCCTCGGCCTCGAAGGTCTCGGCCGGTCGGGGCGCCCGGTCCCACGGGGACGCCGCTCGCGCCGCGCCGTCGGGCGCGCCGACCGCGGTCGGCGCGTGGTCGGGATCCGGCCGCTGCGCCGGGTCGGCCTCGTGGTCGAATTCCGGCCGGTCCGCCGGGGCCGGCGGATCATCCGTCCCGTCCGCGAAGGTGTCGTCGAACCCCCGCGGCGCCCGTGCCTCGACGGCCGGTTCGGCCGCGGGCTCCGGTGCGGCCGGCGGCTCGACCGGCGCCCGGGTCGGCGCGTCCTCGAAGTCGAGGTAGAGGTCGCCGAAGATGTCGTCGTCGACCACGGCCGGCCGCTCCGCGCGCAACTCGTCCTGCCGCAGCGTCCGTTCCGGGAAGCCACCGCGAGCCGGCACGGTCGTCTCCCGACCCGAGTCCCCTCTGCCCCTCATGTGTCTCACGCTCCACGATGTCGGACCGGAACGGCAAGTCCGGTGCGGCGATAGCACTGCCTCGTTCAAGCATGCTGCCTCGAATGCGCCGGTGGCATGTGAACCGGAGGCCAATTCCTTCGGGTTTCCCGGATCCGCCGGCTTCGACGCATCCGGATCGCGCGGGCGACGGTCCCCCGCGCGCGCCCCGGCACGGCGCCCGGCCGGCGCGCACCGACACCCGACACGCACACGGGTTCGACGCGGGGTTCGCACACGGGTTCAGGACGGCCCGGTCCGGACCGCTTCCGAGCCGTCCGCGAGCAGCCCCGCGAGCGCGGCCCGACCGCGCGAGAGGCGGGCCTTGATGGTCCCCTCCGGCGCCCCCTCGTGCGCGGCGATCTCGGCGACCGACAGGCCGCCCATGTGGTGCATCACCACCGCGCGCCGCTGCGCCTCGGGGATCTGCCGCAACGCGGTGACCAGCGCGACCGATTCGGGGCCCGGCGCGGGCAGGTCGCGGTCCGGACCGTGCCGGATCCAACTCTTGAGCGCGGTCCGGGTGCGCCGCCAGCGGCTGACCGCGATGCGCTGGCCGACCAGTCGGATCCAGGCGACCGGGTTCTCGTACGAGCTGATCCGGTCCCAGTCCTTCCAGGCCCGGATGTAGGCCTCCTGCGCGGCCTCCTGGGCCTCGCCGAGATCCCCGGTGAGCGCGTACAGGTGGGCGACCAGGGCGCCGTGGCTCTCCGCGTAGAACACGTCGAAATCGGGGCGATCGCCCTTGTCCCGTCCCATTGTGTTCCCCCGCGTCCCGTCGCGGCGTGTTTCGTCCTGCCGTGACCCGGTACTTTATCCGGCCCCGGGCGTGCATCCGATCCCGGTTCGGGTCGCCGAATCCCCGGCCCGGGTTTCTCTCCCCCACCCACGCACGCGAAGCGGTGATCGGTTCCGTGTACCGACCAACCGAGTACCGGCGAGGCATACCAGCGCCACCGTCACACCGGCGCCGAACAGCGCCCGGCGCACGTGCCGCCGCCGGGCGCACAGTGCCCGGATCGAGGGGCGCCCGGCGCCCGGAGCGGCGGCGAGGAGGCGACCCACATCACGTTCGAGCGCGCCGAACACACCGGCGATCGCCTCCTCCTCGGTCATGGTCGCGCATCCCCCGTCACTCACCCTGCCGGGCCGTGTGACACGTCCGGTACGGTGCACACGCGTGCCGGCGCGCGGGGGTTGCGCCCGGGCGCGCGGTCGGGTGATCGGGCGGGCGGATCGCCCTCACGGCCGGCCCATCGCCTCCCTGGCCCGGTCCTTGCCGACGGTGAAGTTGACGTTCGAGGTGGTGTCGTAGCCGGGCAGTTCGTTGTCCCGACCGTGTGTGTGGGCCCAGTCGGCGGCGATCTGCTGCATGTAGCCGCGCCCCCACGCGTGTTGGTCGGCGATCTCGCGGTCGGTCTGCGCCGAGGTGTCCACCTGGCTGTGCTGCGCGGCGTAGTCGGCGGTCAGGGTGACCACCCGGGACAGCGGCTCGGCGACCATGGTCGGCAGCGGGCTCATCTTGACCGCGCCGGCGACCACGTTGGCGGCGCCCTTGCCGGTCCAGGTGGTCTGGTCGTTGTACTCCTTGTCGCCGACCACCTGCCGGTGCCGCATCGCCTCGGTGCGCACCTCGTCCAGCATGCCGACCACCTGGGCCGAGTCGGCCAGATGCCGGTCGGCGGAGATGCCTGCGGGCGGGTTGCCGGTCGAGACGCGCTCCAAGCCGACCGCGATGAAGGCGTGTTCGGCGTCGGCCATCCGCCGGAACGCTTTGGGGTCCTCGGCCAGGACCGCCATCGTGCGCATCAGGTCGTGGTCGGGGGTGCCGCCGAGGAAGGTGGCCCGGGCCTCCCCCGAGTCGGGGAACAGCGGGTCCGGGCCCGAGGATCCGCCCGCGCGGTCGTTGCGCAACTCGTTGTGGATGTCGGGCATGTACGAGGCCACCGCGTTGGTGACGCTGTCCCGGTAGTCGGCGAAGTGCCCGCCGGGGCCCTCCTGTCCGATGGTGTGCATCGCGTCGGCGAAGATCCGCGCGCCCGCCTCGGTGTGCGCGCCGCCCGTGGTCGCGCCCGCCGGATGCCCCGGTGGCGGCCGCCTCGAACGCCTGGCCGAACAGGTCGGCCGGCGAGCCGGGCCCGGTCTCGTTGCCCCAGTCCCGCCGCTTCATCAGGTAGTGCAGGTTGTCGCCCGACTTCGGGTCGAGGACCTGCTCGGCGGCGCTCGGGTCGCGCCCGAGCGCGTGCATCAGACCGGACAGCTGATCGAGGTCGTGCCCGTCGGGTCCCATCGCCGCGGCCAGGACCGGGAATCGGTCGGATGTCGGCGGGACGGGCTCGTGCGGGTGGTGGCCGTCCCGGTCGAAGGCGACCATGTCCTTGCCCACGTCGGCGAGGAACCGCGTGTCCCAGTCCCCCTGGTGCAGCCAGTTGCCGATCAGCTGGTATCCGGCGAGGTGGTGCTTGGGGATGTCCCGGAGTTCGTAGGACTCGCGGCCGGCCGCCTTGAGCCCGTCGATCCAGGTCCGCGTCACGTGCGGCTGCCCGGTGGACCGCGTGGCGGTGGTGGATTCGGGGATGTCGACGCCGGTCCCGTTCCGGCCCTTGTCGACCACGTCGGTCTCGAGCCGCAACAGCCCGTCGGGGCCCAGGGTGTTCAGCAGGTTGGTGGCGAAGATCGACGACTTCTCGTTGCCGTGCAGGAGGTTGCGCAATTCCTCGACCTCCTCCGGCGTCGGCGAGTCGACCCGCTTGGCCAACTCCGCGGCACGGATGGAGTCGGGCAGTTCGCCGCCGCCGACCGCGTTCGCGTTGAACGAGGTGCCACTGGTGCCGATGTCGCCCTTGAGCGCCGAGGCGGCCCGCGCGTCGGCGTCGTTCGCGTCGTCGAGCGCGCTCTCGAACCTGTGCCGGAACTCCTCCGCCAGTCCCCGCATCCTGTTCGTGTGTGCCTCGATGTCCTGCGGATCCGGCTGGTGTCCCTGCGCCTTGAGCGGTCCCCAGGTGAGCGAGCCGTCGTCGGCCACCGTCAATTCGTGTGCCCGGGCGTCGGCGATCGCGTCGGTCAGCCGCTTCTTCGCCCCGCCGATGTCCTCCGCCGCGTCGCGCAGGATCGCGCGGATCGCCCGGAGTTCGGTCTTGCCGCCCTCGAACACCTCGTCCAGGCCCCGGTATCGGGCCGGCGTGGCCTTGGCGGAGGGCCCGTCCCATCGACCGGTGACCGTCAACGCCCTCGCGTCGACCCGGATCAGCTGCTGGTTGTGATTCCAGCCAGGACGCGAAGTCGTAGAACTCCTGGGCCGATTCGTGCAGCGCCTCGGTCCGCAGGTCGCGCAGCCGGGCAAAGCCGACCACGGTCAACTCACCTTGCCGGCAAGGGAGATGGTGACGGCGTGCTCGTTGCGGTCGTAGTTGTCGGCGATCGAGTACAGCCCGTCGGAGATCTCGCCCAGATCGGCGGTCAGCCGCGCGATCTGCTCCTTCCACCGCGCGGTGGTCAGCGGAGCGGCCAACCGCCAACCGGCGCACGCGGTCCTGGCGCTCAGCGCGTCCGGCACCGACCGTACGGTGTTCACCTCGCCGGCGGTCACGTGCAACGTCTTGGCGGAGGCGCGCAGTTGTCGCGCCTCGACCTTGGTCTTGTCGTTCGGTCCGGTGGTGCCGCCGTTGCCGGGCGGGATCACGCTCTGCGGCATATCGGGGTTCAGCACGGTTCGGATCTTCGAGGGATCACTCATGATCGCCGAGTCAAGCGATCATGGGATGGCGCTCGAAACCGACGCGTGGTGAAGCCGGCGTGAACGACGGGGGCCCGATCCGGAAAGTGCCCCGGACCGATCCGGTCCGGGGCACCCACGCCGCCGTGTGGCGGGCAACTCGTCGAGGATCAGGCCTCGTTGGTCACCCAGCTCATCATCTTGCGCAGCTCCTTGCCGGTGGTCTCCAGCTTGTGCTCGGCGTCGGCCTTCACGTACTCCTTGTACTTGGGCAGACCCGCCTCGTACTCCGCCATCCACGCGGTCGCGAACGAGCCGTCCTGGATCTCGGCGAGGACCTTCTTCATCTCCGCCTTGGTGTCGGCGGTGATGATCCGGGGGCCGGTGATGTAGTCGCCCCACTCGGCGGTCTCGGAGACCGACCAGCGCATCTTCTCCAGGCCGCCCTCGTACATGAGGTCGACGATCAGCTTCAGCTCGTGCATGCACTCGAAGTAGGCGATCTCCGGCTGGTAGCCGGCCTCGACCAGGGTCTCGAAGCCCGCCTTGACCAGCGCCGAGGCGCCGCCGCAGAGCACCGCCTGCTCGCCGAACAGGTCGGTCTCGGTCTCCTCGGTGAAGGTGGTCTTGATCACGCCGGCGCGGGTGCCGCCGATGCCCTTCGCGTAGGAGAGCGCGAGCGCGAGGGCCTCGCCCGACGCGTCCTGCTCGACCGCGACGATGCACGGCACGCCGCGACCCTCTTCGTACTGCCGGCGCACGAGGTGGCCCGGGCCCTTGGGGGCGACCATGCACACGTCGATGTTGGCCGGCGGCTTGATGAAGCCGAACCGGATGTTGAAGCCGTGCCCGAAGAACAGCGCGTCGCCGTCCTGGAGGTTGGGCTCCACTGCCTCCGCGTAGACCTTGGCCTGGACCGGGTCCGGGGTGAGGATCATGATGACGCTCGCCTCGGCGGCGGCCTCGGCGGGGGTGACCACGCGCAGACCGGCCTCCTCGGCCTTGGTCCGGCTCTTCGAGCCCTCCAGCAGACCGACCCGCACGTCGACGCCGGAGTCCCGCAGGGACAACGCGTGGGCGTGGCCCTGGCTGCCGTAGCCGAGCACCGCGACCTTGCGGTTCTGAATGATGGACAGGTCGGCGTCGTCGTCGTAGAACAGCTCGGCCACTTCGGGGTTCTCCTTCAAGACGGGTGTTTCCGGGGGCCACGCCCCGCTCGTCATCTTCCCAAATCACGAGCGGGCCGCGGGTCCGCGGTCTGCAATGTGGACCGTGCCGGACCGGGGGTAGGGGGTCCGGTCGAGCCGGTGTCAGGCCGAGCGCTCCACCGACCGCAACGAGCGGTCGGTGATCGAGCGGCCGCCGCGGCCGATGGCCACGACGCCGGACTGGACGAGTTCCTTGATGCCGAACGGCTCCAGCATGCGCAACATCGCGGCGAGCTTGTCGGGGCCGCCGGTGGCCTCGACGGTGACCGCCTCCGGCGAGACGTCGACCGTCTTGGCGCGGAAGAGCTGGACGATCTCCACCACCTGCGAGCGGGTCTCGTGATCGGCGCGCACCTTGACCAGCAGGAGTTGGCGCTGCACCGACGCGGGCGGGTCCAGCTCGACGATCTTGAGCACGTTGACCAGCTTGTTCAGCTGCTTGGTCACCTGCTCCAGCGGCAGTTCCTCGACCACGCTGACCACGATGGTGATCCGGGAGATGTCCGGATGCTCGGTGGTGCCGACCGCGAGCGAATCGATGTTGAAGCCCCGACGCGAGAACAGGGCGGTGATCCGGGCGAGGACACCGGGCTTGTTCTCGACGAGGACCGAAAGGGTGTGCTTGGACATGATCGCTGGACTCCTATGCCTTCCTGATGCCCTGTCGGCCTGTTCAGTCGTCCGAGTCGCCGAAGTCGGGGCGCACGTCGCGCGCCGCCATGACCTCGTCGTTGGAGGAACCGGCCGCGACCATCGGCCACACCATCGCGTCCTGGTGGACGACGAAGTCGATGACCACGGGCGCGTCGTTGATCGACATCGCCTTGTGGATGGTCTCGTCCAGCTGATCCGGGCTCTCGCAGCGCAGTCCGACGCAGCCCATCGCCTCGGCGAGCTTGACGAAGTCGGGCAGCCGGCGGCTCTGCAGGTCGGTGTTGGAGTAGCGCTCGTTGTAGAAGAGCGTCTGCCACTGGCGGACCATGCCCAGGGTGCCGTTGTTGATGATGGCGACCTTGATCGGGATGTTGTTGACGGCGCAGGTGACCAGTTCCTGGTTGGTCATCTGGAAGCAGCCGTCGCCGTCGATCGCCCACACCGTGGTGTCCGGCATGCCGGCCTTGGCGCCCATCGCGGCGGGCACCGAATAACCCATGGTCCCGGCGCCGCCGGAGTTGAGCCAGGTGTACGGCTTCTCGTAGCGGATGAACTGCGAGGCCCACATCTGGTGTTGCCCGACGCCGGAGGCGAAGATCGTGTCCGGCCCGGAGATCGCGCCGAGGCGCTCGATCACCAGTTGCGGCGACAGCGAGCCGTCGGCCGGCAGGTCGTAGCCCAGCGGGTAGGTGTCGCGCCAGCGGTTCAGCGCGGTCCACCATTCCTGGTAGTCGCCGAACCGGCCGGCCTCGTGCTCGGCCTGGACCGCGACCACCAGGTCGGCGATCACCTCGCGGGCGTCGCCGACGATCGGCACGTCGGCGGTGCGGTTCTTGGAGATCTCGGCGGGGTCGATGTCGGCGTGCACGATGGTGGCGTGCGGCGCGAAGGTGTCCAGCCGGCCGGTGACCCGGTCGTCGAAGCGGGCGCCCAGGGCGAAGATCAGGTCCGACTTCTGCAGCGCGGTGACGGCGGCGACGGTGCCGTGCATCCCGGGCATGCCCAGGTGTTGCGGGTGGCTGTCGGGGAACGCGCCGAGCGCCATCAGCGTGGTGACCACCGGCGCGCCGGTCAGCTCGGCGAGGATCTTCAGCTCGGCCGACGCGTGGGCCTTGAGCACGCCGCCGCCGACGTACAGGACCGGGCGCTTGGCCTCGCTGAGCAGCCGGGCGGCCTCGCGGATCTGCTTGGCGTGCGGCCGGGTGACCGGGCGGTAGCCGGGCAGTTCGGGGGTGCCGTTCCAGACGAAGTCCGTGGTCGCCTGGAGGGCGTCCTTGGAGATGTCGACCAGGACCGGGCCGGGCCGGCCGGTGGAGGCGATGTGGAACGCCGCGGCGATCGTGGGCGCGATCTCGGCCGGGTCGGTGACCAGGAAGTTGTGCTTGGTGATCGGCATCGTGATGCCGCAGATGTCCGCCTCCTGGAAGGCGTCCGTACCGATCGCGGCGCTGGCCACCTGGCCGGTGATGGCGACGATCGGGACCGAGTCCATGTGCGCGTCGGCGATCGGGGTCACCAGGTTGGTCGCGCCGGGGCCCGAAGTGGCCATGCACACCCCGACCTTGCCGGTGGCCTGGGCGTAGCCCTCGGCGGCGTGGCCGGCACCCTGCTCGTGCCGGACCAGGACGTGGCGCACCTTCGTCGAGTCCATCATCGGATCGTAGGCGGGAAGAATCGCGCCCCCGGGAATGCCGAAGACCGTGTCCACCCCTGCGGCTTCCAGGGAGCGGATCAGCGCTTGGGCTCCTGTCACCTGATCGGTCATGCTGTCGTCTCTTCTCGATCTGAAGTCGGCATATCGAGTGGGGCGCGAGGCCCGGACCCGTCGGACTGCAACAAAAAACCCCCCGTGCCGTTAGGCAAGCGAGGGG
This sequence comes from Embleya sp. NPDC056575, assembly GCF_042793325.1. Classification (NCBI taxonomy): domain Bacteria; kingdom Bacillati; phylum Actinomycetota; class Actinomycetes; order Kitasatosporales; family Streptomycetaceae; genus Embleya; species Embleya sp. NPDC056575. The sequence goes on from NZ_JBHTVA010000046.1 coordinate 31,292, forward strand.
GGCGCGCGAACCGACTCGGTGGTCAGTTCACGCGCTTCTCAAGTACGAGGATTCGGGTCTGCATGCCCGCGACTCTCCCTCTGCGCCGGTATACGTGTCAAGCCGGGCCCTCGCACGTCTCATTATTCGAGACGCGTTGTCCAGATTTGATCAAGTCCGCAGGCGGGCGAGGGGCATGGGCGGCGGGACGCGGGGGGCGGGTGGGTGGGTCAGGGTTGGGGGCGGGGAACCTGGAGGGGCAGCGGGGTTCGGGCTTCCGGGAGGGGGTCGGGTCTGGGGCCTCGGACGGCGCTGTTGCCCAGAGGGGTTTGGCCCAGGACTTCGAAGATGGCCTCGCCCGGGACCGCCGGGTGGAACCACGTGCCCTGGCCCTGCTGACAGCCCATTTCGCGGAGTATGTCGACCTGGGCGTGGCTGTCGATGCCCGCCGCCACCAGGGTCAGCCCGGATTCCAGGCCGAGCCGCACGATCGTCGAGGTGAGCACGGTCAGATGCGGACACGTGCCGACCTCGGCGACGAACGAGCGGTCGATCTTGAGCGCGTCCACCGGCAGTCGGCGCAGGTAGGTCAACGACGAGTGACCGGTGCCGAAGTCGTCCAGCGACAACCGCACGCCCAGCCGCCGCAACACCGCGATCCGGCCGAGCAACACCTCGTCGCCGTCGGGCAGGACGTTGTCGATGATCTCCAGGGTGAGCGCGGTGGCCGGCAGGTCGGCCGCGTGCAGCGTCTCCTCCAGCACCTCCAGGAATCCCGGACCGGTCAACTGGCGGGCGGCGAGCCCGACCGTGACGCCGATCTCGTGGCCGCCCGCGCGCCAGGTCGCGGCGGCGAGCGCGCTCTCCTCGAGGAGGCGGCGGCCCACCGGTGACAACCGCCCGTCGGCGCCCGCGGTCAGCCGCACGTGGTCGGCCCGGGCCGGCACCGCGCCGTCCTCGACCCGACACAGCGCCGCCTCGACGTCGCGGACGCGGCCGGTGTCCAGGTCCACCACCGGCTGGTACGACACGGCCAGCCGTCCGTCGCGGTCCACCCGTCGGCGGCCCGCGGCCCGGGCCGCCCGGCGTTCGACGTCGGCGTCCATGTCCGGGGTGTAGACCTCGACGCGGCCCTTGCCGCCGTCCTTGGCCCGGTACATCGCGGCGTCGGCGTGCCGCATCAGGTCGGCCGGGGCGATCCCGGGCGCGGAGAAGGCGATCCCGATGCTGGCCGCGACCCGGACCTCGCCGTCGGCGATCCGGTACGGCGCGGACAACGTGGACAACAACCGCTCGGCGATCTCGCGGATCGCGCGGGGACTGGGGTCGCCGACCAGGAGCGCGGCGAACTCGTCGCCGCCGAACCGGGCCACGGTGTCGCCGATCCGGACCGCGTGTTCCAGCCGGCGCGCGGCCTGGACGAGCAGTTCGTCCCCCGCGGTGTGCCCGTAGTTGTCGTTGACCGCCTTGAACCCGTCCAGGTCCACGAACAACACCGCGATGGTGGGGGTGACCCCGCGCCGCTGGGCCAGCGCGTGCTGGATCCGGTCCTCGAACAGGGCCCGGTTGGGCAGATCGGTGAGCCGGTCGTGGAAGGCGTCGTGTTCGAGCTGGGTCTGCAACTTGATCCGGTCGGTGACGTCGCGGCTGTTGAAGATCAGCCCGTCGCCGTAGCGGTTGACCGCCGACTCGGTGTGCAGCCAGGTGCCGCCCGCCGAGCGGATCCGGCACTCCACCCGCACCATCGCCGGGTCCGCCTCGCCGGCCGGCAGCGTGCCGTCCAAAAACGCCCGCAACTCGCGCTGCACCCGGGCGCTCTCCTCCGGGTGGATGAGCAGTTCGAGCCGGGTGCCGACCAGCTCCTCGGGCTCGAACCCGTACACCCGGCGCACCGCGTGGCTGACGTACTGGAGCACGCCGTCGCTCGCCGCGATCATGATCACATCGCTGGAGCCCTGGACCAGGGAGCGGAAGTGGCTCTCCTTGGCGGACAACTCCTGGGCCATGAAGACGTTGTCGACCAGCGTGATGCCCTGCCGCAGCACCAGCGTGACCAGTACGGTCGCGCCGACCCCGAGCACCACCTTGTCCGGCGCGTGGCCGGCCACCGCGCCGCCGAGCACACCGGCGGTGCACACCGCGGCGGCGATGTACGGGGTGAGCGCGGACAACATCGAGATGGTCCGGTGCCGGGGCCGCTCGTGCGCCTCGACCCCCTGGCCCGTCCACGGCGCGATGGCGAGCAGCAGGCTGCCCGCGAACCAACCCGCGTCGAGCAGGCCGCCGGAGCGATATCCGCTGTTCAGCCCGGGGGTGGTCCACAGCGCGTCGCTCATCACCGTGACCGCGAGCCCGACCAGGGCCAGATTCAGCGCCGCGCGATCTCCGGAACCCGCCCGAAAACGCAATCCGAGGACCATGCTGATCATCAGGATGTCGAGCACCGGATAGGCGAGCGTGAGCACGATCTTGATGATGTCCGAGCGGTCCCCGCTGGTACTGCGGGCCAGCGCCAGGCTCCACCCGAGGGTGAACAGCGAGCCCGCGATCAGCCAGCCGTCCAGGGCCATGCAGGTCCACGCGGCGATCCCGCGCGGGCGTTGCGCGACGAGCAGCAGGCCGACGATGGTGGGCGGCGCGAACAGCAGGAAGATCACATCGGTCGGCCCCGGCGTGGGCACCGGGACGCCGAGCACGACCTCGTACCAGCCCCAGATGCCGTTGCCGAGCGAGACCATCGTGGCGGAGAACGCGAACAGCGCCCAGGACAACCGGGCCCGACCGGCCTCGTGCACGGCCTTGAGCGCACACGAGACCGCCGCCACGGCCGCGGCGGCGGCCAGGCCGAAGTCGCCCATCGCAAGCGACAGTGTCGGATTGCCCCAGCCCTGGAGCGCACCGATCGCATACACGAGGCACAGCGGCACGATCAGGTACTTCAACTGCCGCTGCGCAGGGGTGTCGGCCAAGATCAGCAGCCGCACCGGGTCGTCGTGGCTAGGCCACTTCGGCAGTGGTCCCCCGGCATTCCGCACTCCCCTCTGCCCGAAGTCGCCGCCCCGGCGCTTCTTGGCACACCACCGGCCCTCACACCCCGGCCGTGAGGCGGGGCGGTCGGCGCCGGCGCGACGGGGGTGCGACACCCGACCGTGCGCGTCCCTCAACGCCCCACGACTCGGACGATACACCAACCCGTCACTGTGAGCTTGTCTTTCTCAACACAGAGTAACTAATGATGCCCAGCATGGGAGTCCCTTCCCGTGCATTTGTGACAAAGTCCCGACACTGGGCGGAAAAAGGGGCTCTGATCAGGGCAAACCTGGGAGTTTCAGGGAGCGCCGGAGGGCCGTCGCGGGCCCCGAGAGGGCATTCGGAGCCCTCCCGAGGGCATGGCGGGGCTCGATCGGGACCACGGATCGATGCCCGACCCGGCGGCCGGCGGCGCGCCGGGAGAACTCGGACGGCGGAGCGCGGAACCGGCGCGGACGGGCGCGGAGGGCTCACGGGCGGAGCGGGACGGGGCTCGCGCGGGCTCGCCGGCCGGCCCGGGCCTCAGTTCCGTTTGAGCAGCACCGCGCCCGGCTCCCGGGCCACCTCGGTGAACCCCTGCCCGATCAGGTAGGCGATCCAGTACCGGGCCCAGTCCTTGTTGTCGCCCCACACCTCGATCGCCGCGTAGCCCGGACCCGGCAGGATCGTCGGGAAATCGGTCACCCGCGCACGTGCGGTCAACTGGGGCGAGAAGCTCATCGTCGCCGACACCGTGGCGTCGTCCGGGACCTGGTCGAGCACCTTGTGCGCGGAGCGCACCCGGTCCTGGACCATCCAGGTGCGCTTGTGCAGCAGATCCATCAGCGGGAAGTCGCGCGCGAACGCCATCGACACCGCCAACGGCACGATCGCCGCCTTGACCGCGTAGCGGCGCAGCCAGTCCACGTGGGACGCGCGCAGTTTCACCACGCCGTCCACGAACGCGGCGAACACGATGGGCATCAGTACCGCGCTGTAGTGGAAGTAGGTGCCCCAGTAGAACGTGTTGCTGGAGGTGAACCGCCACAGGATGGTGGGCGCGAGCATCGCCACCAGCGGCGAGCGCAGCGCGATGAACCCCGTGGGCAGCAGCAGCATGAACAGGGTCATCCACTTGACGCTGGGGAACACCATCGACTTGGGCAGTTCGATCACCAGATCGGTGAGCGGCACCTGGCTCAGCGAGGTGGACGGGTCGGCCGCGCCGGAGCGCTGAGACGAGTCGAGATTGCCCCAGAACGCGTAGGTGTCGTTGGGGTTGATCGCCGGCAGCAGGACGAAGATCGCCAGCGCGAACGCGGTGACGCCGATCAGCACGTGTACGAGGGCCAACTTCCAGCGGCGCAGCACCAGCAGCGGTACGGCCGCGGCGGCCAGGGTCAGTCCCAGGTCCTCCTTGACCAGCACCAGCGGCAACCACCAGGCCAGCGCCTGGACGTGCCGGCCGAGCAGGAACCGGTCGAGACCGAAGGCGAGCAGCGGCACCGCGAACGCGATCTCGTGGAAGTCGAAGGAGATCGCCGACTGGATGCCCCAGGACAGCCCGTACGCGATGCCCACGCCGGCGGCGCCGAGGCCGCCGAACGCGCGCGCGGCGATCCGGGTGATCGGGACCACCGAGATCGCGACCAGGAACGCCTGGGCCACCAGCAGCGTGGCGGGGCCGGGGAAGATCCGGTAGATCGGGCCGAGCAGGGCCAGGATCGGGTGGAAGTGTTCGCCGAGCACGTTGAACCCGGGCGCGCGGATGTCCGACACCGGCGCCTCGAAGTGCGCGTACGACCGGACCACCTGTTCGAACAGGCCCAGGTCGTACGCGTGCGTCTCCATCCGGCGGTGGCGCAGCAGCGAGTGGGCCGTGTAGATCGCGAAGAAGATCGCGGCGAGCAGATACGGGAGGCCGCCGGGGCCGATCCGGTCCCGGGCGCGCTCGACCACGGTGCGCAGGCGGAGGTCGTGTTCACTCGATCGGGGGGCGATGATCGCCCCCTCCGCGACCGCCGGGGCGGTTGGCGCGTCGCCGGGCGCGGCCGGTCCCGATGCCTCGAACCGCGCGTGAACAGCGCCGTGCGCCATCCTCCTGTCGTCCATGTCTCTCCGTCCCGGTCGCGTGCGCGGGGCACACCGTATCGGTGCCGGCCCCACGCCCCAGCAGAGCGCGACCGGACGGTTTTGGTTGCTCAACGACGCACGATGTTGACCGGAGTCACCCCTTCGGACCAGCGTTCGAGCTGCCCGCGGATCAGTCGCAGGGCGCGTGGCAGGAAGGCGGACGAGCTGCCGCCGACGTGCGGGCTGATCAACACGCCGGGGGCGAAGCGCAGCGGGTGGTCGGCGGGCAGCGGCTCGGGGTCCGTGACGTCCAGGGCGGCCCCGAGCCGCCCGCTCCGCACCTCGGCGAGCAGCGCCTCGGTGTCCACGACGGGGCCGCGCGCGACGTTGACCACCAGCGCGCCGTCGGGCAGCCGGGCCAGGAAGTCGGCGTCGACCAGGCCGCGGGTGTCCTCGGTGAGCGGGACGGTGAGGATGATCACGTCGGTGTGCGGCAGCAGGTCGGGCAGTTCGCTCATCGCCCGGACCGGTCCGTGTACGCCGTCGCGCGGGGTGCGCGCGACCCGGACCACGTCCACCTCGAAACCCTGGAGCCGGCGGTCGACGGCCTCGCCGATCGCGCCGTACCCGAGGATCAGCACCCGCTTGTCGGCCAGCGCGGGGTAGAACCCGGCGCGCCACTCCCCCGCGTCCTGGCCGCGGACGAAGCCCGGGATGTCGCGCAGCGCGGCCAGGGTCAGGGCGAGGGCGAGTTCGGCGGTGCTGGTCTCGTGGATGCCTCGGCCGTTGCACAGCAGTACGCCGGGCGGCAGGTACGGCAGCACGTGCTCGTAGCCGGCGGTGAGCGTCTGGATCATCCGGAGCCGGGGCATGTCCGCGATCCGCTCCAGCGTGTGCGGGGCGAACGTGTACGGCAGCACGTACAACTCGACCTGGGCGGCGGTGTCGGGGATCGGGCCGTCGGCGCCGTCGTAGACGTCGATGCGGGAGCCCGTGCCGCCTTCACCGCCTTCACCGCCCTCACCGCTCAGCGCGGCGGGGATGGGGGCGAGTTGTTCGAGGCTGTAGGGGACCCAGATCCTGCCGTCGCTGACCATGGCAGGAACTGTAGATGTCGGGCGGCGATCCATCCGCCGGGGGGCGGAGGGCGCATTAGGGTCGAGGAGTCCCGAGATGGTGGGTGGTGTTTCCGGTGCGCAGTAGGCGTCCGAGGGCCGGTTGGTCCTCCCTCGTGCTCGTCGTCGCGCTGGCGACCGGGCTCGCCTCGTGTGGGGGTGGCGGCGAGTCGGCCGATCACCAGGCCACGCCCGTGCGTTCGGCCACGCCCGGGACCGGGGCGCCGAACGTGCCGGCCGGGCCGACCGCGGCCAAGCCGCCCGAGCCGGTCGTCGCCGGGGAGTTGGCCCGGGACCTGAACACGCCGTGGGGTGTGGCGGTGCTGCCGGATCGGGACGCGCTGGTGTCCTCGCGCGACACCGGGACGATCACCCGGTTCGGGCCGGGCACGGTACCGCCGGTGCCGGTCGGGACCGTACCCGGCTCGGTGCATCGTGGGGAGGGGGGTCTGCTCGGGATCGCGGTGTCGCCGAAGTTCGCGACCGATCATCTCCTCTACGCGTACCTCACCACCGATCGGGACAACCGGATCGTCCGGATGACCTACGTGCCGGGGCAACCGCTGGGGCAGCCCGAGGTGGTGCTCGAGGGGATCCCGGCCGGCTCGAACCACAACGGCGGCCGGATCGCGTTCGGCCCGGACGGCATGTTGTACGCGGGCACGGGCGAGGCCGGGCACAAGGAGGCGGCGCAGGACAGGTCGTCGCTCGGCGGCAAGATCCTGCGGCTGACCCCCGACGGCAAGCCGGCGCCCGGCAACCCGTTCCCGAACTCGCCGGTGTGGAGCCTGGGGCACCGCAACGTGCAGGGCCTCGCCTGGGACTCCACCGGGCGGCTCTGGGCGAGCGAGTTCGGCCAGGACACCTGGGACGAGCTCAACCTGATCCGTTCCGGCGCCAACTACGGCTGGCCGGAGGTGGAGGGCGCGGGCGATCGGCCCGAGTACATGAACCCGGTCGCCCAGTGGGCCACCGACGACGCCTCGCCCAGCGGCATCGCGATCCTGGGCGACGTGGTCTACCTGGCCGGCCTCAAGGGCGAACGGTTGTGGCAGGCCCCGATCCTGGGCTCCACCGTGGGCGAGCCGAAGGCGTATTTCCAAGGCCGGTACGGCCGGTTGCGCACGGTGGTCGCCGTCGGCGGCGAGTTGTGGTTGGTCACCAATACGACGGACGGCCGGGGCACGCCCCGGAAGGGCGACGACCGGATCCTGCGGCTGGTGCTGAGCTGAGGATCGGCCGGTGGGGCGCCTCGGGCCGGCGTCCGAGGCGGGCGTTAGCGTGTGCGCCCGAGGGAGGGCATACATGGACCGGGGCCTGGTGTTGGTGCTGCGCGAGCTTTCCGAAGCCGACGCGGCGGGTGTCTTCCCGCGCTTGGTGGGACTGCGCGGGATCGACGCGCTGATGCCGAACGAGGTGTCTTTGTCGGACGCGCTGGTCGCCGAGATCGCCCGGATCGGCAGCGGCGCGGAGCTGGTACGGGCCGCCGCCAACCCACGCTTGACGGCGAGTCAGCTGTGCCGGCTGATCGAGGCGGGGGGCGACGCGGTGATGGCCGGGGCCTTTCCCCCGGACGTCGAGTCGCCGGACGTCGAGTCGCCGGAGGGTGGGGCGCCGGGGGGTGTGGCGCCGGGGGGTGTGGGCGGCGAGGGCTCCGTGGGCGACGACTCGGCGGATGTGCTGGATCGGGCGCGGGCGGAGCTGCGGCGACCGGGCACATCCGCCGAGCGAGCCGTCGAGTTGTTGCGCGCCCATCCCGTCCTCGCGCACACCGCGCGCCAGGCCGGCGGCGTGCGCCTGTTGCACTCGCCCGACGCGGCGGTGACCCGCACCGAGGCCCTGGACCAGGCCGGATCGGCGTTGCGGGCCGGGGTGTTGGCGCCGCGCGAGATCCTGCTCCGGATGCGCCCGGCCCGGGTCGCGACCCAGGTGCTCGCAGTGGTCTCGCGCGAACACGCCTATGTCACCGGCGAGATGGCCGTACACGAACTGCTGCGGCCCGCGATCGTGGCGACCCTGGGTACGAGTTCGGCCGCGTGGGCACATCTGGCCCGGGCGCTCGGGCGGTTCACGGGCACGCTGCCCGAGCTGTTCGCCGAGTCGACGGCGCACACCGGAGAGGCCGCGATTCGGGTGCCGGCCGCCGTACGCCCCTCGGTGGGCTTCCTGCTGCGCCGCCTGAACGAGGACGAACTCACCGCCGTCATACCCCACTTGGACGATGCGACGGCCGTCGCGCTGCTCCCGGGCAACGTCCCGCCGCTGGCCCACGTCGCCGAAGCGGCGCTGCGGTGCGGCCACCCGGCGCTGTTGGCCGCGTTGGCCGAACACCAGCATGTGGGACGGCAGTACGCGAGCCGCCTTCGCGACCTCGGCGACGACGGCCTCGACCTGCTGCTGGTGAACAACGACTCGGGGGTCACCGCCGAGCTGCGCCGGGAGATCTACACCGGCCGGCGACCCGGGCGGCCCGTCGCCCCGATGCACCCGGATCTGCGCATGCGGCTCATGGAGACTCCGGCCTACAGCGCGGAGTACGAGGCGATGGCCCGATCCGGCGATCCGGCCGTGGTGGACTTCGCGCTGCCGCGCTGCGAGGCCCGCAAGCTGCGGCGCATCGACTGGATCGATGTGGTGCTCAACCTGTGGGAGCGCGCCGACCCCCTGGTCACGCGCGATGTCCTCGCCCGCCACCGCGACCTGTTCCCGGACCGGATCCGGACCACGGCCGAGGCGGCCCTGGATGCCGAAGACCCCACACCGCTGCGGGAGTTGCGCGCCAAGTGGGACCGAGGCCCACGCACCGAACCACCCGTCCCGGAATACCGCCGACCGCCGGGCGAGCGACTGCGGGACAGCCCCCTCGAACAGTGGCACTCCTGGCTCGTCACGGCGGCCTCGGACGGCGACGTCGACTGCGAGGAGATCGTCCAGCACGCCCGCCCGGTCCGCTTCGCCCTCGAAGCCCTGGTCTCCGTGGACACCCACCACTGGTCCAGGGCAAACCCCCGCCCGGCCCTCGCCCGCCTCGCGAAACGAATCGGCCCCAACCCGGAGGCCTGGGTCGTCCTGGCAACCCTGACCCCCGACTTCGAGGGCACCCTGACCGAACTCGCCGACGTCTGCGCAGCGGCAGCGGGGTAGGCCACAGCGCGTGCCGGGGCCGTCGGCCGAAGGAGAAATGGACGACGGGACCTCGAACGGGAACGAGGGTCGGCCCGTGCGCGGCCTTTCCGGGTGGGGCGGGTGCTTTCGGCGGGGGTTGCGCTTGTGGTTGCGGGTGGCCGGCGCGGGGCCGGCCTGAGTCGGTGATGGGCCGCTGCCGGCGGGCGGGGCTTCGAGGCTTGGGGCTTGCGGCGAGGCGGGTGCGGTGGTCGGCGGAAAAGCGACCCGCAGCGGCGGACAGGGTGGGCGCTCGGGTCGGGTTCGCCGGGCGTGCGTTCCCGAGTGGGTCGAGTGATTTCGGGCGGGCGTTGCGCCTTGGGCTGCGGGTGGCCGGGCCGAAGCCGGCCTCAGTCGGTGGTGGGCCGGCGCCGGCGTGCGGGGCTCCGAGACCCGGGGCTCCCGACGAGAGGCGCGTGTCGGTCGGCGAAAAAGCGACCGGCAGCGGCGGACAGGGTGGGCGCTCGGGTTGGGTTCGCCGGGCGTGCGTTCCCGAGTGGGTCGCGTGATTTCGGCGGGGGTTGCGCTTGTGGTTGCGGGTGGCTGGTGCGGGGCCGGCCTGAGTCGGTGATGGGCCGCCGCCAGCGTGCGGGGCTTCGAGGCTTGGGGCTTGGGGCTTGCGGCGAGGCGGGTGCGTTGGTCGGCGAAAAAGCGACCCGCAGCGGCGGACAGGGTGGGCGCTCGGGTTGGGTTCGCCGGGCGTGCGTTCCCGAGTGGGCCGCGTGATTTCGGGCGGGCGTTGCGCCTTGGGCTGCGGGTGGCCGGGCCGAGGCCGGCCTGAGTCGGTGATGGGCCGCCGCCGGCGTGCGGGGCTCCGAGATGTGGGCTTCCGGTGAGACGGCCGTGTTGCTCACCGAAAACCGGCTGGCAGCGGCCGGCGGGGTGGACGCTCGGGTTGGGTTCGCCGGGCGTGCGTTCCCGAGTGGGTCGGGGCAACCTGGAGGGTTTTGGTGGTTTTGCGGGAGGGGGTGGGGTGCGGAATCGGATCTCGGCGGGTGATTGTGGGCTGCGGGTTTCTGTGACCTGCGGTTTTGCGGGGTTGGGGTGGAGAGTCGGGTGTCGAGTGCCGGTTTTGTGTGCCCGGGCCTCTTCGGCGCGCGTGTGGAGACCGAAACCGCCTGGTCGAAGTCGGCTTCGGGCGCTGCGTGACCTGTCTCGCCGAAGGCGGGCCCATCTCGGTCGATCTGAACCACGACTGCTCGGAGAGTTGCAGTGGCTCCCGCAGCTCGGCAACGGCCTGGTCGGCTTGGCGGAAGTCGTCGCGGATCCGACTCACGACGGTGAACCCGAAGACGTTTCATCCCCCTGACTGCCCGTCACGAAGCGTCCGTCGTGATCGATGAGGGACATCCCGGATGCCAGAACGCGGGCAACGTCGGCGAAGTACTGCTCGTCGGCATCAGGGGCAAGACCGAGGGGGACGCCCTGGCCGAGGCCGACGAACAGTGCCCTGAGCGCGGTGGTCAGGCGTTGTGCCTGTTGCGAGGTAACAACGCTCCCGTTGTGCGATCTTCCGGCGAACATCTCGATCAGATGGTTCTCCTGCGACCGGATGGAAGTCGCGAGTTGGGCCCCCAGATCGGGGTCGTGCAGGGCCATGTCCAGCAGGGTGATCTGGAGCGACAGGGCAGACCGGGCGTCGGGGGCGTCACACATACGCCGGTAGTGCCGGGCGAAGGCGTCGACCGCTTCGAGCAGATCCAGTTCGGCTGGAATCGCCTGCTCGATCTCTTCGTAGTACGGCCGCAGGTAATCGGCGACGAGGGCGATCACCAGGCCGTTCTTGCTCCCGAACAGTGAGTAGATGGCGCCGGTGGTCAGGTCGGCGCGTTCGGCGATCTCATCAAGCCTGGCCCGGTATCCGTCCCGGGAAACGACATGGAACGCAGCGTCCAGCAGGGCACGGCGGTTGCGTTCCTTGGCTTCCGCTCTCGTCATTCTCATAATTCGATTATTACCGTAATCTTGTTACGCAACCAGTCGGATCGAGGTTCGAGGAGGAACGCTCATGGCCCAGGTCATGGCACTGCGGGTGACCCGCCAGACGGTGGGGGCCATCGCCGATGGCGCCTTCAAGATGTTGCTCGCCGCCGTCTACATCGCCGGCGCTGCCCCACTCGGCCGGCTACTCGGCACGCCGGCCTGGCTGATGGTTGTCTCAGGCGTGGCCCTGCTGATCGGTGGTGGCATCGAGATCGGATATACGCGCAGCCGATCGATGCGCACCTACACCCGGCTCATGGTCGTCTACGACAGCGGCTGGGCGCTGACGGCACTTGCCGGCGCCCTGATGGCATGGCAGGGCGGCAGCACCGGGGGCGAAGTCTGGATCGGTTACCAGACCGCCGCCCCCATAGCGTTCGCCGCACTACTGATCGCCGCCAAGCCCGCCCAGACCGCCTCGGTTTGAGCGAGACAACGAACCCGTCCCCGCCTCGCTCAAGCCGAGGCACCCCAGGTCGGGCACTCACACTGCCTCACCCTCGGCGAGACCGGACGCTGCGGCCTCGCGGAGGTCGTCGAGGGGACCGAAAGTGCCCGGTGAGGGTCGAAACCGGATCCCGAGGCGCCTTCAACGCCCGTCTCTCCGCGCCGACCTGCGGTTTTCTCTCACGCCGAGATCACGGCACCCCACACCGTCCGGTTTTGTGAACCCCCGCCACCCACACACCGACCTCACACCGGAAACGCCCGGCCCACTCGGGAGGGCTCCCTGGCGGACTCGACCCGAGCACCCTCCTGCCCGCCGCTGCCGGCCGCTTTTCGCCGACCAACACGCCCGCCTCGCCGGGATCTCGAAGTCTCGGAGCCCCGAGCGCCGGCGGCGGCCCACCACCGACTCTGGCCGGCCCCGCACCGGCCACCCGCAACCCAAGACGCAACGCGCGGCCGGAAAAACCCGGCCCACTCGGGAACGCACGCCCGGCGGACCCGCCCCGAGCACCCCCCTGTCCGCCGCTGCAGGTCGCTTTTCCGCCGAGCAATGCGGCCGCCTCGCCGCAAGCCCCCAAGTCTCGGAACCCCGCACGCCGACAGCGGCCCACCACCGACTCCGACCGACCCCGCACCGGCCACCCGCAACCCAAGACGCAACGCGCGCCGGAAAAACCCGGCCCACTCGGGAACGCACGCCCGGCGGACCCGACCCGAGCACCCCCCTGTCCGCCGCTGCAGGTCGCTTTTCCGCCGAGCAATGCGGCCGCCTCGCCGCAAGCCCCCAAGTCTCGGAACCCCGCACGCCG
>NZ_JBHTVA010000046.1:43969-90911 GCF_042793325.1 Embleya sp. NPDC056575
CGACAGCGGCCCACCACCGACTCCGACCGACCCCGCACCGGCCACCCGGAACCGACAGCGCAGCGGGTGCCGGGAACGCCCGGTCCACTCGGGGAGGCTTCCCGGCGGGCTCGACTTGACCGGCTACTCGGTGGTGGCATCCGTCGGCAAGGCAAGGTTCATGTCTCGTCGAGAAACTTGGGTTTTTGAAGTGCCTGGGCGGTGGGTCAGGTTGTCTGGAGGTTTGCCAGCAGGGCCGACCACGATGCCTGGGTGATGGCGAGGTGGCCGAGGTCAGGAGTTTTGCTGTCGCGGACCGGGACGGCGGTGTGGGTGGTTGCGACCTCGACGCAGTCGCCGCCGTTGTTGCCGCTGTAGCTGCTCTTGCGCCAACCGGCGGGCGTGGTCTGTGGCATGGGATCACGAGTCCTTGTGTCGGCGGACCGGGCTCCGCCGTCCGGGAGTGGGCGGCGGAGGCCGGGCGGCTGGTCAGGTCGTGTGGAGGGCGGTCAGCATTGCTGACCAAGAGGTCTCGGTGATGGTGAGGTGGCCGAGATTGGGCGCCTTGCTGTCGCGAACCGGGATGGTACCGAGGGTGGTTGCGACCTCGACGCAGTTGCCGCCGTTGTCGCTGCTGTAGCTGCTCTTGCGCCAGTGCCGGGGCGTGGCTGCCTTCGTGATCATGGGCTCACAGTTCCTTCAGCGTGGAGGCGATCAGATCCATTGACCGCGTGGGCGAAAGTGCCTCGGCAGTCAGCAGATCGTAGGCGCGCTGAGCGGACCTCACTTCCGCCGGTGCCGCCAGAATCTGCCCCTGCAAGAATCCGTCCACGTAGACCACGTCTGGTCCTTCGTCCAGCGTAAGCGCTGCGAACGGCCCGCCCACCCCCGCATGACCGCCGGCTTCGTAGGGAATCACCTGGATCACGAAGCGAGGCAGTTGCGCAAGTTCGATAATGCGCTCGAACTGCTCGCGCATGACCTCGGAACTCCCCCAACAGCGGCGCAGGGCGTTCTCGTCCAGCACGGCACGAAACTCTGGGGGATCAATGCGCTCGAAGATGCGTTGCCGCTGCATCCGAGCCGTGACCTGTTCCTCAAGGGCGGTCGCATCGGGACGCCTGGCTGCCAGAACCGCGCGGGCGTAGCGCTCCGTCTGAAGCAATCCGGGTACTACCTGTACCTCGAACGACCTGATGATCGTCGCCGCCTCTTCGAGTTCGACGAACGGCCTGAACCACGTCGGGTACGCGTACCTGATCACCAGTGGCCACAACCGCTGGAAGCGGTCGCCTGTTTCGAAGAGTTCGTCGGCGAGCTTGGACAGGTCTTCGGTGGGGAGGCGCTTCGCGGCCTCGATCTTGTTGAGCAGCGACGGGGCCATCCAGGCGCGTTTGGCCATCTCGCGTTGGGTCATCTTGATCTTTTCGCGCTCGCGCCTCAGTTCGGTCGCGTAGAACTTCAGAACGGACGCCGAGGGGTCCAGTTCGGTGGCGGCGGACACAGTGCCCCCAGAAACGTGTTGAAAGCGAACGAAGTCAACCCCGGCCCCAGCCGATCATAGGCACTTCTCGTCACGCTTGGCATACAAACGACTGCATTGAGCTTGTATGTCAACGAAAGGCGGCCCGGCGTGACCCACCCCCTGCGAAAGCCCCTTGCCCCCTCGCATCTCATCGACGCGGACGCCGAATCCGTCCCCGAGCCGCCGGGCAGCGGCATCACGATCGCCGTGTACACGGTCGGGCCGGAGGGGGTGCGCGTGGTCGTGCCGCGCGAGCTGCACAAGCGTTCGGCGCGGGATCCGTGGCCCACCCCGGATCCGCCGTGTCGGTGTTCGCCGGATTGCCCGACGCGGTGAACCTCCCGGCGTAGCCGAGTCCTTCGCGCGGTCGCCCACGGATCGGCGTCGGGGCTCAAGTCTTGGGAGTGGGGCGCCGATGACGCGATCGAGGCCCCCGCGACCCTCGTGATCCCCACGATCCCGTGAACGAATCGAGAGGCATCTGTATGACTACGCGCTACGTATGGGATGACCTGCCCCGCGCCGTTCGGCGGGGCGTCGAGTCGGTCGTGGGGACGGTCGTCGGGGCCGAGAGTCCCGACACGTCGTGCCACACGTCGCCGTTCGTGGCGGCGCTGGCCACCGCGGAAGGCGGCCGTGCGTTCGCCAAGGGTGCGCCGATCGGGGACACCGACGCGGCCGAGGGGTTGCGGCGGGAGGCGGTGGTGTCGCCGATCGTGGGGCGGTTCGCGGCGACGCTGCTCGGGGAGATCGCCGTCGACGGGTGGTGCGTGCTCGTGTTCGAGTATGTCGACGGGGCGCATCTCGATTTTTCGCCCGGCTCCGGCGAACTGGTCGTGCTGGCCGAGACGTTGGAGGACGTACAGACCATCGACCCACCTCCCGGCGTCGAACTGCCGCCCCTCGCCGAACGATGGGAGAAGTACCTCACCGGTGACGAGCGTTCCCTGCTGGCCGGCGACACGCTCGTGCACACGGACCTGGTCCCGGAGAACCTGAAGATCAGGTACGCCGGTTACGGCCGTCGGCTGTACCTGCTCGACTGGGGTCGCGCGGCGATCGGGCCGGCGTGGGCCGAGTACGCCGGGCTCTACGACCGGCTGCTCGTGCGTGGCCACACTCCCGAGTCGGCCCGGGCCTGGCTGCGTCGCTTCGCCGTGTGGCGGCACGCCGGCCGCGCCGCGCTGTGCGCCTTCGTCGCGGCCCGGCAGCGGCAGGAGATCGACCTCATGGGGGACAGGGCCGCCGCCCCCGGCGTCGCGCGCTGGGCGACGCTGCTCGACGAGTGACCGGCGACGCCGCCCTCACCGGCGGGATCTCTCCCGCTCACCGCACCCTCAGCGCATCCACCGCCAACCTCCCCACCGTCCCGATCACCGCGTCCGCGGCCGGCAGCGCGGCCGCCGTGTCGGCCGAGCGGGTGCAGACCGTGATCGCGTAGCGGCCGCCGTCCGGGTATTCGACGACGCCGGCCTCGTGTCGCATCGTCGGCAGCGTGCCGGTCTTCCCGGAGACCCGGACGTCGTCGAACGGGAAACCGGACGCCAGCCGGTGCGACCACGCCTGGAGGCCGAGCACCCGGCGCAGCCCCGCCCCGAATTCGCCCCCGCACGCCTCGTCACGCCAGATCGCGGCGAGCAGCCGGGTCAGGTCGCGCGGCGTGCCGCGGTTCGAGCGGTTCGGGTCGAGGGCCCGCAGCCGGGCCACGACGGCCGGGTCGACCAGCGCCGCCGGGCCGTTCGGGCCGGCGTCCTCCCGCATGCCCGCGTACAGCTCGCGCAGCGGTTCGATCGCCACCGTCCGGGTCAGCCCGAGCTCGACCATGGTCGCGTTCACCGTGTCCAGGCCCAGCTCGTCCCACAGCGCGTCGGCCGCCGCGTTGTCGCTCACCGCCACCGTCAGCGAGGCCAGGTCGCGCAGCGACATCGTGACCGGATCCAGCATCGCGGCCACGCCGGTACCCCCCGGCGAACGACCGGCGCCCGCAGGCAGTTCGAGCCGCCGGGTCAGCTCCACCCGGCCCGCCGCCGCCTCCCGGAACAGCGTGGTGACCAGGCACAGTTTGTGCAGACTCGCGGTGCTGTACAGCGTGTCGGCGCCCACCTCGACCTCGCGACCCGTGTCGATGTCGACCGCGTGCAGCGCACCGGTGACGCCGGCGTCGGCGAACGCGGCGGTGATGCGCCCCCGGACGGTGCGCAGGACGCGCGGCGGCGGGGTGCCGGGGCCCGTACTGCCGGGGCCCGGACGGTCCGGGCCCGGACTGCCGTCGGGTGCGGTGCGGGGATCGGTCACAGCGGGAACTCCGAGGCGGGACGCGGGAAGAGCGGTCGACCGGGACGTTCGGCGAGCACCCCGGCGTGGCGCCGCAGCGCGTCCTGCGCGGTCTCGGTGAACGCCCGAACGGCCGGCCCATCGGCGCCGCGCGGCCAGGCCGTCGAGGTACGCCACGCGAGCGGCGTCCCGGCCAACGGCCGCCACACGGTGCCCGGTTCGGGCGCCGTCGCGGGCATCAGCGCCACCGCCGCGCCGGACAACACCAGCGCCCGGGCGAAGTCGCCGGCCGGGACGTCGTGCACCGCCGCCGGCGTACAGCCGTGCCGGGCGCACGCGGTCAGCGTCTCGTCGTACAGCGCCGGGGCGAACTCCCGGGGGAACAGCACCAGCTCACACCCCGTCAGGTCGGCGAGCCCGATCTCGATCGAACCCGCGAGCGCGTTCCCGGCGGCCAGGAGCACCCCGAGCGGCTGGTACGACATCGGCCCCAGCTCCAGATCGGCCACCGCGCACGGGTGGCGCAGTACGCCCACGTCGAGGGTGCCGGCCGCCAACTCGCGCAGTTGCCCGGCGGTGGTCAGCTCGCGCAGCTCCAACGTGCCGCCCGGTGAGCGGTCCCGAAACCCGGTCAGGATCGCCGCGACGGCCGCGCCGCCCAGATCCGGCGGCACGGCCGCCCGGATCGCGCCCGTGGTCCCGCTGCGCAACCCGGCCACGGCCGCGCCGAGCCGATCGGCGGCGGCCAACAACGCGCCCGCCTCGGCCAGGACGACCCGGCCCGCCGGGGTCAGGGCGACCCCCCGGCTGTTGCGATCGAACAGGCGCACGCCCAGTTCGCGTTCGAGCCGCTGGATGCGCTGCGACAGGGACGGCTGGGCCACCCGCAGTCGTTCGGCGGCGCGGCCGACGTGTCCTTCCTCGGCAACGGTCCGGAAGTACCGGAGATGCCGAAGGAGGTCCATGACCAGCAATGATAGCCACCGGGCTATCAACCTCGGTGCGATCACACTCTTGGACCTCCCGGTCGAATCCCTGTTCTCCTGTCGAGGCACGCAGATCGGGGAGGACGCAGATGACGCACGGAGTGAACGCGATACCCGGGTCGCCAGGATCGCCCGGACCGCAGACCCGAGCCAGGCGCCGCCCCGGGCGGCCCCGCCGCGCCTGGGCCCTCGTGGTCGCGGGCACGCTGGTCCTCGGCGGCACCGGCTGGGCCGCGGCCGATCGCTGGTTCGGGGGCGGGGACGACGACCGACTCGGCCCGGCCGGGGCGCGGGGCACGGCGAGCGGCGAGGCGGACCGGGCCGCGCGTACCTTCCTCGACCACTGGGCCGCCGGCCGCTGGGCGGAGGCGGCGCGGCTGACCGACGATCCGCCGACCGCCGAGACCACGCTGCGCAGCTTCACCGTCGGCTTGGAGATCACCGAGCCCACGTTCACTCCCGGCCCGGCCCGGACGGCGGCGGCCGGCGCGGTCACGGTGCCGTTCGGCGCGGCGATGCCGGTGGCCGGATTCGGCGCCTGGAACTACGACTCGACGCTCACACTGGCCGAGGGCGACGGCGGCTGGATCGTGAAGTGGCAGCCGGCCCTGGTCCACCCCAAGCTCGGCGCCGAGGCCAAGTTCCGGCTGGCCAAGGGCGCTGCGGGCGCGCCGGCGGCGAAGGTGCTGGACCGCAACGGCGGTGTCCTGTCCCCGGCCGACCACCCGTCGCTGACCCCGATCTTCGCCGCCGCCGGCGGCGGGGCCGGAGCCGGTGGCGGATCGGTACAGCTGATCAACCGGGCCACCGGCGAAGTCGTGTCCACCGAGGCCGAGTTCGGCGCGACCAAGCCGCCCCCCGGCGGCGGCCCGGTGGCCACCACGATCGACCCGAGGCTCCAGCGCGCGGCGGACGCGGCGGTGGCGAAGCACGCGAACGGCCGGCTGGTCGGCCTGGTCGCGGTGAGCATCGACAAGGGCGAGGTGCTGGCGCTCGCGAACGCGCCGACCACGGGTATGAATCGGGCCTTCATGGGCCGGTACGCACCCGGCTCGACGATGAAGGTGATCACCACCGCGGCGCTGCTGAGCAAGGGCGCGGTGAAGCCGAGCGACGTGGTGGACTGCCCGAAGTACCTGACCGTGGGAAAGCAGTTCCACAACGTGGAGACGTCGGAGATCCGCGGGGCCACGTTCCGCGAGGATTTCAAGCACTCGTGCAACACGGCGTTCGTCTCGCTGCGCGGCAAACTCGGCAACGACGAGCTGAGCCGATTCGCGAACGACCACTTCGGGATCGGCCAGGAGTGGAAGACGGGGATCGCCTCGTTCGACGGCAAGGTGCCGCTGCCGGTGGACGAGACCGACAAGTCGGCGGCGATGTTCGGCCAGGGCACGGTACAGGCGAATCCGCTGGTCATGGCGTCGGCGACGGCGACGGCGGTGTCCGGCAAGTTCCGCCAGCCGGTGGTGATCAAGGGCCAACGGCCCACCGCGAAGGGCCGCGACCTGCCCGCGTCGGTGGTCGCCGACCTGCGCGGCCTGATGCGCGCCACGGTCACCGACGGCTCCGCCAAGGTGCTGGCCGACCTCCCCGGCGACGTCGGCGCAAAAACCGGCACCGCCGAGGTGACCGAGACCGGCCCCAACAACGGCTGGCTGGTCGCCTACCGAGGCAACGTGGCCATCGCCTGCCTGGTCGAAGGCGGCATCACCGGCAGCGGCTCCGCCGGCCCGATAGTCCACGACATCCTGTCGACAACGACCTGACCAGCCCCATCACCAACCGAACCGCCCACCGAATGCCAACCTCGAAAGCCGGCCGAGCCAATTCCGGCCCGGCCGGCGTTCGAGGCCGAGTAGCCCGTCCGGCGCTCGAGGACAAGCGGGCCGCAGGCCGGCCACCCGCTGACAGCCACACCGCAGGCCGGCCACCCGCGAACCGCCGACCACTCCGCCCAAGGAGACCTAAGCCCCAAAGGCCAACCCCACAGACCGCCCTATCTCCCGCCGCTGCAGGTAGAAACACGCCTTGTGCGGCTCCGCCCCATGCTCCCCGGTGTACCCACCCCGAAGCACCGGCCCGCCCTCCGTAGGCACCGGGAACATCCGCGCCAACGTGGGATCGGCCGCCACGAGATCGTCCCGGTCGGCGAGGTTCACCCAGTTCTCCACGAACGCCGGCGGCTGCGCCGGCTGCGGCCGCACCCACGAGTCGACCACCGTGTCCGGGCCGAGCGGCGACCCGAGCGTGATCAGCAGCGGCAGCGGTCTGCGCAAGCGGTGCGCGAGTTCGTACGCGACCACCGCCCCGAGCGAATGCCCGATCACCACCTTGGTGTCGAAACCGATCTCGGCACCCACCCGGTCCAGCACCCGGTTCCGGGTCTGATCGTCCGTCAGATAGCGGGTGAGCTGGGTGAGCGCCTTGTTCACGAATCCGCCGGCCGAGCCCGGGCCGTCGGCCGCGAACCAGCGCAGCCCCGCGAGTCCACACGTGGGGGAGAGCACGACGGTGCGTCCCGTCTCCCCGGGCCCGCCCTCCAGGCGGGCGATCTCCCGTGCCGCGCGCTGCCGTTCCGGCGGCACCGAGCCGCGAACCGCGGCACGATCCAGCCATTCGCGGCCTATCCGCGCGGTCACCTCGTGCTGGATGTCCTCGTCGATCATTTCGCTCTGCGACGGGTGCCGGCGGAGCAGATCACCATAGAACGCCATCCGCGCGTCGATCCCGCGACGGGTGTGGCGATACTTCCACAGACGGTCCGCGACCTCGGGAAAACCTGCGGCCTTCACTCCCCGGGCCAGTCGTGGGACCCACTCCTCCTCGAGCGTGTGGGCCGACCTGTATTCCTGCGCGATCCCGTGTACCAGCACGATGGCGGCCATCGTGTCCCCTCCCAAGCCCCGAGTCCTTGACGAGCGCGCTCTCGGACGCCGGGCCCAAGAGTTGTGCGAAGGGCCGATCGACGCGGGGGGACGCAGACCGGAGAGTGGCTTCGCAAGGTTCTCTTACCCAGTCGGTAACGGAAGTTGGCATTTGAGTGAAGTTACTTCCGGGTTGTTCGACGAGATGTGCCATCCGGCCGGAAATATTCGCACCTGCCCGGGGTCGCCACGCCCCCGCCACGTCCCCGCTACGTCCCCGCCACGACCCCGCGGCGCCCTCGGCGCGCGTTCGCGCACCCGCCGAGCCACTCCGAGCCGGCCGTACTCCGCGTGAACCGCCGCGCCGTCGGGCGGTCGACCGCCCCGCCGCCGAACCGCGCCGCCGGCCCGTCCGGCCGTCACGGAATCCGTTTCCGCTTCGCCATAGACTTGGCCCCCACACCCGACGAAACCGAAGGAACCCGCCTGCATGCCTGGCATCACGCGCGAGGAGGTCGCCCACCTCGCCCGGCTGTCGCGCCTCGAGCTCGGGGCCGAGGAGCTCGACCACCTCGCGGCCCAGCTCGACGACATCATCGGCGCGGTGGCCCGCGTCGCCGAGGTCGCAGCCGACGACATCCCGCCGACCTCGCACCCGCTGCCGCTGACCAACGTCATGCGGCCGGACGTCGTCCGCCCCGGGCTCACCCCCGAGGAGGCGCTGTCCGGTGCGCCGGCCGCCGAAGAGCAGCGTTTCCGGGTGCCCCGGATCCTGGGAGAGGAGTGACGGCCATGACCGAGACCATCCGCTGGACCGCGGCCGAGACCGCCTCCGCCATCGCCGACGGCAAGGTCACCGCCGTCGAGGTCGCCCAGGCGCACCTGGACCGCATCGAGGCCGTCGACGCCAAGGTGCACGCCTACCTGCACGTGGACGCCGACGGCGCGCTCGCCGCGGCCAAGGCCGTCGACGACGCCCGCGCGCGCGGCGACCGCCTCGGCCCGCTGGCCGGCGTACCGCTCGCGCTCAAGGACGTGTTCACCACCAAGGGCGTGCCGACCACCTGCGGGTCGAGGATGCTGGAGGGCTGGCGGCCGCCGTACGACGCGACCGTGACCCGCCGGCTCAAGGACGCGGGCGTGGTCGTCCTCGGCAAGACCAACATGGACGAGTTCGCCATGGGGTCCTCGACCGAGAACTCCGCCTACGGCCCGACCGGCAACCCGTGGGACACCACGAAGGTGCCCGGCGGCTCCGGCGGCGGTTCGGCCGCCGCGATCGCCTCCTTCCAGGCGCCGCTGGCGATCGGTACCGACACCGGCGGCTCGATCCGCCAGCCCGCCGCGCTCACCGGCACGGTCGGCGTCAAGCCGACCTACGGCGGGGTCTCCCGCTACGGCCTCGTCGCCTTCTCCTCCTCGCTCGACCAGGGCGGGCCGTGCGCGCGCACCGTGCTCGACGCGGCGCTGCTGCACGAGGCCATCGCCGGACACGACCCGCTCGACTCGACTTCGATCGACGCCCCGGTGCCGAACGTGGTCGAGGCCGCCCGCTCCGGGAGCGTGCGCGGGATGCGCGTCGGCGTGGTCAAGGAGTTCGCCGGCGAGGGCTACCAGGCGGGCGTGCTGGCGCGCTTCGCCGAGGCGGTCGAACTGCTGCGCGAGCTGGGCGCGGAGATCGTCGAGATCTCCTGTCCCAACTTCACCTACGCGATGCCGGCCTACTACCTGATCGCGCCCTCGGAGGCGTCCTCCAACCTGGCCCGCTTCGACGCCATGCGCTACGGCCTGCGGGTCGGCGACGACGGCGAGCACTCGGCCGAGGAGGTCATGTCGCTGACCCGCGAGGCGGGCTTCGGCGCCGAGGTCAAGCGCCGGATCATGCTCGGCACGTACGCGTTGTCCTCCGGCTACTACGACGCGTACTACGGCCAGGCGCAGAAGGTCCGCACGCTGATCACGCGCGACTTCGAGGCCGCGTTCGCACAGGTCGACGTCCTGGTCTCGCCGACCACGCCGACCACCGCCTTCCCGATCGGGGAGCGTGCGGACGACCCGATGGCGATGTACCTCGCGGACCTGTGCACCATCCCGTCCAACCTCGCGGGCAACGCCGCGATGTCGCTGCCGTGCGGGCTCGCGGACGAGGACGGCCTGCCGGTGGGTCTGCAGATCATCGCGCCGGCGATGGCCGACGATCGGCTGTACAAGGTGGGCGCCGCCGTCGAGGCCGGCTACCTCTCCCGCTGGGGTGCCCCGCTGCTCGACCGCGCACCCGCGCTCTGATCCCTCCCGACTTTCCCGGCGACTTTTCGAGGAGTCGATATGGCCAAGAAGAAAGCCCCCAAGAGCAACATCGGCAAGGTCTTCAGCGTCGGCATGCAACTCGTCGGCGCCTTCGGTGTGATCAAGCAGATCAAGGAGGCGCGCGGCAAGAACGACAAGCTCGAACTGGCCGACGCGGTGATCAGCGCCGCCGCGGTCGTCACCGGCTTCGCCCTGCTGATCCGGGCGATGCGCGAGACCGACGACGAGCTGACGGAGGCCGACGCCCTGTGAGTACCACCAGCCTGATGTCCTACGAGGACGCGCTGGAGACCTACGACCCGGTGATGGGCCTGGAGGTCCACGTCGAACTGGGCACCGCGACCAAGATGTTCTGCGGCTGCTCGACCGAATTCGGCGCCGCGCCCAACAGCCAGGTCTGTCCGACGTGTCTGGGCATGCCCGGCGCGCTGCCCGTGGTCAACGCGACCGCGGTCGAGTCGGCGATCCGGATCGGCCTCGCGCTCAACTGCTCGATCGCCGAGTGGTGCCGCTTCGCCCGGAAGAACTACTTCTATCCGGACATGCCGAAGAACTTCCAGACCTCGCAGTACGACGAGCCGATCGCGTTCGACGGCTACCTCGACGTCGAGGTCGAGGGCAAGACGTGGCGGGTCGAGATCGAGCGCGCGCACATGGAGGAGGACACCGGCAAGTCGCTGCACATGGGCGGCGCGACCGGCCGCATCCACGGCGCCGACTACTCGCTGCTCGACTACAACCGGTGCGGCATCCCGCTGATCGAGATCGTCACCAAGCCGATCGAGGGCGCGGGCGAGCTGGCCCCGCTGGTCGCCAAGGCGTACGTGGCCGAACTGCGCGAGCTGATCCGCGCGCTCGGGGTGTCCGAGGCCCGGATGGAACTCGGCCAGATGCGCTGCGACGCGAACCTGTCGCTCCGGCCCAAGGGGCGGGAGAAGTTCGGCACCCGCAGCGAGACCAAGAACGTCAACTCGCTGCGCTCGGTCGAGCGGGCCATCCGGTTCGAGATCCAGCGGCACGCCACGGTGCTCTCCGACGGCGGCACCATCGTCCAGGAGACCCGGCACTTCCACGAGGACGACGGCAGCACCACCGCCGGTCGGATCAAGGAGGAGGCGGAGGACTACCGCTACTTCCCCGAGCCCGACCTGGTGCCCGTCGCGCCCGCGCGCGAGTGGGTCGAGGAGCTGCGCCGAACGCTGCCGGAACTGCCGTCGCTGCGCCGGGCCCGGCTCCAGGCCGAGTGGGGCGTCAACGACTTCGAGATGCAGTCGATGGTCAACGCGGGCGTGCTCGACGTGATCCTGGCGACGATCGACGCCGGGGCCGACGCGGACGCGGCGCGCAAGTGGTGGCTGGGCGAGCTGTCCCGGCGGGCCAACGAGCGCGGCGTCGAGGTGGCCACGCTGCCGATCACCCCGACCCAGGTCGCCCGCGTGGCGGCGCTGGTCAAGGGCGGCGAGCTGAACGACAAGCTGGCCCGCCAGGTGATCGACGGCGTACTGGCCGGCGAGGGCGAGCCGGACGCGGTGGTCGAGGCGCGCGGGCTCAAGGTCGTCTCGGACGACTCCGCGCTCGGCGCGGCCGTGGACGAGGCGATCGCGGCCAACGCGGGCATCGCCGACAAGATCCGCGGCGGCAAGGTGCAGGCGGTGGGCGCGCTGGTCGGCGCGGTGATGAAGACCACGCGCGGACAGGCCGACGCGGCGCGCGTGCGGGAACTGATCCTGGAGCGTCTGGGCGTGTCCTGACCGGGCCGCCTTCCCGGATGGTGCCGAGAGCTCCCGACCGCCGCGTGCGGTCGGGGGCTCTTCGGCGTTCTTCGAGTCCGGTCGGGGGCCGGCGTCCGGCGGTCTTCGGCCTCCGTTCAGCCGCTCTTCACCGTCCGTGGTCGCAAAGTGCCTCGGTGTGCCTGAAGTTCCACCGGGGTTCTCCCTAGGTCTGTTCGACCCCCTTATCGGGTTCTTCCGAGGCGCCTTAGATCGGTGGTGGGCGAGCCGAGTGATCCCGGATGCGGCATCCGACCGATGTCCGTGGCCCCCCTGGGACGCGAAGCTCGTACCACGAGCCGGACGGACCGGCTCGGTGACCCGGAGGTCGAACACCATGTTGGAATACGAACTCTTCCGCACCCGCGAACTCGAACTGCGCGCCACCGCCGAGCGGGACCGTCTGGTCCGCGAGGCGCTGCGCACGAGCCGACTGGCGGCCAAGGCCGCGCGGGCGGCCCGGCGCGAGGAGCGGCGAAGCGGTCACGGTGCCGGCGGTCTCAGTTCCGATCGCGGCGTATCGGGGTGGCGGATATCCCATCTGCGCCTGTTCGCGCGGTAGAAGGGCGAGAGACGCGAGCACGCACGTGACGCCGGCCACGCTCGGCGGAACCCTGCGGCTGACCTGCGCAAACGGGTTTCGCCGGGCGTGAAATACCCCGCTGCGAGGGGGAGGGACGTGACATGCTCGGCATCGTGGCGAGTATTTCGGTTTCTCCCGTGTTCGTAGGCCGGTCCCTGGAAATGGCGCGGTTCGGCACGGCCCTGCGCGAGGCCGACGAGGGCACGCCGGGCGTGGTGCTCGTCGGCGGCGAGGCCGGCGTGGGCAAGACCCGGCTGCTCCAGGAGTTCCTGCAGCGCGCCGAGGAACAGGGCGCGGTCACCACCGTCGGCGGCTGTCTGGAACTGGGCGCGGAGAGCCTGCCGTTCGCACCGATCTCGGCCGCGCTGCGCACCCTCTCGCGCCGGATGGGCCCCGAGCTGGCAGAGGCGGCGGCCGGCCGCGAGCGCGACCTCGCCTGGCTGCTGCCCGACCTGGCGCCGGGCACCATCACGCGCGACGGCGAGTTCGACCGGGTCCGCCTGTTCGAACTGATGCTCGGCCTGCTGGAGCGGCTCGGCACCGACCGCACCCTGGTGATCGCGATCGAGGACCTGCACTGGGCCGACTCGTCCACGCGCGAACTGCTCGGTTTCCTGTTCCGCCTACTGCGCACCGGCCGCATCCTGATCATCGGTACGTATCGCGCCGACGCGGTCGGCCGCCGCCACCCGCTGCGCTCGTTCCTGGCCGAGCTGGACCGGGTGCACAACGTCTCCCGGATCGACCTGTGCCGGCTCACCCGGGCGCAGGTCGGCGACCAGCTGCGCGGCATCCTGCGCGAGGAGCCGCCGCGCCGGCTGATCCGGCAGATCTTCCAGAAATCGGAGGGCAACGCCTTCTTCGTCGAAGAGTTGGCGTGCAGCATCCGCGACGGCCAGCTCACCGGCATCTCCGACACGTTGCGCGACCTGCTGCTGATCCGGATCGAGGAGTTGTCCGAGGACGCGCAGAAGGTGATCCGGCTCGCCGCGATCGGCGGGGTCACGGTCGGCCACCGGCTGCTCACCGAGGTCTCCTGGCTCGACCCCGACCGGCTGGAGGAGGCGCTGCGCACGGCGGTGTCCGCGCACGTCCTGGTGCCGACGGGCGACGAGTTCCAGTTCCGACACGCGCTGGTGCGCACCGCCGTGCGGGAGGACCTGATGCCGGGCGAGCGGGTCCGGCTCTACGCGACCTTCGCCGAGGCCCTGGAGCGCTGCCCCGACCTGGTCGGCGCCGACGAGCTGCGCGGGCGGATCGCGACCTACTGGTTCCACGCCGGCAAGGCGGTCAAGGCGCTGCCGGCGGTGCTCGCGGCGGCGGAGGCGGCCCGTGAGCGCTATGCCTTCGACGAGCGCACCCGGCTCCTCGAGCGGGCCCTGCTGCTGTGGGAGCAGGTGCCCGAGCCGGAGCGGCTGAGCGGTCGCCGGCTGCTCGACGTCTACATCGAGGCGGTCACCGCGGCCCGGCTGGGCAGCGAGCGGGAGTTGGCCATCCACTTCTGCAAGCGCGCCATCGAACTGGTCGACCCGGTCGCCGAACCCGAGTTGGCCGCGTTCCTGTGGCGGGAGAAGGCCCGCGGTCTGCGCACCATGTGCCGCTCGTCGGGCC
The DNA here is from genome assembly GCF_042793325.1 of Embleya sp. NPDC056575. Lineage (NCBI taxonomy): Bacteria > Bacillati > Actinomycetota > Actinomycetes > Kitasatosporales > Streptomycetaceae > Embleya > Embleya sp. NPDC056575. Next base: position 57,871 of record NZ_JBHTVA010000046.1, read on the forward strand.
GGCCGGAGCTGAACCGGGCCAAGGAGATCCTGGACGGACTGCCACCGTCGAAGGAACAGGCCCGCGTGCTGGCGCACATCGCCCGGGACCGGATGCTCGACGGCGAGGGCGGGGAGGTGGTCGCCGACGCGATGATCGCGCTGGAGCACGCGCAGCTCGTGGGCAGCCCCGACATCGAGGCCGAGGCGCGCAAGACGCTCGCCTGCGGCCTGGTGCAGATCGGTCGGGTCGAGGAGGGCATGGCGCAGCTGGCCCTCGCCGAGGAGACCGCGATCCGCAGCAGCGAGCCGGACAGTCGCGTACACATCCTGAGCAACAAGGCATCGCTCCTGGAGGGCCTGGGCCGGCACCGGGAGAGCACGGTGGCCGCGCGACTCGCGATGGAGCTGGCCGCCGAGCGCGGACTCACCCGCACGTCGGGCTCGTTCGCGCTGGGCAACCTGGCCGAGTCGCTGTTGTCGGTCGGCGACTGGGCCGATCTGGCGACGCTGGTGGAGAAGACCCTCGATCTCGATCCGGGACCGCAGACCACCCGCCACCTCGAACTGCAACTCGTCGGGCTGTGCCTGGCGCGGGGCGACGTGCGGGGCGCCAAGGCGCACCTGCGGCGGTCCCGGCTGGCCGCCGGCTCGCGCTACGTCGAGGCGCAGTACGCGATCCCGCTGGCCCGCGCGGAGATCCGGGTGGCCGAGGCGCAGGGCAGGCTGGACGAGGCCCGCGAGGCGCTGGTCGCGGCACTGGCCGCCGGCTGCCCACCCGGCCACCAGCGCTACATGTGGCCCCTGCTCGCCGACGCCGCCGCGAACGAGGCCGACGCGCGCACCTCGACCGTGCGCCCACGCGAATCGGAGCTGAAGACCCGCCAGGACATCGCCGACCGGATCGCGGCGATGGCCGCGTCGCTCGCGATCGACTGCCCGCTCGACGCGGCCTACGCCGCGCTGGTCGGGGCCGAGTCGGCCCGGGCGGCCGGCACCGACGACGCCGAACTGTGGGGCCTGGCCGCCGCCGCCTGGGAGCTGACCGAACAGCCCTACCGCACCGCCTGGGTCCGCTTCCGCCACGCCGAGACCCTGCTCGCCACCGGCAACCGCGACGCCGCCGCCCGACGCCTGGCCGAAGCCGCCGAAACGGCCGCCCGGCTCGGCGCCAGGGCGCTGCGCGAACACATAGACCTGCTCAGCCGCCGAGCCAGGGTCGGCTCGCCCACCCAGGGCGAGTCCGACACGACGCTGCCGACCCTGACCCCACGCGAGATCGACGTCCTGCGGCTGGTCGCCGACGGCCGCAGCAACCGCCAGATCGCGGAGGAGCTGTACATCAGCGCCAAGACCGCCAGCGTCCACGTCTCGAACATCCTGGCCAAACTCCAGGTCACCGGCCGAGGCGAAGCCGCCGCGGTGGCACATCGGCTGCACCTGGTCGACGGCTAGCGGCATCACGGGGGCACTGCCCGCGCCACGGTGGCCGTCCAGCCACAGACGGCCCACCCGGCGGCGCCGCCGAGCCGACGTACGGGGCTCCGAGACGTGGGGCTTCCGGTGGGGCGGGTGTGTTGGTCGGCGGAAAACCGGCCTGCAGCGGCGGGCGGGGTGGGTGCTCGGGTCGGGTCCGCCGGGCGTGCGTTCTTGAGTGGGCCGGGGGCGGCTTCCGGCGCGCGTTGCGCTTTTGGTGGCGGGTGGCCGGTGCGGGGCCGGTCAGAGTCGGGGATGGGCCGCCGCCGGCGTGCGGGGCTCCGAGACGTGGCGCTTCCGGTGGGGCGGGCGTGTTGGTCGGCGAAAAAGCGACCAACAGCGGCCGGCGGGGTGGGTGCTCGGGTCGGGTCCGCCGGGCGTGCGTTCTTGAGTGGGCCGGGCGACTTCCGGCGCGCGTTGCGCTGTTGGTTGCGGGTGGCCGGTGCGGGGCCGGTCAGAGTCGGGGATGGGCCGCCGCCGGCGTGCGGGGCTCCGAGACGTGGCGCTTCCGGTGGGGCGGGTGTGTCGGTCGGCGAAAAAGCGACCAACAGCGGCCGGCGGGGTGGGCGCTCGGGTCGGGTCCGCCGGGCGTGCGTTCTTGAGTGGGCCGGGCGACTTCCGGCGCGCGTTGCGCTTGTGGTTGCGGGTGGCCGGTGCGGGGCCGGCCTGAGTCGGGGATGGGCCGCCGCCAGCGTGCGGGGCTCCGAGGCATGGGGCACCCGACGTGGCGGCGTGTTGCTCACCGAAAACCGGCCGGCAGCGAGGGAGTGGGTGGGGGCTTGGGTCGAGTCTGTCGAGGGGCCTTCCGGGGTGGGTCGGGGCGTTTGGTGGTGTTGGGGGAAGGTTGGGGTTCGGAACCGGATCTCGGCGGGTGGTTGTGCGCTTCGAGGTTCCGTGACCTGCGCTTCTGTGGGGTCAGCGTGGAAAGTCAGGTGGCGAGTGCCGGTTTCGTGCGCTCTGACCCCCTCAACGCGAGCGCCTTGCGGACCGTCGAGGGGACCGAAAGTGCCCAGTGAGGGTCGAAACCGGATCCCGAGGCACCTCAAACTCTCTCCTCTTCGCGCTGACCTGCGGTTTTCCCTCATACCGAGGCCACGGCATCCCACGCCATCCGGTTTTGTGAACCTTCGTCACCCACACGCCGACCGCACACTGAAAACACCCGGCCCACTCGGGAAGGCTCCTCGGCGGACTCGACCCGAGCGCCCTCCTGCCCGCCGCTGCCGGCCGGTTTTCGGTGAGCAATACGCGCGCCACGTCGGGTGTGCCCCATGCCTCGGAGCCCCGCACGCTGGCGGCGGCCCATCCCCGACTCAGGCCGGCCCCGCACCGGCCACCCGCAACCACAAGCGCAACGCGCGCCGGAAGTCGCCCGGCCCACTCAAGAACGCACGCCCGGCGGACCCGACCCGAGCGCCCACCCCGCCCGCCGCTGTTGGTCGCTTTTTCGCCGACCAACGCACTCGCCTCGCCGAAAGCCCCATGCCTCGGAGCCCCGCACGCCGGCGGCGGCCCACCACCGACTCAGACCGGCCCCGCACCGGCCACCCGCCACCAAAAGCGCAACGCGCGCCGGAAGCCGCCCGGCCCACTCAAGAACGCACGCCCGGCGGACCCGACCCGAGCACCCACCCCGCCGGCCGCTGTTGGTCGCTTTTTCGCCGACCGACACACCCGCCTCGCCGAAAGCCCCATGCCTCGGAGCCCCGCACGCCGGCGGCGGCCCACCACCGACTCAGGCCGGCCCCGCACCGGCCACCCGCCACCCGCCACCCGCCACCACAAGCGCAACGCCCGCCGGGTGTGCCCCGCCTCTCGGGGAGCCCCCGGCTCGCACACGCCTCCGAGGTCCTGCCGCCCCCGGCCCGGTCGTGCGGCGAAGCCAACGGCTAGGCTGGAGGGAGCATCGCGTGTCGGTCGCCGGCTGGGTGAGGCATGGAGGTGCCGGGAGTTGCCTTCGGAGGCATTCCTTGTCTGTCGAGTTGAATCACACCATCGTCCACGCCCGGGACAACCGGGAGTCCGCCGAGTTCTTCGCGGATCTGTTGGGACTTGAAATCTCCGGCGAGTGGGGGCCGTTCGTCGCGGTCGCACTCGGCAACGGCGTCACGCTGGACTTCGCCGCCCTTGCGCTGGACAAGATCACCCCACAGCACTACGCCTTCCTCGTCTCCGAACCGGAGTTCGACGCCGCGTACGCGAAGATCAAGGCGCGCGGGATCGAGCACTACGCCGATCCGCATCGGCAATACCCCGACACGATCAACCACAACGATGGCGGCCGAGGCGTGTACTTCATCGATCCGGCGGGCCACTACATGGAGTTGATCACCGTGCCGTACGGCGGTTGGCCCGCGTAGGTCACCGATGCGGAGACGCCATCCCCGCACGGCTGCGATGCGGGGATGGGGTGGGTCAGATGTGTAGGCGGGCGGCGAGGCCGTCCAGGATGCAGTCGAGGCCGGTTTCGAATTGCCACTGCGGGTTGTCCTTGTGCCGCGCCGTGGAGATGTAGTTGTGGAAGGCCGGGTAGCGGCCGGTGCGGATGAGCCAGGTCATCTCCGGGGCCATGGACGTGCGCAAAGCGTCGGGGTCGCCCGGGGCGCCCTGGGCCGCCATCAGGCACCGCGTCGCGACCTCGGCGGCCGTGCGGCCCTGGACGTATGAGCCCACCGCGTCGACGGCGGCCATCGTCTCGTCGGCGGACAGGCCGGCCTCGGTCAGCGCCCGCAGGCCCCACTCGGCCACCGCCACCCGGTTCGGGGTCGGCGCGACCGCCGCCCGAGCCGAGGGCAGCTGTACCAACCAGGGGTGGCGCAGGACCAGTTCGCGGGTGGCCACGGCCAGGCTCCGCAGCGTCTCGCGCCACCCCGCACCCGGCTCGGGCGCGACCAGTTCGCCGTACGCGCGGTCGACCATCAGCTCCAACAGGTCGTCCTTGCCCGACACATACCGATAGGCCGCCATCGGCGCGACGCCCAACTCGGTCGCCAGCCGCCGCATCGTCACCGCCTCGATGCCCTCCGCGTCGGCGATCCCGACCGCGACCTCCGCGATGCGCTCCGGCGTGAGCACGGTGCGGGCGGCCGGGGCCGGGGCGGCCAATCGCTCCCACAGCGAGATGCGCGGCGCTGCGACGTCGGGGACGCCCGACCCCGCCCGGGCCGGGGGCGACTTCTTCTTCTGGCCGGCCATGGCGGCGGCTCCTCCCGGGACATTCGGTCTGTTGCGCACGTGGATGTGTACAACGTATCAGGAGTGGACGACGTACACCTTGCTGTGTACGTTGTATCCGAATCGATACGACGTACGCAGCCAAGTGGTCCGATACTCGGGAGCCCCCATGTCCACCCCCCTCCGCCTCGCCGTCCTGGTCGGCAGCACCCGCGAAGGCCGCTTCGCCCCCGTCGTCGCCGAGTGGGTCCGTGATCGGGCCGCCGCCCGGGACGACCTCCGCCTCGATGTCGACGTCGTCGACCTCGTCGAGACGCCGCTGCCCACCGTGTTCCCGGCCTTCGGGCAGCCGCCCGCGGCCGACACCGTCGCGTTGCTCGCCGAGGTGTCCCCACGGCTTGCCGCCGCCGACGCGTTCGTGATCGTGACGCCGGAGTACAACCACAGCTTTCCGGCCGCGTTGAAGAACGCCATCGACTGGCACGGCCCGGAGTGGCAGGCCAAGCCGGTCGGCTTCGTGTCCTACGGCGGACTCTCCGGTGGTCTGCGTGCGGTCGAGCAACTGCGGCTCGTGCTGGCCGAGTTGCACGCGGTCACCGTCCGGGACACGGTCAGCTTCCACGGGCACTGGGACAAGTTCGACGCCGACGGCGGCGCGATCGACCCGGCCGCGAACGCCGCCGCCGACACCATGCTCGACCGCCTCGCCTGGTGGGCCCACGCCCTGCGCGACGCGAAAGCGGCCCGTCCGTACGCGGCCTGACCCACCGTCACCCCACCCGACCCAGGCCACCCGACCCACGCCGCACCCACACCCGCACCACGCCCCGGGGGGACCCATGCACTCCGACACCGCGCCGCCCGACCGAATCCCCCTCGCCGTCCTCGGCCCGATCCTCGGCATGTTCCTGGGCATGCTCGACGGCACCATCGTCGGCACCGCCCTGCCCACCATCGTCGGCGACCTGGGCGGCCTGGATCGGCTCTCCTGGGTGGTCACCGCCTACCTGCTCGCCGCCGCCGCGACCACGCCCATCTGGGGCAAGCTCGGTGACCTGTACGGCCGCAAGGGCGCGTTCACGGCCGCGATCGGCGTCTTCCTGGTCGGCTCGATGGCGTCCGGCCTGGCCCGGGACATGAACGAGCTGATCGTCTTCCGGGCCGTGCAGGGCCTGGGCGCCGGCGGGCTGATGGTCGGCGCGTTCGCCCTGATCGGCGTGCTCGTGCCGCCGCGCCAAAGTGGCCGCGTGCAGTCGCTCTTCGGCGCGATCATGCCGATCGCGCTGGTCGGTGGGCCGCTGCTGGGCGGCTTCCTGACCGATCACCTGGACTGGCGCTGGGCGTTCTACGTCAACGTCCCGGTCGGCATCCTGGCGCTCGCCGTCGTCGGCCTGGGCATCCGCATCGAGCATGTACGGATCAAGGCCCGCGTCGACATCGCCGGCGCCGCCCTGCTCACCATCGGGATCGTCGCGCTCACCCTGCTCGCGGGCTGGGCTGGCACCTCCCACGCCTGGACCTCGCCGCCGATCCTCGGCCTCGCCGCCGTCACCGTCGTCGCCCTCGCCTGCTTCGTCCCGGTCGAGCGGCGCGCGGCGGAGCCGATCATCCCGCCCCGGCTGTTCGCCGACCGCAACTTCACCCTCGCGCAGGTGCTGAGCTTCCTGGTCGGCGCGGTGATGATGGCCGCGATGAACTACCTCCCGCAATACATGCAGTTCGTCCGGGAGACCTCGCCGACCGCCGGCGGCCTGCTGCTCCTGCCGCTGATGTTCGGCATGCTCGGCGTACAGATCGCCACCGGGCGCCTGATCGGCCGCAACGGGCGCTACCGGATGTACCCGATCCTCGGCGGCGCGGTGATGGTCGTCGGCGCGCTCGCCCTGCTCGGGCTGCGCGTGGACACCCCCACCGCCGTCGCCTCCGCGCTCACCGCCGTGGTCGGGATCGGCATCGGCTTCGTCATGCAGAGCACCATGCTGATCACCATGAACAGCGCCGACCGCCGCGACCTGGGCGCGGCGAGCGGTACCGCCACGCTGACCCGGACCATCGGCGGCTCGCTCGGCGTCGCACTGCTCGGCTCGGTGTACGCCCGCCATCTGGACGGGAACACCCCCGCGGCCCCGCGCGAGCTGCCCGCCGCCGCCCGGGACACCTTCCACGCCGCGGTCACCGGCGGCCTGCACGGCGTGGCGATCGGGCTCGCGATCCTGTCCGCGCTCGCGTTCGCGGTGTCCTGGCTCGTCCGCGAGGTCCCGCTGCGCGGCGCGCCCGACGAGCCGGCCGCGCCCGGATCGGCCGAGCCGGTCGCGGCGTCCGCCGGGGCCCGGGACGCGTCGAACTAAGCTTCCGGGCGTGGACACCCCAGAACGCACTTTTCCCTGGTCACCCGGCGCCACCGGAATCGGTTCGATGCCCGGGGGCAACATCCGCGAGACGGTCGAGATGACGCTCGAACTGCTGCCCGACCTGCCGCACCTGCCGGAGCTGCCGGCGCGCGGACCGGGCGCGGATCTGACCGGGCGCTCGGCCGGGCTGCTCGTCGACCTGTACGCGGACGTACAGCCCTCCGGATGGCGTTTCGTGGACCGCCCGGGGCGCGACCACCGCCGGGCCCGCTCGTTCCTGGGCCAGGACCTGGACGCGCTGGAGGAGTTCACCCAGGGCTACACCGGCCCGCTCAAGGTCCAGGTCGCGGGCCCGTGGACGCTGGCCGCCACGATCGAACTCGGGCACGGCGACAAGGCGTTGGCCGACCCGGGCGCCTGCCGCGACCTGGCCGTCTCGCTCGGCGAGGGCATCCGGCTGCACCTGGCGGAGGTGGCCCGCCGGGTCCCCGGGGCGAGCCTGCTGCTCCAGCTGGACGAGCCGGCGCTGCCCGGGGTGATCGCCGGCGAAGTGCCGACCGCGAGCGGGTTCGGCCGGTTGCGGGCGGTGGACAAGGCGGTGGTCCGGGACACGCTGCGGGACGTGATCGCGGCGGCCGGGGCGCCGACCATCGTGCACTCCTGCGCGCCGGGCATCCCGATCACCCTGCTGCGTCAGGCCGGCGTGGTGGGCGTATCGCTGGACATGTCGCTGCTGGGCGAGGCCCAGGACGAGTCGATCGGCGAGGCGATCGAGGCGGGCCTGCGGCTGTTCGCCGGCGTGGTGCCGAGCCTGCCCGCCGAGCCGGCGTCCGCCGAGGCCACACCCGGTGTGGGAGCGCGCCCACTGTCCGACCCGCCCGGTACCGTCAGGTCTGTCGGAACGTTGTGGAACAGGCTCGGTTTCCCGCCGGAGTCCCTGGTCGAAGCCGTCGTGGTGACCCCCACGTGTGGCCTCGCCGGTGCCTCTCCGGCCTACGCCCGAGCGGCTCTGTCACACAGCGTGGCTGCCGGCCGGGTGCTTCGGGACGACCCCGAGAGCGCCATGCGGAGATAGCGCAACGCGACTTCGCGAACCTCATTCGAACTGGTGGCGCTGGAGGGCGACGACGTGGCTGGTGCGACGACCGGAGTGGACGAGATCCCGGCCGAGGTGCGCGAACGCGCCGCCACTCTCGCCCGTGAGCTGGAGGAGCACCGCTTCCGCTACTACGTGAAGGACGCGCCGGTCGTCAGCGACGGCGAGTTCGACGCGCTGATGCGGGAGCTGGAGGCGATCGAGGAGGAGTATCCGGCGCTGCGCACGCCGGACTCGCCGACCCAGAAGGTGGGCGGGACCTACTCGACCGACTTCGCCTCGGTCGACCACCTGGAGCGCCTGCTCAGCCTCGACAACGCGATGAACGAGGAAGAGCTGGACGAGTGGGACGACCGCCTGGTCCGCGAACTGGGCACGGGGACGTTCCACTACCTGTGCGAGCTGAAGATCGACGGGCTCGCGATCAATCTCCTGTACGAGAACGGTCACCTGGTTCGGGCATTGACGCGCGGAGACGGACGCACCGGCGAGGACGTCACACCGAACATCCGCACCATCGCCGAGATCCCGTCCCGGCTGCGTGACGACGGCGGGCACGACGTACCCGAGCTGGTGGAGATCCGAGGCGAGGTCTTCTTCCCGATCGAGAAGTTCGACGCACTCAACGAGCGCCTGGTGGCGGCCGGCGAGAAGCCGTTCGCCAACCCCCGCAACGCCGCCGCCGGATCGTTGCGGCAGAAGGACCCGCGCGTGACCGCGTCGCGTCCGCTGCACATGATCGTGCACGGCATCGGCGCCCGGCGGGGCTTCGAGATCGACTGCCAGTCGCACGCGTACGAGCGCCTGCACGCGTGGGGGCTGCCGACCGCTCGGCACAACAAGGTGGTCGACACGATCGAGGAAGTGAAGGAGTTCGTCCGATACTTCGGCGATCACCGCAACTCGGTCGAGCACGAGATCGACGGCATCGTGATCAAGGTCGACGAGATCCCGATCCAGGGTCGGCTGGGTGCCACCTCGAAAGCGCCGCGCTGGGCGATCGCGTTCAAGTACCCGCCGCAGGAGGTCAACACCAAGCTGCTCGACATCGAGGTGGGCGTCGGGCGCACCGGACGGGTGACGCCGTACGCGGTGATGGAGCCGGTCACCGTGGCGGGCTCCGTGGTGGCCCGGGCGACACTGCACAACCAGCAGGTGGTCAAGGCCAAGGGCGTACTGATCGGCGACACGATCGTGCTGCGCAAGGCCGGTGACGTGATCCCGGAGATCCTGGGCCCGGTGGCCGATCTGCGCGACGGCAGCGAGCGCGAGTTCGTGATGCCCGCCACGTGCCCCGAGTGCGGGACCGAGCTGCGCGCGATGAAGGAGGGTGACATCGATCTTCGCTGCCCGAACGCGCGGTCGTGTCCGGCCCAGTTGCGTGAGCGAATCTTCTACCTCGCGGGCCGCAAGGCGTTCGACATCGAGGCGCTCGGCTACGAGACGGCGGCGGCGCTGACCCGGCCCGCCGCGGGCCCGTCGGTGTTGGCCACCGAGGCCGACCTGTTCGACCTGACCGCCGAGCAGCTGCGCGATGTCCAGATGTGGCGCAAGGTCAACCGCAAGGGCGCGGCCGAGGACGAGAAGGAACTCGTCCCCTACTTCTGGTCGAAGGCCACCTACGACAAGGAGGGCAACGTCAAGAAGCCCTCCGAGCCGAAGGCCAACACGCTCAAGCTGATCGAACAGCTGGAGAAGGCCAAGGCCCAACCGCTGTGGCGTGTCCTCACCGCACTGTGCATCCGCCACGTCAGCGACACCACCGCCCGCGCGATCACCACCGGCTTCCACGACCTCGACCGGCTCGGCGCCGCGTCCGAGGAGGAGATCGCGGCGGTCGACGGCGTCGGCCCGATCATCGCCGGCGCGGTGGTCGAATGGTTCGCCGAGGACTGGCACCGGGAGATCGTGGACAAGTGGCGCGCCGCCGGTGTCCGGCTCGCCGAAGAGGGGGCCGACGAGGAGAAGCCTCCCGGCCCGCTTGACGGGATTGTGACGGTCGTCACCGGGACGCTCGCCGGCTATACCCGGGACAGCTCCAAGGAGGCCTTGGAGCAGCGCGGCGCCAAGGTGACGGGATCGGTCTCGAAGAAGACCGACTTCGTCGTCGTGGGCGACAATCCGGGCTCCAAATACGACAAGGCCGTGCAACTGGGTCTGCCGATCCTGGACGACGAGGGCTTCGCGGTTCTGCTCGCCGACGGCGCCGAAGCGGCCCGCGCGTGGGTGGCCGAGCGCGCCGGCTGATAACCCTCCCTAGTCGTGCCGGAACGACCTACCCTGGGCACGAGCTTGCCCCACCCGGGGGGCTCGGTGCCCCACAGGCGTACCCGTCCCGGCGCCCGGGATGCCGCCCGACGAGGCCGCAGGGAGCAGGCGCATGGGTCGGATCGGCAGGACGGACCTGTCGCGACTGGCACGACCGCGCGCGTTCTTCATCCATACCGGGATCGTCGCGCTGGCCGGTGTGCTCGCGCTGGTCGTCCCGCCCACGACGCAGCTGATCGACGGTCGCAGTCCGGTCCCGGCGACCCCGGGCGTGTGGATCATGCTCGCCCTGGTGTCGATCGACGGGGTCTACACGGCGGTGACGCGCCGGGGGTTGTACATCCCCGGCGCGATGCCGTCGATCGCCATCACGTTCGGTCTGCTGCTGGTGCACGGGTGGCAGGTCGCCGCGCTGTGGCAGACCGTTCCGGTCCTGGTGTCCGGGCTGCTCCGGGGTGATTCGTGGTGGCGGATCGGCTACACCGTGGGCCATTACGTGCTGGGCTTCCTGGCCGCCGACGCGGTGCTGGCGGTGTTCGGGATGGATCCGGGGCCGGACTCCGCCCGGGCGCTGCACGTGGGCGACTTCCCCGTGGTCGCGCTGGCCGGCCTGGCGATGGCGGCCGTCTCGCAGACGTCGGGCTGGTTGACCAGGGCGAATTGGCGCGGGGTCAGCGTGCTCACCCTGGCCCGCGCGGAGATCCGGGCCCGCGCCGTCTCGCACGGCGCGCTGATCGGACTGTCCCCGCTGATCGCCGTCATCTGCGCCGAACAGCCGTGGCTGCTCCCGCTGTTCGTGGTCCCGCTGCACACCCTCTACCGCAGCACGATGGTCCGCTTCGACCGCGAGCAGGAGTCGCGGCACGACGCGCTCACCGGTCTGCCGAATCGGCGCCTGCTCCTGGAGCGCGGCGAGGAGGCGCTGGGGCGGGTCGGCGGCCGTGGTGGCCGGGTCGCCCTGCTGTTGCTCGACCTGCACCGGTTCCACGAGGTCAACGACACGCTGGGGCACGTCGCGGGCGATCGGCTGCTCCAGCAGGTCGGCGCGCGACTGGCCACCCTGGTCCGCCCCGGGGACACCGTGGCCCGGCTCGGCGGTGACGAATTCGCGCTGTTGTTGCCGGGGTTGGACATGGGCGCCGACCGGCTCACCGCGCAGGAGGTGGTCCTCGGGCTGGCCCATCGCATCGTCGACCGGCTCGGTGAGCCGTTCGATCTGGACGAGTTGACCCTGGACGTGGAGGCCAGCGTCGGCGTGGCGATCTTCCCCGACCACGCCTCCGACGTGCTCGGATTGTTGCAATTCGCCGATGTGGCGATGTACTTGGCCAAACGCTCGCGCAGCGGGGTGGAACTGTACGACGACACGCGCGATGTGAACACGCGGGACAAGCTGCTGTTGCTCGGCGACCTGCGGCGGGCCTTGGACAACCACGAGGTCGAGCTGCATTATCAGCCGAAGATTCGGCTCGCGGACGGTCGGGTGGACGGCTGCGAGGCGCTGGTGCGGTGGCGGCATCCGACCCGGGGGCAGGTCTCCCCCGAGGAGTTCGTGCTGCTCGCCGAGCAGACCGGCCTGATGCCCCGGCTCACCCGCTACGTGGTGGACGTCGCGCTGGATCAGGTCGCGCGCTGGCATGTGGAGGGCATCGACGTCACGGTCGCGGTGAACATCTCCGCGCGCGACATCCACGTGCCCTCGTTCGCCGACTCGGTGGCCGCCGGATTACGCGAACACGACGTCGCGGCGGGGGCGTTACAACTGGAGATCACCGAGCGGGTGCTGCTGGAGGAGCCGCAGCGCGCGGCCGAGTCGCTGGACGCGCTGCGCCGGCTGGGTGTGCGGTTGTCGCTCGACGACTTCGGGACCGGCTACTCCTCGCTCGTACATCTGCGGCACATCCCGGTCAGCGAGATCAAGATCGACCGCTCGTTCGTGGCCCGGCTGACCATGAACGAGGAGGACGCGGCGATCGTGTGCTCGATCGTGCGGCTGGCCCACTCGTTGGGACTGCGCGTGGTCGCCGAGGGCGTCGAGGACGAGGCGACCTACCAGCGCCTGCGCGAACTGGGCTGCGACGCGGCCCAGGGCTGGCTGATGTCCAAGGCGCTGCCCCGCGACGAGGCCACCGCCTGGCTGCTGCGGCACGGCGCGGGCGCCCACGCGACCCCGGCCGCCCCGACGGAGATCCACCACCACCGCCGCGCGGACGTGAGCTGACGCCGCCCCGCCCTCAGCCGCTCTGCGCCGCCTCGCGCTCGCGGAGTTCGACGGCGGCGCGGTCGGATCCGCTCGCCTCGACGCAGAATTCGTTCCCGGCCGGGTCGGCGCAGACGACCCACCCTCGGCCGTCGGGCTTGCGCATGTCGGCGACGACCGTCGCGCCCAGGGCGAGTACGCGCTCCAGTTCCTCCTCGCGGGTGGTGTCCGGCTCCAGGTCGAGGTGGACCCGGTTCTTGCCGGCCTTGGCGTCCGGCACCCGCACGAACAACAACATCGGCCGGCCGTCGCCGGCGATCACGGCCGCCTCCGGGTCGCCGGGGAAGTCGTCCGGGCCGAGCGGGAGTTCGAGCACCCTGCTCCAGAACAGGGCCAGGTCGTACGGCTCGTGCGGCGCCGCGCAGTCGATGGTGATGTGTCGGACGGTGGAACCCACGCGGTGTCTCCCGAGGTGCTGCGGCGGTGCGACAGGGCCCGTCATTGTCCACTTACCGCGAAGGGCCGACAACCTTCGGGCGCACATCAGCAACTTTCGCCGGTCGTGCGGCCTCGGCACACGCCGGCATCGTGGTGGCTCCGGCGCGGATGTACCCCGTGATGCATTACGTCCGCGCCCGGTGCCCAGTGCCGTGCCCGGAGGGGGTTCACCGGTACCGGACGGCTCGGCCTTCACCGCTGGGGTGGCGGCAACACCGAGCGGGCGCCGGCACGATCCCCGGGCCTCATCCCCCGGCCCGGGGATTCCTGCCGTCCCGGCTACGCCGTGGCGTCGATCGTCGCCGAGCCGATCACGCGTGTCCCGGCGTACAGCACCACGGCCTGCCCCCGGGCGATGCCGCGGATCGGCTGCGCCAACCGCACCCGGACCTCCCCGTCGACCACCTCGGCGACCGCCGCCGTCTCCTCGCCGTGCGCCCGGACCTGGGCGGTGCAGTCCATCTCGCCCGCCGGGGCAGGACCGCACCACCGCGGCCGGATGCCGACCAGCCGGTCAACGTCCAGCGCCTCGACCGGGCCGACCGTGACCGTGTTGTTCACCGGCGAGATGTCCAGCACGTAGCGCGGCTTGCCGTCGGCCGCCGGGTGCCCGATGCGCAGGCCCTTGCGCTGGCCGATCGTGTACGCGTAGGCGCCGTCGTGCTCGCCGAGCTTGGTGCCGCTCGCGTCCACGATGTCGCCGCGCTCGGTGCCCAGATGCTTCGCGAGGAAGCCCTGGGTGTCCCCGTCGGCGATGAAGCAGATGTCGTGGCTGTCCGGCTTCTTCGCCACCGCCAGGTCGCGCCGCTCCGCCTCCAGGCGCACGTCGCCCTTGGTGTCGCCGCCGAGCGGGAACATCGCGTGCGCGAGCTGGTCGGAGTCGAGCACGCCGAGCACGTACGACTGGTCCTTGCCCATGTCGACCGAGCGGTGCAGCTCGCGCGAGCCGTCGGGGTGCTCCACGATCCGCGCGTAGTGCCCGGTGCACACCGCGTCGAAGCCGAGCCCGAGCGCCTTGTCCAACAGCGCGGCGAACTTGATCTTCTCGTTGCAGCGCAGACACGGGTTCGGGGTGCGCCCGGCCTTGTACTCGGCCACGAAGTCGTCCATGACGTCCTCGCGGAAACGCTCGGCCATGTCCCACACGTAGAAGGGGATGCCGATCACGTCGGCGGCCCGCCGCGCGTCCCGGGAGTCCTCGATCGTGCAGCAGCCCCGGGCACCCTCGCGCAGCGTCGCGGGTTTCGCCGAGAGCGCGAGGTGGACACCGACCACGTCGTGTCCGGCCTCGACCGCTCGCGCGGCGGCAACGGCGGAGTCGACCCCGCCGGACATGGCGGCGAGCACCCGGAGGCGGCGGCCGTTGGCGGGAGGAAGCATGTGATCAGACATAGCGCCTCAAGAGTACGTGGTCACCCGGGCGAGCCCCGAGCGGATTACCGCACACCCCGGCGTCGCTACCGGCGCGCCGAGACCGACCCCGCCGACCGGGCCCGGGTCACCACCGGCAGGATCGCCTCGCCCAGTTCGGCGACCTCCGCCTCCGTGGTGGTGTGCCCCAGGCTGAACCGCAGCGAGCCGCGCGCCCGGGCACTGTCGGCGCCCATCGCCAGCAGCACGTGGCTGGGCTGCGCGACGCCCGCCGAGCAGGCCGAGCCGGTCGAGCACTCGATCCCGCGCGCGTCCAGGAGCAGCAGCAGCGAGTCGCCCTCGCACCCCGGGAAGGAGAAGTGCGCGTTGCCCGGCAGCCGGTGGGCCGGGTCGAGCCGCCGGTCCCCGTTGAGCTGCGCGTCGGGCACCGCGGCCAGGATCCGGCGCACCAGTTCGTCCCGCAGCGCGCCCACCCGCCGGGCGTATTCGGCCTGTTCGCGCACCGACTCCTCGGCCGCGACGGCCAGTGCCGCGATCGAGGCGGCGTCCAGCGTGCCCGAGCGCACGTCGCGCTCCTGGCCGCCGCCGTGCAGCACCGGAATCGGGGTGATGCCGCGCCCGAGCACGAGCGCGCCGCAGTTGCCCGGGCCGCCGAGCTTGTGTCCGGTCACCGTCATGGCGTCCAGGCCGGTCGCGGAGAAGTCGACGGGGATCTGACCGACGGCCTGGACCGCGTCGGAGTGGAAGGGGATGCCGAACTCGTGCGCGATCTCGACCAGCTCGGCGATCGGCTCGACCGTGCCGACCTCGTTGTTGGCCCACATCACCGACACCAGCGCCACCGACGCCGGATCGCGCTCGATCGCCGCACGCAGCGTCTCGGGTTGCACCCGCCCGTCGGCGTCCACGTCCAGCCACTCGACCACCGCGCCCTCGGCCGACTCCAGCCACAGCACGGGGTCGAGCACGGCGTGGTGCTCGACCGGGCTGACCAGTATCCGCCGCCGGGCCGGGTCGTCCGCGACCCGCGACCAATAGATCCCCTTGATCGCGAGGTTGTCGGCCTCGGTTCCGCCCGCCGTGAAGACGATCTCGCTCGGCCGCGCGCCCAGCGCATGGGCCAGCGACTCGCGGGACTCCTCCACCGTGCGGCGCGCGCGTCGCCCGGACGCGTGCAACGAGGACGGGTTCCCGAGTTGGGCAAGCTGTACGGTCATCGCCCGGATTGCCGAAAGGCGCATCGGGGTGGTCGCCGCGTGATCGAAGTAGGCCATCGCACTGCGAAGCTTAGTCGGGTACCCGCGGGCGCCGGCGGGGGCGGCCGTACACCCGTCCGTATCGCGGCCCTCCGGGCAGGAATCGGTCGAGCCACAGGCGCGTGGAAAGCACCGACGCGGTCGCGTACGCCACGAGTCGCCGAAGCGGGCGCCTGCCCTTCGGATCGGGTTCGGTCGACCGGTGGTCGTAGGTCAACGGCTGCTGGATCTCCCACACATCCTGGTGCAACGCGCGCCGGGGCGTGTTGGGCACGGTCCACTCATACGAGTGGCCGGGTTGGGCCCGGCGGCGCAGCCCGCACCACCCGGGCTGCGGGGGGGTGTCCCGGGTCACTGCTCCTCGGCGCTGGTGCCGGAGTTGCGGCGCCACGCGCGTGGTGCCCGCCACCCGCGCCGAAGCGCGAGCACCCGAAGCAGGAAGGCGAAGGTGACCGCCGCGGTCGCGGTGACCGGGCCGAACAGGTCGAACTCGATCAGCGCGGCGGTGATGCCGGCGCCGAGCAGCGCGGGGAAGGTGTAGATCTCCTTGTCCCAGCGCAGCAGCGTGGGTACTTCCCGGGCCAGTACGTCGCGCAGCGCGCCGCCGCCGACGGCGGTGGTCACCCCGAGGGCGGCGGCCGGTATCGGATTGAGGCCGTACGCGTACGCCTTCGCGGTGCCGGTCACGCAGAACAGCCCGAGGCCGGCGGCGTCGAGCACGTCGATCGCCGACATGATCCGCTCGACCTGGGGATGCAGGAAGAAGACCAGTACGGCGGCGAGCAGCGGGGTGGTGAAGTAGCCGAGGTCGGTGAAGGCCGCGGGCGGGACCGCGCCGATGATCACGTCCCGGATCACCCCGCCGCCGAGGGCGGTGACCTCGGCGAGCAGGGTGATTCCGATGACGTCGAAGTTCTTCCGTACGGCCATCAGCGCGCCGGCCGCCGCGAAGACGAAGATGCCGAGCAGGTCGAGGACCTGCTGGAGCTGATGGTGGAAGATCTCGGGCGGCACCTCGGGTGACATAACGGATGTTCTACACCGCCGGGCCCGACCCGATACTCATGGGGCGGGTGTGGGTGGAGTGTCCTTCCCGGTCGCCTCGCCGGGGGCCTTCGGGGAGGCTTCGGCGGGAGTCTCGGCGGAGTTCTCCGCGGGGGTGTCCGCCGCAGGCCCGGCAGGGGCCTTCGCGGCATCGTCCGCGGAGGTCTCGGCCGGCGTCTCGACGGCCGTCTCGGCAGGGCTTTCCGCGGCGGCCTCGGCGTCCTCCCCTGCGGCGACCGCGGGCGCCGCCTCGGCCGGCGCCGGCTCGACCAGCAGCACCGCCTCACCCGCGCCGTTCTCCGCCGGCATGTTCTCCGGGAAGTGGCAGGCCACCTGGTGCCGCGTGGTCAGCTCGGCCAGCGGCGGCTCCTGGGTCTTGCAGATGTCCTGCGCCTTCCAGCACCGGGTGTGGAAGCGGCACGCCGGCGGCGGGTCCATCGGGCTCGGTACGTCGCCCTTGAGCAGGATCCGGTCACGGCTCTCGCGCCGGGCCGGGTCCGGCACGGGCACCGCCGACATCAGCGCCACCGTGTACGGGTGCTTCGGCGACGTGTACAGGTCCTCGCGGTCGGCGATCTCGACGATCTTGCCGAGGTACATCACCGCCACCCGGTCGCTGGTGTGCCGCACCACCGACAGGTCGTGCGCGATGATCAGGTAGGTCAGCCCGAACTCGCTCTGCAGGTCGTCGAGCAGGTTGACCACCTGCGCCTGGATCGACACGTCGAGCGCGGAGACCGGCTCGTCGGCGACCACCAGCTTGGGCCGCAGCGCCAGCGCGCGGGCTATGCCGATGCGCTGCCGCTGGCCGCCGGAGAACTCGTGCGGGTAGCGGTTGTAGTGCTCGGGGCTGAGCCCGACCAGTTCCAACAACTCCTGGACGGCCTTCTTGATCCCGCCCTCGGGGGTGACCTTCTGCAACCGGAACGGCAGCCCGACGATGGTGCCGACGGTGTGCCTCGGGTTCAGCGAGGACTGCGGGTCCTGGAAGATCATCTGGAAGTCGCGCCGCAGCGGCCGCAGTTGCCCTCGGGAGAGCTTGGTGAGGTCGCGCCCGCCGAACTCGATGGTGCCCTCGCTGGGCTCCAGCAGGCGCATCACCATGCGTCCGGTGGTCGACTTGCCACACCCCGACTCGCCGACCAGGCCCAGCGTCTCGCCCTCGCGGATGTCGAAGTCGAGCCCGTCCACCGCCTTGACCGTGCCGGCCCGGCGCCGGGTCATCCCGGAGCGGATCGGAAAGTGTTTGCGCAGCCCGCGCACGCGCACCAGCACGTCTCCCGGCTCGCGTCGGGACGCGGCCTCCGGCTCGCCGGCCTGCGCAACGTTCACGTCGTCTCCCGCTCGGGCGCCCTCGGTCACTTCCGCGTTCCCGTTCCCGTTTCCATCCTGGTGACCAGTCACGTGCCCATCCGCTTTCCCGTTCGCCGTCCCGCTCACAGCCGCGGCCTGATGTCCTCGGTCCAGATCCGCTCGCGCTCCCCGGGATCGAGGTGGCACGCGGTGCGGTGGCCCGGTTCGATCTCGACCAGTCGCGGGACCTCGGTCTTCTCCCGCCCGTCGTTGCGGTCCGCGTACGGGCAGCGGGTGCGGAACGCACAGCCCGAGGGCAGCGAGATCAGGCTCGGCGGGCTGCCCTTGATCGGCATCAGCCGTTCCTGGCGCGCCCGGTCGAGCCGGGTCAGCGAGCCCAACAGGCCCCAGGTGTACGGGTGTCGGGGCTGTTCGAACAGGGTGCGCGCGGGGCCGTGCTCGACCGCCCGACCGGCGTACATCACCAGGACGTCGTCGGCCAGTTCGGCGACCACGCCCAGGTCGTGCGTGATCATCACGACGGCGGAGTTGAACTCCGCCTGCAGGTCCCGGATCAGGTCCAGGATCTGGGCCTGGACGGTGACGTCCAGGGCGGTGGTCGGCTCGTCCGCGATCAACAGTTCGGGGTCGCAGCTGAGCGCCATCGCGATCATCGCGCGCTGGCGCATGCCGCCGGAGAACTGGTGCGGGTAGTCGTCCACCCGCCGGTCCGGGCGCGGGATGCCGACTCGTCCGAGCAGGTCGATCGCGTGCGCGCGGGCCTGCTTGACGCTCACCTCGTTGTGCACCTGGTAGGCCTCGATGATCTGGTGGCCGACCGTGTAGAACGGGTGCATCGAGGACATCGGGTCCTGGAAGATCATCGCCATCCGGCGGCCACGCATCAGCCGGACCTCTTCGGCGGTGGAGCGCACCAACTCCTTGCCGTCCAGCCAGATTTCGCCGCCGATTCGGGCGCTGGTACCGCCGTGCAGGCCCATCACGGCCAGCGAGGTCACGCTCTTCCCGGAGCCGGACTCGCCGACGATGCCGAGCGTTCGGCCGCGCTGGAGCGCGAAGTTCACGCCGTCGACGCTGCGCACCAGGCCGTCGTCGGTGGGGAAGTGCACGGTGAGTTCGCGTACTTCGAGGAAGTTCTCCGGCTCGGGCGGGGGCCCGGCCGGGGCGAGCTTGGGCAGTTCGGCCGCGGTGTCCCGCTTGCGGCGCGGTAGCAGTCGGGGCATCAGGTCCTCACCCGGGGATCGACGACCGCGTAGAGCAGGTCCACGACGAGGTTGGCCAGGATCACGAAGATGGCGGCGATCATCGTCACGCCGAGCACTTCGGGCAGATCCTGCTGTCCGATCGCCTCGACGGCGAACTTGCCGACGCCGTTGAGGGAATAGACCTGTTCGGTCAGGATCGCACCGCCGAGCAGCAGTCCGACGTCCATGCCGAAGATGGTCAGGATCGGGGTCAGCGCGGCGCGCAGCCCGTGTTTGACGATGACGTCGCGTTCGCGCAGGCCCTTGGCCCGCGCGGTGCGGATGTAGTCCTCGCTCATCGTCTCGAGCATGCCCGCCCGGGTGAGTCGGGCGTACAACGCCGCGTACAGGAACGCCAGGGTCAACCAGGGCAACACCAGGTTCCAGGCCCAACTCGCCGGATTGTCCAGGAACGGCACATAGTGCACGCCCTTGAAGATCGGCCATTGATAACTGAACAACGCCAGTGCCACCAGGCCGGTGAAGAACGGTGGCAGCGAGACGCCCGCCAGCGCGAAGCCCATCGAGAAGCGGTCCCACAGGCTGCCGCGTTTGAGCGCCGAGACCACCCCGATCGACACGCCGGCGATCAGCCAGATCACCGCGGCTCCCGCGGCCAGCGAGAGCGTGACCGGGATGCGGTCCTGTAGTCGTGGCCACACTTCCAGGTTGTTGCGGAAGGAGAAGCCCAGGCACGGCGGCGCGCAGTGCACCTTGCGTACACCGGTGTCGTAGTCCTTGCCGGCGACGATGCCCTTGACGAACCTTCCGTACTGGACGGGCACCGACTTGTCCAGGCCGAGGCTGTGCTTGACCTGTTCGATCGCGGCCGGGGTGGGCGACTTGCCGACGTAGCGCGCGGCGAGTTGGTCGCTTGTGGCGCCTCCCAGACGCGGAATCAGGAAGAAGATGGCGAAGACCGCCATGGTGACGATCAACAGGAGCACCACCGCTCCCGCCAGCCGCCTGAGCAGATAGAAAATCATGAGCCGGCGACCCGGTCCGGTGCGGGGAGCGGGATCACCGCTCCCCGCACCGGAACTGACGGGCCTTCACCTCTCCTTCGGGCTACTGACCTCGTCGCAGGCTTACTGGATACCGATGTTGAGGTAGTCGTACATCCCGGAGTACGCGGGCGTGACGACCAGGTTGGTCACGTTCGACGGGCGGTACAGCAGCGACTTGGTCCAGCCGAACGGGACGATCACCGCCGACTCCATCACCTTCTGGTCCAGCTGCTGCCAGATGGCCGCGCTCTGCGCCGGGTCGATGGTGCGGGTGGCCTGGTCGATCAGACCGTTGACCGCCGGGTCGTTCAGCTCGGACAGGTTCGTGCCACCGGCGGGCTTGATCGCCCGGCCGTCCACGATCTGCTGGAAGAAGCCGAACTGGGTGGGGAAGTCGGGACCCCACTGCATGAACATGATGCCGACCTTGTTCTCCGCGACCCACTTCGGGACGCCGGCGAACTGGGAGAAGTAGTCACCCGAGGGGTACTGCCGGATCTCGACCTTGATGCCGACCTTGGCGAGCGCGTTCTGCACCGACGTGGCGCCCGCGACCTCCTTGGGCCGGTTGGCGCGCGCGGTCAGCACGGTGCTGAAGCCGTCCCCCTTGCCGCACTGCTTGAGCTCGTCCTTGGCCTTGGCCACGTCACCGGTGTGCTTGGCACCGTTGGGGTACATGTCGGTGACCTTGGAACCGGCCAGCGTCGGCGGCATCAGGTTGGTCGCGATGTCGGAGCCGACCTCGCCACCCTGCGCACGCTGCAGCTGCGACTTGTTGACCGCGTACTGCACGGCGCGCCGGCAGTGCACGTTGTCGAACGGCGGGGTCTTGGAGCTGATCGCCAGGTAGGCCAGCGCGCCGGAGATCGCGTCGTCCGCGTTGTCCGCGAGCTTCTTGTCCGTGAGGATCTTGTTCTGCGCGGCGGCCTGGACGCCGGTGCCGACCACGTCCAACTGCGCCGTGCCGGCGAAGAGTCGGTTGTCGACGTCGTTCGCGTCCTGCTTCTCGAGCAGTTCGATCCGGTCCGGCAGCGCCTTGCGCAGCGGGTCGGTCGCCTGGTCCCAGTTCGGGTTGCGGACCAGGTTGACCGCCTTGCCGGGCTCGTACTGGCCGTCGACCATGTACGCGCCGGAGGCGATGGGGTGCTTGACGTACTCCTTGCCGGTGTCCTTGGCGGGCGGGACCGGCGCGGTCTGCGGGAGCGCGGCGAGGTAGTTGAAGTCCGCGAACGGCTCCTTCATCTTGAAGATGATGGTGTGGTCGTCCGGCGTCTCGATCGCGTTCAGACCCAGCTTGTCCGGCGCGGAGTCCTTGTACGGGCCCTTGTAGGTGCCGTCGGGGTCCAGGTACTGGGCGAAGTAGCCCGGACCGTTGGGCAGGACCTCCTTGTCGAAGGTCCGCTCGACGGCGTACTTGACGTCCGACGCCTTGACCTCGGTGCCGTCCTCGTACTTGACGCCCTTGCGCAGGTGGTACGTCCAGGTCTTGCCGCCGTCGTCGGTCTTGCCCACCTCGGTGGCCAGGTCCGGCGCGAACTCGTAGCTCGCGTTGCCCGGGGCGGGCTTGAAGGTGAGCAGCGGACGCGCCATCAGGCGGGAGAAGTTCCACGCCGAGGCGTAGTACATGTCGCCCGGGTCCAGCGAGTCGAACTTGTCCGAGCTGACCAGCTTGAGCGTGCCACCCTTCTTGGTGGACTGGTTGACCACTTCGGTGATCGCCTTGTTGCTCGGGCTGTACTTCTTCGAGCCGCCGCCGCCACCGCCACACGCGGTGGCGGCCATCGCGGTGACAGCCACCATGCCGATCAGCGCTTGGGTCCTGCGCCTGCGAGTTACCGGGTGTTTCATCGCTGGTCGTGCCTCCTCGTGGGGACTTGCGGGATATTCAGCGGCTGCGCGGGTCGAGGGCGTCTCGAAGGCCGTCGCCGAGCAGGTTGAACGCGAGCACGGTGATGAAGATGGTGACGCCGGGGACGACCATGAACATCGGCGCGTCCTGGTACCGGGGGGTGGCCGCCGAGAGCATGCCACCCCACGAGGCGGTGGGTTCCTGTACGCCGACCCCCAGGTAGGAAAGGGCGGCCTCGAACAGGATGTTCGTCGGGATCAGCAGCGTGGAGTAGACCAGGATCGGACCCACCAGGTTCGGCAGCAGCTCCTTGAAGATGATGTGCCGGTCGGTGGCCCCGAGACTGCGCGCCGCCTCGACGAACTCGCGTTCGCGCAGCGAGAGCGTCTGGCCGCGGACGATGCGAGCGATGTACGGCCAGCTGAAGAACCCGATCACGAAGATCAGCACGGTGATGCGGAGCGTGTCGCCGTGGAGGCCGAAGGCCTCGCCCTGGAGGCTGCTGCCGATGGCTATCGCGAACAGCAGCAGCGGGAAGGCCAGGAAGACGTCCATGGCGCGGCTGATCAGCCCGTCGATCCAGCCGCCGAAGTAGCCCGCCACGGTGCCCAGGACGACGCCGAGCACCACGGAGAGCAGGGTGGCGAGGAAGGCGACCAGCATGGAGACGCGGGCGCCGTAGCAGATGCGGGAGAAGATGTCCCGGCCGTTGACCGGCTCCAGACCCAGCGGGTGGTCCCAACTCGCGCCGCCGAAGCTGCCGGTCGGGATGTTCAGCACCGGGTCGAGCAGGTCGTCGTGGTACTCGGTGGGTCCACCGCCGATCACGTCGGTGATGAGCGGCGCGAAGATCGCGATGAGCACCATGACGATGATCACCACGCCACCGGCCATCGCGACCCTGTCGCGGCGGAATCGGGCCCACGCGATCTGACCCAGCGACCGACCCTCGATGCGTGCGCCGGCTGCCTCGGCGATCGCCTCGGGGTGCGCCTCTCGGGCCACACCGGTGGTCTCGATCGGTGCCGTCATGGATCGACCCTCCCCGCTCACGGATGCGACGGCGGCTCGGGATCGCCGCGTCCCGTCGCCATACCCGGCATTGCGATCCCGATGATCTTCGGGATCTGTCGTCCGGGTGAGACTCCTCCGTGACGCGGGTCACGAACAGGGGTGGAGGAATACCTTTACTGAACCGTGATTACGCAGACACGATTCACTGGTTGATCCGCGTAGATCGGTCACGAAATCACAACAAGGCAGCGGTTGATGACGTGACGTCAGTTTTTTGGGGGCATCACTGCCTGTTGCCCCGGCTCGCCACGTTCCGCCGATCTTCGCTCACTGCGCGTGGTGTGTGCCCGCGGCGGCCGGGTGAATCACCGTGCGGGACGGGCGCCTTCGTCGGGCATGTCGATCACCGGCCCTGGCGGGCGGCCTCGTCGAGCATGTCGATGCCGATGAACGGCCGGGTGTGCTCGCGCATCCACGCGGCGATCGGGTCGAAGGGGTCGTCGAGCGCGACCGAGGAGAGCGTCAGACCGGGCGGCGCGGCGGCCGACGCGCGGGCCATCGCGTCCCGCATACGCTGCATCGTGGCGGGCTGATTGTCCGTCAGGCGCAGTCCGATCACGAGGCGTTCGGGGCCGACGGTGGGGCGTACCCAGGCCCGGTGGGCGGCGCGCACCACCTGGGTCTGGAACAGCTGACCGCCGAGCAGGGAGTAGAACGCCGGGTCCCACAAGGTGGGTTCGCCGACCTCCAGGGGGCCGGCCATCAGTCGGTCCAGACCGCCGACGATGCGGCGCAGGTCGAGGTAGGGCACGCCGACGCCGCCGCCCTGGGCGTGCGGATTCAGCCACAGACCCCAGCGGTCGGTGTACAGCGAGGACGCGATCTCGGGGACCGGACAGATCTCGAACGAGCGGTCCCAGCCACTGAGACGCAGCTGTTCCTCGGACGTGAACGCCGGCGCGTAGCGCCATCCGGCCACGTCCATGTTCCCGTACTGCGCGTCCGGGCTGCCGGGTTGCCCCTGCCACAACAACATCCACACGGGCGCGCCGACGAGCGCCTGCAACAGCCGCTCGTAGGCGTCGTAGCGCCCGGGGGCCACCTGGCTCAACGCCTGCTCGACCTGGTTCACGACGTCCTCCCCGAACCCCATGTATCTCGACACCGACGCCGGCCGCGGCCGGACGGGCTCAGCGCTGGTCGGCCCGCAGATAGAACGGCTGGGTCCGCTCCAGCATCCAGTCCCCCACAGGATCCTGCGCCACGTCCAGAAGCACCACGTTGACCGGCCACGGGCACGCGGCGCGGCCGAGCGCGCGCTCCAGGGCGCCGACCGCGGCCAGCCGGTCCTCCTCCTGCCACCGGTCCAGTTCGACGCCGACGAACAGGACCGGCGGATCGGACTCGACCTCGCCCAGGCCGCGCCGGGCGCTGAGCACCACGGGGACGTGGATGAACTCGGCGGCGGCGGCGATCAGGAAGTCCATCGGCTCCTGGTCGGGCTCGTACAGCCGCACCCGTGCGCCGCGGTGGGCCGCACCTGGCAACCGGGCCAGCTCCAGCACACCCGGCGGCGGGATCGGGATGCCCGCCTCGCCGCCCGGGTTGACCACGATGCCGATGTGCGGCGGCAGCCCTCGGGCGAACTCGCGCATCGGCGCCACGGTGCCCGCCATCGGCCCCGCGAGCCGGCGGAACTGCTCCTCCGAGGAGAACACCGGCACGTACGGCAGACCGTCGATCTCGGCGGTGGGCAGGGTCAGTTCGGTGTCGGCGGCGCTGCCTCCCTCGGGCAGCGGCACCCACACGTCCGCCTCGGCGAGGGCCTCGAACAGGGCCTCGGCCCGGGACGGGTCGCGCATCGCCGCGACGAGCGCGCTCTCCACGGGATTGGCCGGGAACGGCATGGTGGTGCTCCTCTTGGTGTCCGGCGCAGTTTACGACTTGCCCGCGTCCCGCCGTCGGGACTGTCCGGGTAGGGGGTCTGCGAAAACGATCCGGCGCAGTTGCCGCGCGGCCGGGCGGTCGAGCAGTACACACGAGGTGAAGCCGCCCGGGGCGGAGGCGAGGGCGGGTCCGGCGTCCAGCCACGGGGCGAGCCGGGCGAGCAGCGCACGCCATTCCCGGTGGTGTCGGGCGAACACCGCGGTGGACACCCCGCGCCCGCGCGCACGTTGGCCGGAAAGCGCCTGATGGGCCGTGACGTCCAGGAGCAGCGCGTGTGCCGGGATGCCGCGCCGCCGGGCCGCGCGCACCAGTATCCGGCGCAGGATCGGATTGCGGCCGCTGTCGTGCACGACCACCGCGCCGGGGCCGCGCAGCGCCCGGGCCACCTCGCCGTAGTGCGACAGCCGCACCAGCGGTCGGTAGGCCCGGTACGGCAGCCGCCCCACCCGCATCGCCCAGCGGGCCCGGACCAGGTCGGCGTCCAGGACCGCGACCGCGGGCCCGGCGGCGACCACCCGGGCCAGGAGCGTGCTCTTGCCCGCGCCCGGCAGGCCGGTCACCACGAGCACGCACGAGGCCGGGTAGGACAGCACGTCCACCTGCCGGACCCCGTCCCGCTCCCCCGCCCGATGCCGCTCCTCCCGCAGGTCGTGCACGGACCGGGGGGTCAACACGCCGCCCGCCGCGGCGCCGGTATGCGCCCCCGCCGAATCCGTCTCCACGAATCCTCCCCTGATGTCCCGAACCCACGTGCCCTGCGCATGGTGTCGTACCGAGGGCGCGAGCGGGCGCCGGCGCTCCCCGGCCCCGGCGGGGGATTGACGACACGCGCTAGCATGCCGGGCACAACCACATAACGGCCGTCGACCCCACGCGGGAGAGTCCTCGCCATCGAGCGGGGCGCCGAAGGAGCAACTCCTCCCCGGAATCTCTCAGGCACCGATACCGCATGGGTCAGGCACTTCTGGAAAGCAGGCGCACCGTCGGTGCGGCTCACCCACGGTGCAAATCCCGGTCCGACGCGGCAGCGGCGGACGGGATGAAGCTCTCAGGTTCCGATGACAGAAGGGGAGGGCACCCCACTTTTCGACCGACTTTGGCCGAAAAGGGCTGAACGCCATGGCAGGGAGCCCCCTTTGTCCTCGAATTCGTTCTCGTACTCGTTCCGGTTCTTGATCCGGGGCCCGTCCTCGTTCCGGTACGGGCCGCAGCACCCGTCACCTTTCGTCGCACCTCGGGCCCGCGCCCGGGTCCGCGCCGTCCGGCATGCCCCGGACCGGTCCGCGCCCGCCGGGGGCTTCCGCCGGCGTCCCTTCGAAGGAGTCTTCGCATGACCACCGACCGCCGGACCCCGCTCGACGCCGTGCACGACGCGCTCGGGGCCACGATGACCGACTTCGCCGGGTGGCGGATGCCGCTGCGGTACGGGAGCGAGCGGGACGAGCACACCGCGGTGCGCACCACGGCCGGCCTGTTCGACCTCACCCACATGGGCGAGATCGAGGTCACCGGCCCGGATGCCGCCCGCGCGCTCGACCACGCCCTGGTCGGTTTCGTCTCGAAGATCGGGATCGACCGAGCCCGGTACACGATGATCTGCACCGAGGAGGGCGGCATCGTCGACGACCTGATCGTGTACCGGCTCGGCGAAGAGCACTTCGTGGTGGTGGCCAACGCGTCCAACGCCGACGTGGTGGCGGGCAGCCTGAAGCACCGCGCGAGCGACTTCGACGCCACGGTGCGCGACGCGTCCGAGGAGTACACGCTGCTCGCCGTGCAGGGGCCCGCGTCGACGGAGATCGTCGGTTCGCTGACCGACGCCGACCTGCCCGCGCTCAAGTACTACGCGATCCTGCGCACCGAGGTCGCGGGCGTACCGGTGCTGCTCGCCCGCACCGGCTACACCGGCGAGGACGGCTTCGAGCTGTTCGCCGCGCCCGGCGACGCGGTCGCGCTGTGGGACGCGCTGCTGGCCGCGGGCAAGCCGCACGGGCTGGTGCCGGCCGGCCTGTCCTGCCGGGACACGCTGCGCCTGGAGGCGGGCATGCCGCTGTACGGCCACGAGCTGACCCGGGACACCACGCCGTACGAGGCCAACCTGGGCCGGGTGGTCCGGCTGGACAAGCCCGAGGACTTCGTCGGCCGCGAGGCGCTGGCCGCGGCGGAGGCGGACGTGCGCCGCACGCTGGTCGGGCTGACCTCGCCGGGCAAGCGGGTCCCGCGCGCCGGCTACCCGGTGGTGGACGCGGACAGCGGCGAGCGGGTCGGCGAGGTCACCTCCGGCGCGCCGTCGCCGACGCTCGGCATGCCGATCGCGATGGCCTACGTGGCGGCGGAGCGGGCCGAACCGGGCACCCGGCTGGCGGTGGACATCCGCGGCAAGGCCGAGCCGGTCGAGGTGGTGGCGCTGCCGTTCTACAAGCGCGGCTGAGCCGAACCCCTTCCTATATCACCGGAAAACGTCCCAAATCATCCTGAGGGACGGACTTACCTCATTCGAATGGAGAATGGACCCGTGCACGCACCCCAGCACCTGCGCTACAGCAAGGAACACGAGTGGCTCGACGAGGCGGCCTCCCCCGCCGTCGTGGGCATCACGCAGCACGCGGCCGAGGCGCTCGGCGACGTGGTGTTCGTCGAGCTTCCCGAGGTCGGCCGGGTGGTCGTCGCCGGTGAGCCGTGCGGCGAGCTGGAGTCCACGAAGTCGGTCAGCGACATGTACGCGCCGGTCTCCGGCGAGGTCGTCGAGATCAACGACGCCGTCGTCGAGGACCCGGCCCTGGTGAACTCCGACCCCTTCGGGGCGGGCTGGCTGTTCAAGGTGCGCATCGACGGCGAGGCCGAGGGCCTGCTGTCGGCCGACGAATACGCCGCGTTCTGCGGCGAATGATCGAGATCGACCCGATCGAGGAGCTGACAACCGTGACGATCCTGGACCGTCCCCTGGGCGAGGTGGACCCGCAGGTCGCCGCCGCCGTCGCCGACGAGCTGCACCGCCAGCAGAACACCCTGGAGATGATCGCCTCCGAGAACTTCGCCCCCGTGGCGGTGCTGGAGGCGCAGGGCTCCGTTCTGACCAACAAGTACGCCGAGGGCTACCCCGGCCGGCGCTACTACGGCGGCTGCGAGCACGTCGACGTGGTCGAGCAGCTCGCCATCGACCGGGTCAAGGAGCTGTTCGGCGCCGAGGCCGCCAACGTGCAGCCGCACTCGGGCGCGTCGGCCAACGCCGCCGCGATGTTCGCGCTGCTCTCCCCCGGCGACACGATCCTCGGCCTGGACCTGGCCCACGGCGGCCACCTCACCCACGGCATGCGGATCAACTTCTCCGGCAAGCTCTACAACGTGGTCGCCTACCACGTCGACGAGAAGACCCACCGCGTCGACATGGAGGAGGTCGAGCGGCTCGCCAAGGAGCACCGGCCGAAGCTGATCATCGCCGGCTGGTCGGCCTATCCCCGGCAGCTCGACTTCCCCGAGTTCCGCCGGATCGCCGACGAGGTCGGCGCGTTCCTGATGGTCGACATGGCGCACTTCGCCGGTCTGGTCGCCGCGGGCCTGCACCCCAGCCCCGTGCCGTACGCCGACGTGGTCACCACCACGACGCACAAGACCCTGGGCGGCCCGCGCGGCGGCGTGATCCTGTCCAAGGCGGAATACGCCAAGAAGATCAACTCGGCGGTCTTCCCGGGCCAGCAGGGCGGCCCCCTGGAGCACGTGATCGCGGGCAAGGCGGTGGCGTTCAAGGTCGCCGCCTCCGACGACTTCAAGGACCGCCAGAAGCGGACCCTGGAGGGCTCGGCCATCCTCGCCGAGCGGCTGACTCGCAAGGACGTCACCGACGTGGGCATCACCGTGCTCACCGGCGGCACCGACGTGCACCTGGTCCTGGTCGACCTGCGCGACTCCGAGTTGGACGGGCAGCAGGGCGAGGACCGCCTGCACTCGATCGGCATCACGGTCAACCGCAACGCGGTCCCGTTCGACCCGCGCCCGCCGATGGTCACCTCCGGCCTGCGGATCGGCACCCCGGCCCTGGCCACCCGCGGCTTCGGCAAGGCGGACTTCGAGGAGGTCGCCGACATCATCGCCGAGGCCCTGCTGCCCGACTTCGACGACACCCGCAAGGCCGCGCTCGCCGCCCGGGTCACCACCCTGGCCGAAAAGCACCCGCTCTACCCGAACCTCTGATCCTGCGGATCGGGTTCGTCGACACGACGAAGACCGGGGCGCCGACTCGACACCCGCCGAGTCGGCGCCCCGTTTCGTCGCGATCCCCACCGGGTTCGCCGACGGTCAGCGGCCCGAGAACTCGGGCTTTTCCTTGGCCACGAACGCGCGCATGCCGGTGGCCCGGTCCTCGGTGGCGAACAGGGCGGTGAACTGGAGGCGTTCGATCTCCAGGCCCGTGTCGAGGTCGGTTTCGAGGCCGCGGTCGACGGACTCCTTCGCGGCGCGCAGGGCGTAGGCCGGGCCGTTGGCGAATTGCCCGGCCCACTTCACGGCCTCCGCGTAGACGTCCTCGGCCGGGACGACCCGGTCCACCAGGCCGATGGACAGGGCCTCGTCGGCGGCGACGAAGCGGCCCGTGTAGATCAGGTCCTTGGCCTTGGACGGGCCGATCAGACGGGGCAGGCGCTGGGTGCCGCCGGCGCCCGGGATGATGCCCAGCGTGATCTCGGGCTGGCCGAGCTTGGCGTTGTCGGCGCAGACGCGGACGTCGGCGCACAGGGCCAACTCGCAACCGCCGCCGAGCGCGAAGCCGGTGATCGCGGCAACCACCGGCTTGGGGATCTCGGCGACGGCGGTGAACGCGGACTGCAGCGCGGCGCCCCGGTCGGCCATGTCCGTGTAGGTCATCTCGGCCATCTCCTTGATGTCCGCGCCCGCCGCGAACACCTTCTCCCCGCCGTAGATCACCACCGCGCGCACGTCGGCCCGCTCGCCCGCCTCCCGCGCCACCGCCCGCAGCTCCTCCTGGAGTTGCCGGTTCAGCGCGTTCATCGGCGGCCGGCTCAGCCGGATCGTGCCGACGCCGTCGGCCACTTCCAGGTTCACGAATTCGCCCATGACGCTCTCCTCTGGTCAGCCCTGATGTGCCGATCCGACCATAGGCGTCGCCACTCCGGCGGGCGGTGAGCGGGGCCACGACATCCGCCGCGGCCCCGTCCGCCGGGCGCCTCAGTGCGTGGGTGTCGTCGTACCCTGCGTGGTGCCGGGCGCGCCGGACGCGGTCCACTTGTCCCAGCTCAGGTTCCAGTCGGCGAAGCCGTTGTCGGCGTCGACCGTGCGCTCGTCGGAGCCGGAGATCTCGACCATGTCACCGGGGATCACCCGGTCGTACAGCCACTTGGCGTTCTCCTTGGTCATCGACACACACCCGTGGCTGGTGTTCTCGCTGCCGAAGACACCCGGGTCGGCCCAGTAGTTGCCGTGCACGAAGGTGCCCGAGGTGGTGACCCGCATCGCGAACGGCACGTCGTCGATGTCGTACTCGCTGCCCAGGCCCACCGTCTGCGAGTTCATCCGGGTCTTCTCGAACTTCTCGGTGATCGCCATCTTCCCGTTCCACGTGCTGTACTTCGGCGACTTGCCGGCCGTGATCGGGATGGTCTTGATCAACTGCTCGTTCTCGTAGACCTTCATGGTGTGCGCCTTCACGTCCACCATGGCGATCCGCTTGGTGGCGGCGACCTTGAAGCTGTAGCTCTTGAACTGGTTGGCGATCGCGCCGTTGCCCACGTCGACGCCGCGCAGGTTCAGGTTGACCTTCACATTCGTGCCGGGCGCCCAGTAGTCCCTGGGCCGGTAGTCGACCCGGGTGTTGTCGAACCAGTGCCAGGCGCCCTCCACCTTCGGCTCGACGTCGACCGACAGCGCCTTCTCCACCGCGGCCCGGTTCTTGACCGGGTAGTCGAAGGTCAGCGACACCGGGAAGCCGACGCCGACGGTGGCCCCGTCCTCGGGGCTGAAGCGCGCGGTGACCTTCTTGTCGCCGGAGAGCGTGTTGAACGTCGCCCGGGCCGTGGTCGGCGCGTTGTCGGCGTTGGTCGCGGTCGCGCTCACCGTGTACTTGCCGCCGAGGGTGAAGGCGACCTTGGGCTTCCAGGTCTTGCCGTCCGCGTCGAGCGTGCCGTCGACCGGCTCGTTCTGCGCGTTGACGACCTTGACCTCGCCGAGCTTTCCGCCGCCCACCACGATCGTGATCGGCGCCTGCGGGTCGATCGCGTTGGCGCCGTCGGCCGGCGTGAGCGTGACCGACGCGGGATCCGCGCCCTTCTTCGAATCGCCCTTGGTCGTGGTGCTGTTCGGGCCGCCGGGCTTCTTGCCGCCGTCGCCGCCGTCGTCCGAGCTACAGCCCGACACGAGCAGGAGCGCGCCGAGCAGCAGTGCGGGCACCACGCGCCATCGGGCCCGTGACCGCGTCGAGAGCGACTTCGATCCTGCTGACATGTACGGGCAGTCCCTTCATCCGGAGCCGGGTCGCGACCCGGCCGAGGCCGCAAGCCACATCCCACGTCTCATTCGACGAGCCGAACATCCACCGCGGTTCCGCATTCCGGGTCACGCGCGGGCAAATGAGGTGATCGGGGCGATCGTCGCCATCCTCGCGGACGACCGCGGGCCGCCTCGACCCGAATCGCATCGCGCCGTGATCCGTCATCCGGCCCGACGGTCGGCCTCCACCAGGGCGCGAATCAGCGTCGGAGCCGCGAATCCGGGCCGATCCACGGCCTCGGCGGGAAACGGACGGACGATCAATTCGTACTCCCCGGGCGAAGAAGCGGTCGGAGGCTGTGGCAAGACCGTGACGATCCGCTGGACATCCGTACCCTCGACGGCCTCGAGAAACCATTCCCAGGTATCGGCGGGCGTCCCCCGCCCGTCGGGGCCACGATCGAGGTGCAGCACGGTGTGCGCGCCGGCGAGCACCGCACCCAGTCGCAGCGGGTCGGACAGGTCGCTCACCGCGACCCGCACGCCCGCCGCGCGCAGCACACCGGCCGCGCCGCGATCGCGGACCGTGGCCCGTACCTCCCCACCGGACAGGGCGAGTTCGAGCGCGACGGCACGACCGAGCGGTTGGTCGGCTCCGGTGACGACGACGGGCATGGCGGCAACCTTACTCAAACCCGGCATTCGTGAAGCTCGGGTAAAGACGGGAGCGCGCGCTTCGCCGTGTGGGCCCACGAATCGAGTCGAGGCACACTTCCACGCTCCGCCGGTGGGGAGTGCGCCGTCGGTCACGCACCGTTCGTCGACAAATTAACCGAAATCGACAGAGTGGCCGAAACATTGCGCCTGATCGGCGAAAAATATCCCTCACCCGTAACCCTCCGTATCGGCACTCGTTGGGGGTTTAAGGGCTTCCATGTCACTCTCCCGAGGGAAGCCGGGCCGTACCGCTGGATTGTGCTCACCGTTTGCGACAGCTTGGTCACACGAAGTCGCCGTGGGAGTCGGATCGTTCGCCCCGCACGACGGCCCGTGGCGTACCTGATGGCGCCTACCCGATGACACCCGGGCCCCGCCCGGATCCGCGATACACGGAGGATCCCCATGAACCGCAAGCTCGGCACCCTGGCCGTAGCCCCCCTCGCCGCCGGTCTGCTCTTCCTCGGTGCGGGCGCCGCGTGCGCCGACGGCGGCAACGGCACCCTGGGCGACAACGGCTCGAACGCGTCGACCACGACCTCCTCCACGACCAACAGCGGCAGCGGAAACGTCCTCGGCGGTGTCGACGGCAACTACAACGCCACCCAGCAGAGCGCGACCGGCGCGGGCGCCTCGAACCAGAACAACAACGCCGGGATCAAGGGCAACTCGGGCGTCGTGGTGATCAACCAGGGCAACGCCGACGTGCAGCACGCCTGGCACCCCTGGTTCTGAGTGGACCCGATCGGCCGCACCGACCCGGCCGATCGTCGCCCGCGGCGGCGGCATCCCCCGGGGG
>NZ_JBHTVA010000047.1:0-9021 GCF_042793325.1 Embleya sp. NPDC056575
CAGCCCCGGACCAGCCGGTCCCGCAACCACAAGCACAACGCACGCCGAAACAAACCCGACCCACTCGGGAACGCAAGCCCGGCGGAACCCAACCCGACCCCCTCCTCTGCCACCCGCCGCAGGTCGCCCTTCCCCCGACCCGGGCCCCCGCCCCGACGAAACCCCACACCCCGAAGCCCACACCGACGGCGGCCCACCACCGACTCTGACCAGCCCCGGACCGGCCATCACGCAACCAAGAGCGCAACGCGCGCCGGGAGCACCCGGCCCACTGGGGAACGTCACCCGGAGGACTCGACCGGGCCGCCCTCCCTGCCTGCCGCTGCCGGCCGGTTTTTCGGTGAGCAACGCGCTTGTCTCGTCGGGAGCCGAAGGCGCGGAGCCCCGCACGCCGGCGGCGGCCCATCACCGACTCTGACCAGCCCCGGACCAGCCACCCGCGACCAAAGGCGCAACGCTCACCGAGAACGCCCGGCCCACTGGGGAAGGCCACCCGGAGGACCCGACCGGACCGCCCTCCCTGTCCGCCGCTGCCGGCCGGTTTCCGGCGGCGGCCCACCACCGACTCTGACCCGCCCCGCGCCGGCCGGTCCTGCGGCCACAAGCGCGACGTGCGTCGGAAGCATCCCCCCGGCCCACTCGGAAGGCGGCCGGTGGACCGGATCCGACCGCCCTCTCGGGCCGACCCTTCGTTCCCTCCGCTGCCGCTACACGGTGCGCGTCAGCAGGTTGTGGATGGTTGAGTTCGGGGACTCCGCATGCCACGTCGGGTCTTGGGCCGTCAGGGCTGCGTAGACGTGGGGCCAGTGGGGCTTGGTGGTCGTCAGGATGGATGCGATTTCGGATTGGGCTTCGTGGCCGGCCGTGTGGATTTGGGTGGGGACCTCGAGGCGGTGGGTGGACTCGGCTATCCAGCGGAGGATCGTGGCGGCGCCTCTGGCCTTGTGGACCAGGTCCCTTCCGGTGAGGTGTCCCTTCGTGACCAGCCTGTCCATGTGGGCGTACCACGTGGCGTCGCCGAGGGAGGATTGGCCGGAGGAGATCGAGGCGAGTGCGTGTGCGGGGTCGAGGAGGGCGGAGCGGCGGGCGGCGACGTCGTCGACCGGGCCGAGTTCGAGGAGCCTCGCGGGGGAGTCGCGCTGGAGGACGAGGCGGCTCAGGACCTGCCGGGGGAAGGGCTCTCGTTCGTGTTCGGCCAGGATCAGGTCCCAGTCCTGGATGTACGGCAGGTCCAGTGCCTCGTCCGTGTCGGCCACACCGCCGCAGCGGCGCAGCTTCGCGACCAACTTGTCGCCGCCCCGCTCGCGGTCGATGCGGGCGGTGAGCGTCGCGTCGGGGTCGGCATCGGCGAGGGCCTTGGCCACCAACCGGCCGGCCGTGGCGCCGAGTACGCCCTCCTCGACCAATGCCCCGATCCGGTCCGCGCCGCCGTGCCGCAGCAGGCCGCGGACACCGAGGAGCCGGTCCAGCAGCGAGAGCTTTCGGCCGAGTTGGCGCAGTGCGTGCTCGACCACCTCCGGGTCGGCCGCCTCCACCTTCAGGCGCAGCGCCGACAGGAGCGAGGCGGTGGGCCGGTGGTCCATCAACAACTGCGCGCGCAGATCCGGGTCGAGCGCGAGCAGATCGTCGGGGCCGGTCGTGGGCCGGCCCTGCGGCACCCGAGAGAGCACCACACGTCGGATCGAGGCGCCCTCGTCCTCCAGGGGTGAGCCGTACAGGTCGCGGTTGAGTTCGGGGTCGTCGAGACGCAGCAGCCGCTTCAGCAGTGCCGGGTCCTCGGTGTGGGTCGCCACGATTCGCAGCGCGACGTGGTCGTCGGCGAGGAACGGGTACTCGTCCAGCGCACGGGACGAGTGCTCGATGTGCCGCGAGTACGCCCACAGCGAGGGGTAGGCGTGCGGACCGAGTCGCGGCAGGATCGCGACCAGCGCCTCGGGCGAGGCGTGCAGCAGGAGATCGGCGGCCGGCCATCGCCAGGCGCGCCGGATTCGCCATGCGGCCTCGTGCGCCACCGCGGCCTCGATCGTGTGCGGGGATTCGAGGCGCTGCCAAGCGGCATCCCGATCCGCCTCCGCCTCCGCGACGGTCTCGACTCCCGCCTCCGCCCCTGCCTTCGCCTCCGCGACGGTCTCGACTCCCGCCCCGGGCTCCGCCCCCGACCCAGCCCCCACCGCCGCGTCCAGGAGTTCCCCGATCGGCCGATCCCCCGCCGTCCCCATCGCCGTCAGCGCCCGCAACCACCGGTCCGGGTCCACGCCCAGTCGGTCGGCCACCAGCGTGCCGACCGCCTGCTTGATCGGGTCCGCCACGATGCGGTATCGCCACTTTCGGGGCAGCGGGGTCAGTGCCCGGGTCGGGAGGATGCCGAGGATGTCGGTCGGCCCGACGATGCCGTGTCGGTAGGTGCCCTCGGCGAGGTATTCGCCGCCACCGCCGCGGCCTGCTTCGAAGTACTCACGGATCCAGCGCAAAAACGCGGCCGGTGCCGCCGCGCTCGGCCAGGTGTCCCGGGAAGGGTATTGCGCGGGGCGGTCGGTCGGCGTGCCCGCCAGGATCGCGGCGACCCGGTCCGCCGTCGGCTTCTCCAGGCCCTTGTTCTCGCCGAGCGCGGCCAGCACCTCCGGCTCGCCCAGGTCGATCAGGTCGTTGGCGACCGACTCGTCGAACACCCGGCGTCCCAGGGCCACCCGCGGCTCGACCGACTTGCTCGCGAAGCACGCCTCGTACAGCCAGCTCGGATACTCGTAGCCGGGCGCGTCGAACGTCGACAGCGAGGCCAGCGCGGTGAGCACGGCCGGATCGTCGGGCACCGGCGCGGCGTCGGGATCGCCCGTGGCCACGCCGGCCAGTGTGCGCAGCAGGTCCGCCGCGACCAGGCGCGAGGTGCGGTCCGG
Source organism: Embleya sp. NPDC056575 (assembly GCF_042793325.1). Lineage (NCBI taxonomy): Bacteria > Bacillati > Actinomycetota > Actinomycetes > Kitasatosporales > Streptomycetaceae > Embleya > Embleya sp. NPDC056575. Next base: position 2,895 of record NZ_JBHTVA010000047.1, read on the forward strand.
CTCGGTCGTCCGCTCCCGGCCCCCACGCGTGTTCGCCGCCGGCGTCACCGGATCCGCGGTCGCCGGTACCGATGCCGTCAGCGCGGTCTCGGCCGCCTCGCGGCGGGCCCGTGCGAGCGCGGCGGCGTCGGCCCGGGCCACCTCCTCGGCGTCCGGCCGGGGGCCCGCCGCCTGTCCGGCCAGCGTGACCAGTTCGGCGAGCGAGCCGTTGAACTCCTCGACCAGGCCCACCGCGATCGCCAACGCGTCGGTGTGGCCCGCGAGGTGATCCCGAGTCAGTTCGGTGAGCCGCTCCCGCATCGGGTCCACGACCAGGGTCGGGCTCATCCGCGTGATGCTCGCGAGCACCGCATGCGCGGGATAGGCGATGTCCACCAGGTGCACGGGGTCGAGCAGGCCGTTCTCGACCGCCGCGCCGGCCCAGTCCTCGTCGCGGTTGAACGCCTTGGTGCGCAGCCACTCCCGCGGCGAGATGTCGATCGCGCGACGGTCGTACCCGCGCAGGAAGTTGACCAACTCCAGTTGCAGCCCGGCCCGATCCGCGTCGGTGGCGTCCTCGTGTCGGATCAGGTCGTCGAGCGCCTCGTACGCGAACGGCTCCGTCCGGTTGGCCGCCATCAGCAGCGGGAAGTCGTGCGCGTACGGCTCGTGGACCAGGTCGCGCACGGTGGTGCGACTGGTTCGGGTCTGGAGGCGGTTCGGCAGCGTGGCCGGATCGTCGTACGGCTCACCGCTCGCGCGCAGGTCGGCCAGGCCGTCCTCGGCCTTGAGCGCGGCCTCCACCCGCTTGCGGATCTGCGCGGCGGTGCTCTTGCCGGTTGCCGCCAGCAACTCGCGGACGCCTTCCGGGCCGTGCCGCTCCCAGACCTGGATGTACGCGTACTGCTGGGCGATCTTACGACACCCGAACTCCAGCGCCTTGGCCGTCAGGTCGGGCTCCCCGCAGGCCACGAGCGGCAGCAGCGTACGGCGGTCGCCGCCGGCGAGGAGTTCCTTGCGCAGCCCCGGATCCAGCGGCGTGCGGCGGGCGATGGTGCGGCGTAGCGACGGGGTCGAGCGCATGCTCATGTACGCCGCCGCGTCCACCGCCGGGACCCGCTTGTCGACCAGGCGGGCCAGTTCGCGGACGTCCAGGCCGATGTTGCGGGCCAACGCCTCCCACGCTCGCGGGTCGGTGGAGGCGATCGCCGCCTCGTGCACGCGCCGCGGCAGCGAGCCGCTGGAGAGCAGGTCGCGGACCAGCGCGTAGGGCAGCGCGGGCAACACCTCGCGCAGGTCGTCGGGGTCGGCCGAGGTGAGCAGGTAGCGGTAGGGCTTGGTCAGGGTCGGCGGCGGGCCGCCGGCCGGTTCCGCCGGTGCGGTGACCGTGCCCGCCGCGATCTCGGTCAACAGCGCGGGCAGCGCCGCGCGGTACCGGGGCAGCGCGGTACGCAGCGCGTGCCAGCGGTCGGCGTGCGCGCCCAGGTGACGGTGCAGCAGGTCGCGCAGCTCGGTGTGCTCCGGGAGTTCGAGCAGGGTGGCCACGGCGGTGCGGGCGGGGGTCACCTCGTGGATGATCCGCGCCACGTCGGCCGGTTCGGCCGAATCGCGGGTGAGCACGGCGATCCGGGCCAGCGCCGGGTGTTTGGGCAGATCGATCGCCGCGCGCAGTACGGCCGCCGCCGGCCGGGCCACCGGGCCGACCGCCGTCGGATACGCCCTGTACAGCGCGACGAGCAGCTCCTCCGGACACTCGGCGTCGGCGGCCAGTATCACGGCGATCGCCTCCGGCAGCGGCTCGTCCCGATGCGCCTCGCTCACCGCGGCCCAGTCGACCCCGCGCCGCCAGGTCGTCGGCCGGATTCCCGCCCGCAACTCGGCGACCAACCCCGCGGCCCCCTCGGCCTCGGCGACGGCGGCCGCCGGATCCGCGCCGCCCGGCCCGGCCTCGGCCGACCCCTCCGCTCCCGACCCCGCGAGCGCGGCGACCTCGGGCCGTACATATCGCACAGCCTCCGCCAACAGCCCCTCCCCACCGAACCGTTGCAGCGAGAGCAGCCCCCTCAGTTCCTCCGCGACCGTCAACGACCCGGCGCACACCCGCAACGCGTGCAGGACCAGCTCCGGCCGATCGGTCACCACCGCCGCGCCCAACCGGCGCGGCAGCGCGGTTTCGGCGGGCAGCGCGAGCAGTTCCGCGTGCAACGCGGCCAACGGGTGCGGCTCGTCGGGGTACCGGCCCGGCGTGAGCACCACCCGGCGCATCCACGCGGTCGCCTCGGGGTGCGCGTACACGATGCGATCGACGACGGGATCGGGCTGCTCCAGCAGCGCGCCCAGATCGGCCGCGGTCAGCGTCGACGAGTTGGCCGCCACGGCCCGCCGGACCCACGGATCGGGGTCGAGCGCGGCCAACGAGCGCAGGCGCGAGGTGAGTCGTTTGTCGGCGAGCAGGGTGGCGATCACCTCGTCGCCGAGACGGTGACGGACGCGGCCGAGGTCACCCACCGCGGCTCCTTCGAACAAAAGTCCCACCAACAAGGCCTTGTTCGCGACCTGAACCCCAGACACCACACGCCCCCACACTCACCTGTTCGGCTACCGGGATCCACCCCATCACAACGGCCGGACATCGGGCGCGCCGACCCCGCCGAACCCGGCCCGGACAGCGGCCCCGAACCGGCCCGAGCAGCGCCCCACACCGCCCCCATCCCCGGCCCCCATCGGTCCCGACCCGGCCGGACGTGTCGACCTGTGGTGGTTACGGGTACAACCGATCGAGTCCTCCCAAGTAATACGACCTGTCCGGATCTTGGTCGAGCACGTCGTGGGTCGCGATGCCGCACCGTGTGGGGTTCGGGGATATTCCCGAGGGCTACGGGGTACCGGGGCACGGGTCGTGGCGCGTACCGACCGCCGGTGGGTCAGGTCCTGGCGGAGGCCCTGCCCGGCGGGTTCGCGCCCGCTCGAAAGGACGGTTCGGTGATCACCACTTTGGGTGTCGAGGAGGAGTACCTGCTCGTGGACCCCGTCAGCGGCCTACCGGCGCCGGCGGCGGAACGGGTTCGCGCCGAGGCGTGCCTGCGGCCCGGTCTCGGTGTCGGCGATGTACAACCCGAGTTGCTCAAGGCGCAGTTGGAGGTGGCGACCCCCGTCTGCAACTCGCTCGACGAGATCGGCGGACACCTGCATCGCATGCGCGGCGAACTGTCGGCGGCGGCCGAACGCAGCGGCTGCCGGATGATCGCCTGCGGGACCGCGCCCGTGGGCAACGGGAAGATGATGGAGATCAGCGAACACCCGCGCTATCTGGCGATCCGGGCGAACGCCCGGCGGTTGGCCGACGTGCAACTGATCCACGGGATGCACGTACACGTCGCCGTGCCGGATCGCGAGACCGGCGTGCAAGTGGTCAACCGGATTCGGCCCTGGTTGCCGGTGTTGGTCGCGATGGGCGCCAACTCGCCGATCTGGCAGGGCATGGACACCGGGTTCGCCAGTTGGCGAACGATCCATTACGCGCGCTGGCCGGTGGAGGGGCAACCTCCGGTGTTCGTGGATCTGGAGGAGTACGAGCGGCGGGTGGACGCGCTGCTCGCGGTGGGGGTGATGCTGGATCGGGGGCAGGTGTACTGGCAGGTGCGGTTGTCCGAACGCTTCCCCACCATCGAGATCCGCTGCCCCGACGTGCAACTGCGGGCGGACGACGCGGTGATGCTGGCGGGACTGGTGCGGGCCCTGGTGGTGACCGCGCTGCAACAGCACGACGAGAAGGCGCCGTACGCCGCGCCCGACCAGGAACTGCTGCGTGCCGCCTGCTGGATGGCCGCCCGCGACGGATTGGAAGCGGAACTGTTCGGACCGGTGGGGCCGGCGGGCGTCGCCCGGCGGATCGACGCGGGGGACCTGGTCGGCGAGTTGCTGCGACACGTCGCCCCGGTGCTGGACGAGTTCGGCGACACCGCACAGGTGTTCGCGCTGGTGGACCGGATGATCCTGGAGGGGACCGGGGCCGATCGCCAGCGGGCGGCGTTCGCCGCCGGGGGGCTGCAGAGTGTCATGGACCTGCTGATCTCGGACACTTCGCCGAGGTAGGAGCAGCTTCGGCGCCGGCGGTGGGGGGCTCGGTCGGGGGCTCGGTGGGGTACGGCCGGGAAGAAAGGGGCTGACGGGGGACGGCCCGGCGGGCAGGGTGGGGGTGTGTCGACTCCTCCGCACCACCCGACTCCCGCGCCTCGGACCGGACACCTGGTGGTGTGCGGCGACGACGCGCTCGCGCAACGACTCTCCTACGAACTGGCGCGCGTCTACGGGGAGTACGTGACCGTACTGCTGCCCTCGGTGCGCCGCAATCACGGCCCCCAGATCGACGATCTCGCCCGGGCCGGCGGTGTGGCGGTGGTCGAGGCCGCCGAACCGGACGACGACGCGCTGCGCGCCGCGGGCGTCCCGGGCGCGGCGGCACTGGCGCTGGTGTATCGCGACGACCGGGCCAACATCCACGCGGCGTTACGGGCGCGCCGACTCGATCCGCGGATCCGCCTGGTGGTGCGGCTGTACAACCGCAAACTGGGCCGGCATCTGGAGGACCTGCTGGATCGGGCGGCGGCCCGGGCCGACGACGGATCGGCCCGGGACGTGACCACCACCGTGCTCTCCGACGCGGACACCGCCACACCCGCGCTGGTCGCGGCGGCGATCTCGGGTGCGGACAAGGTGGTTCAGGCCGACGGACTGCTGCTGCGGGTGGCCGAGCGGCCGCCCGCCGAACCCGACCCGGCGCCGTGCCCGCACACCCTCGCACTGGCCGCCGACGGCTCCGGCGGCAGCCCGGACCTGCTGCCGGACGAGGCCGACGTGGTCGCGGCCGGGGCCGCCCGGGGGCGGACCGTACTGGAGGCGATCGGCCTCGCCGAGGGCGCCGGCACGCCCGTCAACCGCCCCCGGATGCCCCAGGCGCTGCCGGTGGCCACTCTCTTCCCGCGCCGGCTGCGCTATGCCGTGGTCGGCCTGGTGGTGCTGCTGTTCGTGTTCGCGGGGCTGACGTGGTGGGTCACCCGGGATCCGCCGATGCGCGCCGCGTACCGCTCGATCCTGGACGTGTTCGGGATGGGCGATCCCGCGATCGGGGAGAACACCGGGCGGCAGATCCTCCAGGTCCTGTCCGCAATGGCCGGGATGGCGCTGCTGCCACTGCTGTTCGCGGTGGTGCTGGAGAGCCTGGGCACGTTCCGTACCGCGACCATCCAGCGACCGCCACCGCGCGCCATCGCCGATCACGTGGTGCTGCTCGGACTGGGCAAGATCGGTACGCGGGTGCTGGATCGGCTGTGCGACCTGGGCATCCCGGTGGTGTGCGTGGAACGCGACCCGCAGGCACTCGGCGTCGCGACCGCCCACGCCCGGCGGGTACCGCTGGTGATCGGCGACGTGACCCGCGAAGGCGTCCTGGAGGCCGCGCACATCGGGACGAGCCGGGCCCTGCTCGCGCTCACCAGCGACGACGCGATCAACCTGGAGGCGGTCCTGTACGCCCGCGAGGTGGATCCCGAACTGCGGGTGGTGCTGCGGCTGTTCGACGACGACTTCGCCAAGTCCGTGAACGGGACGCTGCGCCGGTCGTATCCGCTCGCGCGCACTCGCAGCCGCAGCGTGTCGTCGTTGTCCGCGCCGGCGTTCGCGGGCGCGCTGATGGGGCGACAGATCCTCGGCGCGGTCTCGGTGGAGCGCGAGGTGCTGCTGTTCGCGGCGGTCGACGTCGCGGGCCATCCGGAACTCCAGGGCCACACGGTCGCGGAGTCGTTTCGGGCGGGCCGATGGCGGGTCCTGGCCCTGGACACGACCGAGTCGCCCGCGCCCGGTGCCGCCGCGTCGCCCGGCGCGGGCCGGTCGGTCGCCGTACCGCCCCCGGACCACCGGCTGCTCCCGACGGATCGCGTCGTCCTGGCCGCCACCCGCCAGGGGCTGGCGGAACTCCTGCGCGAGGACGCGAGCCGGGCCGCCCGGGAGCCGAGCGAACCGGGCGGCGGGGCCGGGCCCGGGCCCGGGGGGCGGGGGCCCGGGGGGCGGCTGGGGGGACACGGGGGGCGGGGTGGACACCAGAGGCGGGGTGGAAACCGGCCACCCCGGCGGTGGCGGGCCTGCGGGC
>NZ_JBHTVA010000047.1:9031-88672 GCF_042793325.1 Embleya sp. NPDC056575
GGGGGGGCCCCACCCCCGGCGCCCGCCCCCGCCCCGGGCCCCGCGTGAGCCGACCGACCGGGCGGCCGGGCCCGGGCCCGGGCCCGGGGAGCGCGGGCCCTGAGCCGCGTCGGAATCATGCCGGCAGGGAATGGAATTCGCAGAATGGCCGGATTCGATCTTCATTGTCACGATCCGTCACCGTAAGACTGCATGGCGACGCCGGCATCGTGTCGGTGCGTCCGTGGGCCGGCGAGTCGGCGAAGGATCGGGTGAGTTGTGTGGTGACCGAGGAATCCCCGCCGACCGGGTCGGGTGCGGCCGATGCGATCTTCCATGGCGGTGAGATCGAGACGGTCGCCGGCCCGGCGGCCGGTCCCAGGTCACCGGATCCGCGGCCGGAGGCGGTCGCGGTCAAGGACGGGCGGATCGTCTTCGTCGGTGACCTGGACCAGGCGTGTGCGCGATGGCAGGGCGACGGGACCCGCATGCGCGATCTGGCCGGGAGCGCGCTGCTTCCCGGATTCATCGACCCGCACGGGCATGTGGTCGGCACCGGACTCCAGGAGAGCATCGCCGACCTGCTCGGTGAGCCCGACGGGGACGTCGAGGACATCGCCGGAATCCGACGCAAACTGGCCGAGTTCGCGGTGAGCGAGATCGGCTCGCGCTCCACCTGGATCATCGGCTTCGGCTACGACGATTCCCGGCTCGCCGAACGGTGCCACCCCACCCGGGCGGACCTGGACCGGGTCTCGCTGGATCGGCCCGTGTTGGCCATCCACCAGTCGTTCCACCTGGGCGCGGTGAACAGCAAGGGCCTGGAACTACTGAACTACACGGCGGAGACGCCGGATCCGCCGGGCGGGGTGATCCGTCGCGGCGACATGTCGGTGCCGCCGTACGGTGAACCCGACGGCGTCCTGGAGGAGACCGCGTTCAACCCCGCCGCCGGGCACGCGATCTTCGGCATGGCCGATCGGGACAAGGCGGGCTTCTTGGCCAAGGGATTGGCCGCGGCGGCGAGTTACGGCTTCACCACGGTCCAGGAGGGCGCCGCCGAACTGGACGTACTGGGCCAACTGCGGGACGTCGCCGACGCCACACCCGGCGGTCTGCCCCTGGACGTCGTGGTCTACGTCAAGGCGGCCGAGGCGATCGCACGGCCCGAACTGGTGCGGGCGAGCGGGCAGTACGACAACGGCCTGCGTGCCGCCGGCATCAAGCTCGTCCTGGACGGCTCGCCGCAGGGCCGCACCGCGTGGTTGCGCAAGCCCTACACCACCCCGCCGGACGGCATGGACAAGGACTATCGCGGCTACCCCGCGCTCGACGAGAAGGTCGCGCTCGACCAGGTCCGCGCCGGCTACGAGCACGGCTGGCAGGTGATCGCGCACGTGAACGGCGACGCCGCGATCGCGCAGCTGATCCGCTGCGTACGCACCGCCGAGGAGGAGGCCGGACCCGGTGATCGGCGCACCACCGGGATCCACTGCCAGACGGCCGGCGAGGACCAGATCGAGCAGTTCCGCCTGCTCGGCATCATCCCGTCGTTCTTCTCCATGCATACGTTCTACTGGGGCGACTGGTACTACGAAACCGTCCTCGGACCGGCCCGCGCGGTGGACATCTCGCCCGCCCGGTGGGCGCTGGAGCGCGGCATGATCCACACCTCCCACCACGACGCGCCGGTCGCCCGGCCCAGCTCCATCGCGATCCTGTCGAGCCAGGTCACCAGGCTCACCCGCAGTGGCGAGACGCTGGGCGCACACCAGTGCGTATCGGGCCTGGAGGCGGTGCGGTCGATCACGGTCAATGCCGCCTACCAGTACGGCGAGGAGGCGGAGAAGGGCACCATCGAGGTCGGCAAACTGGCCGACCTGGTGATCCTGAGCGCGAATCCGGTGACCGTACCGGGGACGGAGATCGCCGGTATCACGATCGAGGAGACGATCAAGGCGGGCCGGACGGTCCACCCGCCGCCCGGGGGTTCGCCCTCGGGGCCGATTCCGGACGGCGTGGGGGTGAACCTCTTCGCGCCGCACTGCTGACGCTCCGGCCGGCGTACGCGGGCCGCCCCGCCCGGCTCGTGATCGTGGTCGGGCGGGGGCGTACGCGTGGGCCCGGCGTCGGTCAGGCGATCGGGACGCCGAGGTCCGAGACGACCTCCGCGCCCGGGAGTTCGGCCAGCAGCCGACCCGGGACCCACAACTTCGAGCCCCGGATCCCGGATCCGACCACGACGCCCGGATGCGCGGCGACGGCGGCGTCGATCAGCACGGGCCAGTCGGCGGGCAGGCCGATCGGGGTGATGCCGCCGTACTCCATGCCGGTGGCGGCCAACACCACGTCCACCGGCGCGAACGAGGCCTTGCGCGCGTCGAGTCGGCGGCGGACCAGGCCGTTGACGTCCGCACGGGTCGTGGCGGCGATCAGGCAGGCCGCGTAGCCGACGGTGCCGCCGCGCTTGGCCGCGATCACCACACAGTTGGCGCTGTCGGCCGGGGCCACGTCGTAGCGGTCGCAGAACGCGGCGGTGTCGGCCAGTTCCGGATCGATCGCGGCCACCTTCACCAACTCGGCGGACGCGGTCGGCCAACCGGCCAGCGCGCGGGCCACGGGCTCCGCGAGCAACTCGGGTCGGGTCAGGGCGGGATGCGGATCGAGTGCGGTGGTCATGGACCCATCCAAACGCACCCGACGCGCCGATGCGCGCACCCGGGCCCCGTGGCGGGCACCAGGTCCCGGGTGCGGCGGACGTCACGCACCCGGGTCAGCCGCGGACCCGGCGGACCATGCGGGCGTACATCGGCCGGCCCATCACGTACCAGATCAGCCGAGCCTGGAGCGGCAGCCCGCCCAGCATCTGCGCCCGCTCCCGCTCCGTCGCATCCTCCAGGACGATGCCGAGCAGCAGCAGGATCTGCGGCTTGGGCGTGGACTCGACGAAGTGTTCGCCCATGGCATGCCACTCCGCTGCGGTGAGCAGGCGCTGGGCCAGCGGCAGCAGCTCGGTCTCCTCGTCGTCCAGGTGTTCGATCAGCGCCGCGCGGTGTTCGACGAGTGCCGCGACCAGCGCGTCGCGTTCGGCGACCCCGGCGCCCGCCGCCCAGGCGCTCGCCAACTGTTCGGCGACGGCCAGCGAACCGGCGACCCGCTCGTGTTGCGCCTCCATCCGCAACACCAGCTCCGCCTCCAGGTCGACGCGGGCCAGCAGCGGCGGCCACAGCAGCTCGTCCTCGCCGGTGTGGTGGCCGTGCAGGCCGAGGCGGTACAGGTCGAAGTGCTCGGCGAGCACCTTGGCACGGGCGGTGTCGCCCGACTCGACCGCGCCGATCAGCTCGATCAACAGCCGCGATTCGCGCCGCAACCCGCGGTGCACGACGACCATCTCCCGGGTGTCGAAGCCGGCCTGAGCGGGGGTGATGGGGGTGGTGGTCATGGCGATGATCCCTTTCGGCGATCCCCGACCCGTCGTCGTGGGGAGTGGTGCAAGCCTCGTCCCGCCGTCTTGGAACAATCCTGGAAGGCGCCTGGAAGGAACATGGAGCGGCCCGGTCGGGTTGTCCCAGGACCGGTACGGGTGGTCACCGGGCGGACGTCGACGGATTCGGGTTGGGGTTGGGGTCGGAATGGTGTACCTGCGCGTGCTCGGCCCGTTCGAGGCCGAGGTTGCGGACGTGACCGTGCCCCTGGGCGGTCCGCGCCAGCGTGCGGTACTCGCGCTCCTGACGGTCGCGCGCGGCCGGGTCGTGTCGATCGACCGCATGGTCGAGGACCTGTGGCGCGGCGAACCGCCCGCACAGGCGGTCACCTCGCTCCAGGCGTACGTGTCCAACCTGCGCCGGCTGCTCGAACCCGGTCGGCCGCGCCGGGCGCCGGCCACGATCCTGGTCAGCGCGGCGCCCGGCTACGCCCTGCGACTGCCGGACGACGCGGTGGACGCGTGGCGCTTCGAACGCCTGCTCCATACCGCGCGCGAGCGGGTCGAGGCCGATCCCGCCGAGGCCCGCAAGCTGGTCGACGCGGCGCTGGCGCTGTGGCGCGGACCGGCCTTCGCCGCCGCCTCGGACGAGCCGTGGGCCGTCGCCGAGGCCGCACGACTGGACGAACTGCACCTGAGCGCGCGCGAATTGCACATCACCGCGAGCCTGCGCCGCGGCGATCCGGCGGGCGCGGCGGTCGACGCCGAACGCCTCACCCGCGAGGCCCCACTGCGCGAGGAGGGCTGGCGGCTGCACGCACTGGCCCTGTGGGCGAGCCACCGCCAGGCCGACGCCCTGGCCGCCCTCCGGCGGGCCCGCGCGGTGCTGGCGGACGACGTCGGCCTGGACCCGGGACCGGCGTTGACGGAGGTCGAGGAGGCGATCCTGGGGCAGCGGATGGAGGTGCTGCGGGCGGCGGTGGGGTCGGGGGGCGAGGGCTTCGGCGTCGGCGAATCGGTGGAGGCCGGGACCGGGGCCGGGACCGGGACCGGCTTCGCGTCCACTCCTCGACCCGGTCCGGCCTCCGGGGTCGGTTCCGGCCCCGGCTTCGATCCCGGCTCCGATCCCGGCTCCGAGACGCGTTCCGGCTTCGGTTCCGAGGCCGGGTCCGCTTTCGATTCCGGTCCCGGCTCGGGCGCCGGCGAACCCTTCGTCGGGCGGGACGAGGAGTTGGCCGCGTTGCTGGGGGCGGCTCGGGAGGCCGCCGCCGGCGGGGTTCGGGCCGCGCTGGTCACCGGTGAGGCCGGACTGGGCAAGTCCGCGCTGTTGGGCCGGCTCGGTGCGGAACTGGAGCGGGACGGCGGGCTCGTGGCCACCGGGCGCTGCCCCGAGGTCGACGGCGCGCCGCCCGCGTGGGCCTGGGTCGAGGCCCTGCGCACGGTCGCCGCGATCGAGCCGCCGCCGGACGAACTCCTCGACGCGCTGGCGCCGTTGCTGGCCGACGACGCCGCCGGCGGGCCCGGCGCCGATACCTCGGCGGGGCGATTCCGGCTGCACCGCGCGGTCTGGGCCTGGCTGACGGACGTCGCCCGACGCCGACCGCTGACCGTCGTGCTCGACGACCTGCACCGGGCCGACGCCGAGACCCTGGCCCTGCTCGCCGCCGGCGTTCGAGCGGAGGCCGGGCCCACGGGGGCGGCCGACGGAAGGCAGGCGCCGGTACGGCTGTTCGTCGTCGCCGCCTATCGGCCCGACGAGGTCGACGGCAGACTGACCGAGACGCTGGCGGATCTCGCCCGCCGGTCGCCGGTGCGGCTCGCGCTGGGTGGGCTCTCGGCGGACGCCGCCGCCCGCGTGGTGGCCTCGGTGTCGCAGACCGCCGTCGACGCCGCCACCCTCACCGCGCTGGCCGAGCGTACCGGCGGCAACCCCTTCTATCTCCGGGAGAGCGCACGCCTGTTGGACAGCGAGGGCGCCCTCGTCGCGCTGTCGGACGTCCCCGAGGGGGTTCGCGACGTGCTGCGCCGCCGGCTGGCGCGGCTGCCCGATCCCGCCGTCGCCGTCCTGCGCCTGGCCTCGGTCGTCGGGCGTGAGGCGGACGTGGACGTCCTGGTCGACGCGGCCGAGGTGGACGAGAGCGGCGTGCTGGACGCGCTCGACGCCGGCCTGATCGCCGGCCTGCTCACCGAACCCGCCCCCGGCCGAGTCCGGTTCGTGCACGCGCTGGTTCGCGACACGATGGCCGCCGACCTCAGCGGCCTGCGCCGGACCCGGATGCACACCCGGATCGCCGCCGCCCTGGAACGCCTCGGCACCCACGACGTGTCGGCCCTCGCCCACCACCACGGCCACGGCGTCGGCGCCGCCACCGCCGCCCGGGCCGTCGAAGTACACATCGCCGCCGCCGAGTTGGCCGAACGTCGCTTCGCCCACGACACCGCCGTCGACCTGCTCGTCCGCGCCCTGGAATGCCTGGACCGCGTCCCGGCGGCCATCCCCGGTGACCGGGACGCCGAACGGGCCGACCTGTACGGCCGGTTGTTGCGCGCCCGGGTCCGCGCCGGCGACGTCTCGGGCGCCCGGCACACGCGGCAACTCGCCTTCGAGGCGGCCGAGGCGGCGGGCCGGGACGACCTCGTCGTCGCCGCGTTCACCGCCTGGACCGTGCCCACCCCGTGGCAGCGCCGGCCGTACGGAGTCCTGGACGAGCCCGTCGTGGCGGCGCTGCGCCGGTTGTCGGCCCGCACCGATTCGACCCCGGAGGTCCGCTGCCGGCTGTTGGAGGCGTACGCGTCCGAGGTGTCCGAGGAAGACATCGTCCCCGACCCGCGCGCGCTCGCCGAGGAGGCCGTGGCGCTCGCCCGCGAACTCGGCGACCCCGACCTGCGGGGCCTGACCCTGGCCACGCTGGCGGCCAACCTGGGCCGGCTGTCGGAGCAGGCCGCCCGGGACGCGGCGGCGAGCGAACTCCGGTCCCTGGCCGACGAATACGACCTGCCCGTCTACGGCTGGTACGCCCGGTTCAACCTGGCAACGACGGCGGCCGACCGCAACGACCCCGCGACCGCGCGGCGACTGGTCGAGGAGAGCGCGGCGATCGCCGAGGCATACCGGATGCCCGAGGCGATCGGCGTCGGCGCCCTCGCACACGCCACCCTCGCGCACATCGCGGGCCGCCACGAGGAGGCCGAGGAGCGCTATCACCGGGCCATCGAGCCGATGATCGCCCAGGGTTCGCCGCACGCGTTCGGGTTCCGGTGGGTGGCCGTGTCCACGATCCGGCTCGGCCAGGGCCGGATCGGCGAACTGGCCGAGGAGGCACCGCGGATGCTGGCGATGTTCGGCCCGTTCGCGGCGGACCTGTGCGCGCTCGCGATGGCCGCCGCCGGCCGGATCGACCAGGCCCGCGCGATGCGGGCGCTGAACGAGCCGATCCGCCCCGACTTCTTCCACACCCCGATGTCCGTGCTCCGCGCGACGGCGGCGATCGCCCTCGGCGAACGCGAGGAGGCCGCCGCGCTCTACCCGACCCTGCTCCCCCTGGCCCAAGCACCCCCGGCCTGTGCGGGCCTGTCCATCGCGCTCCGCCCCCCGGCCCTGACCCTGGGCGAACTGGCCCGCTTCCTGGGCCGAGAACAGGAGGCCACCGAACACTTCACCCGCGCCGCCGCCATCGCCGACACGTGGGGAGCGAACGACTGGGCATACCAGGCACGTTCGGCGCTGGGCCGGCCCGAAGAAGGTTCGTCCACCGGCTGAACCGCCCCGGCTGCCGGCAGAATCCGAAGTCCTGTCGACGGGGGAGGACCGGGATGTCGGATTCGGAAGGGCTGCCCGCGGAAGACGAGCGACCCGCGCTCGGCGATGCGGAGACGCGGGTGTCGATCGAGCGGCAACGGCGTCGGCAACGCCGCTTGGACGCGGCGATGTTGTTCGGCGTGGCGGCGCTGGTGACGTTGACCGTCGTCTTCCACGACTCGTTCGGCGCGTTCTTCGCCCTGGGCGGGATTCCGGTATACCTCGGCATCCTGCTGTCCCGCCGCCACGCCTCGGTGCGCGCCGCGGAGCGGATACTGCGCGAATACCCGTGGCGCCGCTACGGCTACCGCCTGGAGCGGCAGGGCGAGGGCGTGCGCGCCACGCTTCGGCTCGTGCTCCTCGATCCGGTGACCAAGCGTGCGATCGGCTCGTATGTCGGGGTTGCGCGGTACCTGTTCGACGCGGCAGGCAACCCCCGGAGCGAACTGGTGCTGTTCGCGGGCAATCCCGTCTACGGCGGCGTCCTGCGACTGCCCGACGGCGCGGAGTTCAACGTGTTCAAGCGGGTCAAGATCCCCCGCCACACCGACACCGAGGAGGAGGCGGCCAGGGCCCGCCGCGCCCGCATCGCCCGCGGCTGACCCGGACGCGGCCCCACCGGTGCCGGGTCAGGCGGATGCGCCCGACAGCACGCTCGCGATGCGGGCGCGGCCCGGGCCGGTGACGGCTGCCAGGCCCTCCGGGCGGCCCGTGGTCAGCAGGAGGAGTTCGGCGACCGGGCCGCGGACCTCGTCCGGTCCGGTACCCGCCGACCAGTCCGCGTCGGTGGCCACCAGGCGGGTGCCCCGGCATCGCTTCCGGGCGCCGTAGAACGGACTGGCCAACACGTGGCCGACGGCCGCGACCGCCCGTTCCGTGGGCATCTCGCGGCTTCGACCCAGCGGCCGGGCCACGTCCTGTCCGTGCACCAGCGCGTCGACGAGCGGGTCGAGCGGGGAGGTCAGGGGCGCACGACGCGGTGAGCCGGCCGTCTCGCGGAGTCGGGCGATCAACTCCGCCGGCGTGAACCCGACAGCCAGCTCCCGGGCCTCCTGCGACGTCATCCGGTCGAAGTCGCCCCGGGCCCGGATCGCGCCTCGGATCATGCCCATCACCGTCGTACGCGTCGACGTGGTCAGATGCGCGGCCAACTCGTGCATCGTCCAATCGGAGCAGAGCGAGGTCACGCCCCAGTCGTCCGGCCCCAGGTCGTCGAGGAGGTCGGCGAGGCCGAGTCGCTCGTCCCGTACCCACGCAAGAATCTTGTCGCGATCCATGTCCGGCTCTCCTCGGGTCGTGTCGTCTCGCTCGGCGCGTTCATCAACACGACGAACGCACGCCCCCCGGATCGACAGCCCGCGGAGAATTTTTTCGCGGCCCGCGGCCCCGCCCGCCGCCCGACCCGCCGTCAACCCTTCGTCGGCCGAGGGCCAGAGCGGATCTCCACGATCGGCAGTCGCAAGGCCGCCGGCGCGTCCGCCGGGACCGTCGGGCACACCGGTGCGGTGTACGGGACCCGGCGGTAGGGCTCGCCCGACTCCGGGCGTTTGTCGGGCTCGCCGCGGTTGGGCCACATGGCCGTCGCGCGTTCGGCCTGGGCGGTGATGGTCAGCGACGGGTTCACGCCGAGGTTGGCGCTGACCGCGGAGCCGTCGAGGACGTGCAGGCCCGGGTGGCCGTAAACGCGCTGGTACGGGTCCACCACACCCGTGGCCGGCGAGTCGCCGATGACACAACCACCCAGGATGTGTGCGGTCATCGGGACGTTGGCCAGGTCGCCCCACGAGCCGCCGGCCACGCCGCCGAGGCGGGTCGCGATACGGCGTACCGCCTCGTGGCCGGCCGGGATCCAGTTCGGGTTGGGCTCGCCGTGGCCCTGGCGCGTGGTGATCCGGGTGCGGCCGAACAGGCCCCGCTTCCGGTACACCGTCAGCGAGTTGTCCCGGGACTGCATGACCAGGGCGATCACCGCGCGTTCGGACCACTTGCGCACGCTCAGGAATCTCAGCTTGGCCGGGTCGCGCAACACCGTGCCGAGCAACTGCCGTACCCGGGGCCGGTCCCCGTCGGTCAGGAACGTCTGCAACAGCCCCATCGCGTTCGAGCCCTTGCCGTAGCGGACCGGTTCGATGTGGGTGTCCGCGTCCGGGTGCCACGACGACGTGATGGCCACCCCGCGCGTCGCGTCGATCACCCCGGTCGTCGGCGCGACCGCGCCCACCAGGGCCTCGGAGTTGGTTCGGGTCAACCGGCCGAGCGTGGGGGACAGGCGCGCTAGCGTACCGTCCGCCGCCATCCGGTGCAGCAGCCGCTGGGTGCCGAGCGTGCCGGCGGCGAACACGATCTGCTCGGCGGTCCAGGTACGCGGCGCGCGGGCGGTCGTCGGCGGCCCGCTGCGTATCGTCTCCACCGCGTAGCCGCCGGGCGCGCCGTCCGCACCGGCGGCCAGCGGGCGCACCCGGCGCACGGTGCGCTCCGCGTGTACCTCCGCGCCGGCCCGCTCGGCCAAGTGGAGGTAGTTCTTGAGCAGGGTGTTCTTCGCCCCGACCCGGCACCCGGTCATGCACGAACCGCACTCGGTGCAGGTGGTCCGGCTCGGGCCCGCCCCGCCGAAGTACGGATCCGGCACCTCCTCGCCGGGCCGCTGCCCCTCTTCGGGGAACAGCACGCCGACCGGCGCGAGATGGAACGAGTCGCCCACGCCCATGTCCTCGGCGACGGCCTTCATGTGCTCGTCGGCGGGTGTCATGTGCGGGTTGCGCACCACGCCGAGCATACGTTCGGCCTGCGCGTAGAACGGCGCGAGTTCGGCGCGCCAGTCGGTGATGTGACCCCACTGCGGATCGTCGAAGAACGGCTGGGGCGGCCGGTACAGGGTGTTCGCGTAGTTCAGCGAGCCGCCGCCCACACCCGCCCCGGCCAGCACCACCACGTCCTTGAGCACATGGATGCGCTGGATGCCGGTCAGCCCGATCGCCGGCGCCCACAGGAAGTCGCGGGCCTGCCACGACGTCTTGGGGAAATCCGCGTCGGCGAACCGTCGGCCGGCTTCGAGTACGCCGACCCGATAGCCCTTCTCGGTCAGCCGCAGCGCCGCGACCGAGCCGCCGAATCCGGAGCCGATGACCAGAACGTCGTAGTCGAACACGAGGGGACCCTTCGCCGGGCGGGCAGTAGGCATGCCGTGAAATCTCGCGATCCCGGCGATCCTACTCCCCGGTAACCCGGCGAAGGCAGCCCCTCGACGAGCCGTCCCGTGTGTCGACCGGTGTGTCCGGTCGTGTGACGGCCCGTGCGTCGAGCCCGTGCCCGACGCGGTTCGGGGTGGGTCGATTCAGCCGCTCTTGCGCCGGAACGAGCGCTGTTGTGCCGCAGGCCCGTGCGCACCGTGGATCTTCGAACCGTCGCCACCGGGGTTCTCACCGGCGCCGTCGGTCTTGGTGCCGCGCTTGCGGGCCAGTGCCTCGCGGAACTTGCGCTTGGTCGCGTCCTCGGCGCTCTCGGGCTCGGCGGCCTCGGGGGCCGTCTCCTCGGGTGTCTCGTTCGCGGGTGTCTCGTCAGCCATGGTGCGTTCCTGCTCTCGAACTGGATGCGATCCGTGAGGACACCCTTCCACGTCGAGACCCGCGATGGCACGCCCGGTTGCGGTAACGGCCACAACGGCGGTCGAATCGGACCGCGCCGGACCGGTTCAGCCCACCCGGGTGACCTGCGCTGTCCGGATGACCAGGGTGTCGATGAACGTGTCCAGTTCCGGCCACTCGAAGACCGGCGCGGTCATCCTCAGCAGCACCGCGCCGTGCATCGCGGCCCAGACCGCCAGCGCGTCCTGGTACGGGTCGGTGCCGGCGGCCTGGCCGGCCGCCTGGGTCCGGGCGATCGCGTCGATGAGGGTCTGGAAGACGTCCATGCGGTTGGGCAGCCTGGGCGGCGGCGGGGGTGCGACCGGCGCCTCGGGCGGGTTCGGCGCGTCCGGTGCCTCCGACACCTCCGACGCCGGGCGCATCCGGTGGAACAGTGCCCGATAGCGGCCCGGGCGCTCCATCGCGAACCGGGCGTAGGCGCGGCAGCCCGCGAGCAGCGAGCGGGCCTGTGTGTCCTCGGCCTCCGAGGCGGCCAGGATGGCGGCGCGCAGGTCGTCGAAGTAGCCGTTGAGGACCGTGTCGAGGATGTCGTCCAGATCGGTGAAGTGCGCGTAGATCGACGGCGCGGTGATCGCGGCCTGCCGGGCGATCCGGCGCAGCGTCACGTCGCCGGAGTGGCCGTCGCGCTCGATCAGGTCGGTCGCCGCGGCGAGGATGTCGTCGCGGAGCAGCGCCCCTTGGCCGCGGCGATTGCGTCGGCGATTCGGCCCGTGGTCGTCGTCCATGGCGCTCAGCGTACGAGGCGTGGGAACGGCGTTGTTCGGCATGGGGCCTTCTCGGGGGTTGTCGACGGCGCGCGGAACGACGCCCGCCACCCGGTGGCCGGCGGGGGCCGGTCGCCGGGTGGCGGGTTGAGGCTTCATCAGATGGTTTCCAGCGCTTGGGCGTTGATCGGTTCGGCGGGCACGTCGACCGATTCGGCGGGCTTGCCGGTGGGGGCGGTGGCCTGTGCGGCCCGGCGGGGGAGGCCGAAGCCGACCAGCAGGACGCCGAGCGCGGCGACCGCGGCGGCGACGAGCGCGCCGTTGTTCATCGCGGTGGTGAAGGCGTGGTCGGCGGCGGAGGTGAGCCGGCCGGCCGCGTCCGGGGACAGGTGCTCGGCCACGACGTGGGCGCTGGGCAGGTCGTGCCCGGCGACGGCGGCGGGGCCGGTGAGGTGTTGGTCGCCCATCTCGCTCCGGTAGTGCGAGGAGACCAGCGTGCCGACCACGGCGATGCCCAGTACGCCGCCGAGTTCGCGGACCACGCTGTTGAGCGCGCCGGCCATCGCGGAGAAGCGCGCCGGTACGGACGCGGTGATCTCCATGCTCGCGGGCGCCATCATCATCCCCATCCCGGCGCCCACCAGCATCATTTCGCCGGCGAGGGCGACGAACGGGGTGTCGGTGGTGGTGGTCAGGCCCATCACGCCCAGGCCGAGCGCGATCGCGCCGAGTCCGGTGGTGAGGGTGCCCCGAATGCCCAGTCGGGCGGTGACGATCGGCGACAGTCCGGACATCGCCGCCATCGCCGCGGCGAACGGCATCGCGCCGAGCCCGGCCTTCAGCGTGCTGTAGCCGTGGACGAGTTGGAAGTATTGGGAGAGCACGAACAGTGTGCCGAACAGGGCGAAGAAGGTGATCGCCAGCGTGCCGGCGGCGAGCACGAAGCCGCGGTTGGCGAACAGCCGTATCTGCACCATGGGTTCGTCCCGACGCAGTTCCCAGACTACGAACGCGGCGGCGACCACGACGAAGACGACGAGTTCGACGAGGGTTACGGCGTCGGTCCAGCCGCGTTCGGGCGCCTCGATGATCGCGTCGACCAGGATGCCGAGGCCGATCACGGACAACACGGCGGCGGGCAGGTCGAGGCGGGCGGTGCCCTGGCGCGGGATGGTCGGGACGATCCGCAGGACGCCGACGAGCGCGGCGAGCACCAGTGGGACGTTGATCCAGAACGCGCTGGACCAGGAGAAGTGCGTCAGCAGCGCGCCGCCGGTGACCGGGCCGATCAGCACCCCCACGCCGGCCGAGGCCGACCAGACGGCGAACGCCTTGGGGCGCTCGACGGGCGGGAACATCCGGATGATGATCGCGAGCGTCGCGGGCATCACGAAGGCCGCGCCCAGGCCCATCACCGCGCGCCAGGCGATCAGTTCGCCGGCGGTCGTGGACACCGCGGCGACGGCCGAGCCGCCACCGAACAGGACCAGGCCGCCGAGGAGGGCGCGGCGGGCGCCGAACCGGGCGCCGAGGCTGCCGGCGAGGAGCAGCAGGGCGGCGAAGACGAGGGTGTAGGCGTCGGTGATCCACTGGAGGTCGGCGGTCGAGGCGTCCAGGCCCTTGGCCAGGGACGGCAGCGCGGTGTTGAGCACCGAGTTGTCCAGCGTCACCGCGACGAGGGTCGAGCACAACACGAGCAGTGCGGCCCAGCGCCGGGGGTGCCCGGCGGGATCGGGAACGTCGGTCGGTGTCGGTGATGCGGTGGTGGTTCGGGTCGATGCGCTGCCGGTCACGAGCTGCCCCCTGAATTAACGCTTGTTTCCTTACGGCTGTAAATCTAGACCTTCGACATACAGCTGTAAAGCCAAGGAATGGCAAAGTCGATCGGCGTCGCGGAGCGGCCGGCCGCGGACGGGGCGCTGGTCGCGGTGCACTACGGCCGGGACGAGCCGGCCGCCAAGGACGTGGTCGCGACGATCGAGGCGGCCGGCGGCCGGGCCTTCGCGATGCGGGCCGAACTCGGCGTACCGGGCGACGTGGACACGGTCGTCGACGGACTGCGGGCCGGCTGGGCCGAGTTCGGGGCGGACGGCCTGGACGTCCTGGTGCACAACGCCGGCATCGGCTCGACCGGGCCGATCGAGGCGGAGACCGAGATCGGTTACGACCGGGTGTTCGCGGTCGACACACGGGCCCCGTTCTTCCTGACCCAACGCCTGCTGCCGCTGTTGCGCGACGGCGGCCGGATCGTGACCGTCACCTCCGGGGCGACCCGGATCGCGTTCCCCGAGTCGATCGCGTACGCGATGACCAAGGGCGCCCTCGACACCTTCACCCTGGCCCTGGCCAAGCACCTGGGCCCACGCGGGATCACCGTCGACAACGTCGCCCCCGGCATCGTCGACACCGACGTCAACGCGTCCTGGCTGCGCGGGAACCCGGAGGCGCGGGCGCGGGCGGCGAGTCGGGCGGTGCTGGGCCGGGTCGGCCGCCCGGACGATATCGCCGACGCGGTCGCCTTCCTCGCTTCCGACGCTGCCCGGTGGGTGACGGGTACGACGCTGGACGCCACGGGCGGGTCGGAGCTGTAGCGGCGCGGCGGGGGCGGGCCGAACGGGGAGGCGTCCGGCCCCCGGTATGCCCGACGGCCGCCGCCCGGGGCCGCCGACTTCGGGGCCGCGATCGCCGCCGTCGCTACAGGTCCCGCGTCACGCCCAGCGGAGCGCAGTGCAGGCTGCCGTGCGCGGCGGGGGCGGCGATCCAGGAGTCGGCGCTGACGAAGTCCCGCCCGCGCTGGTGTGCTTCGCGGGCCGGGGTCGGGTCGGCCCAGGTCACCGCGAGCGGGTTGTGCTCGACGTCCCACTTGGCCCCGCCGAGCGCGCGGTCGTCGGAGGAGGTCGCCTCGACATGGGTGAGCAGGCCGGCATCCGTGGCCAGCACGCCCGCGTGCCACAGCGTCACGCCCGCGTCGGTACGCACGATCGCGGGCGGCGTGCGCAGGGTGAGCCCGGCGCCGTCGTGGCGTTCCGAGTCGAAGCGCAGCACCAGGCGGCGCGGGATGGTCGGCAACACCACGTCCAACACGAGGTCGCCGTCCGGGACATGGCCGAACAGACACGAGGTGAACCGGATCGGCCCGGCGGACAGGGTCGTGGCCAGCGCCGAGTGAGCGAACCGGTCGCCCGACCGGGTCACCGACACCCCGTACCGACCGAACACCTGTGGCGCGGGCGGGCGCGGGCCGGTCGGGCGGGCCAAGGTCTCCATGCCGATGGTCGTGAACAGGCCGGCCGGCGTACGCAGGATCCCGCCGTGGAAGACCCTGACCTCGTCGTGCGCGAGCAGGATCTCGGGCGGCCTGACCAGCTCGATGTCCGCCGGGGCGGTGCTGTCGCTCATGTGGGCGACCCTATCGCCGGGTCCCCGCGAGACCCGGCGCCGCGCCGGCGGGCCCCGACACCCCGCATCCCGCCTCGGCGATCCGTTCGGGATTCCCCCGCTCGGCCCAATCGGGGGTGACGGGGCGTCGTGTGCGAACAGTGCTCCGCGGGTGCCGGCGGGCGGTTGCCGCGTGACCTGCGGGAGCGGCGTCGATGTGGCATTTCGGTCCGGTTCGGTGGGCGCATAGGGGATTCGAACCGCCATATCGCGGGGACACTTTCCGGTTACGGCTTCGCCTATACCGCCCCGGAACGCCCCACGCGTCACCCGACAGGCGCATACTGAGGGAGATGACGACCTCAGCCGTGACCCGGCGCATTCTGCCCACCAGTCCCTTCAATGTCCCGGTCGCTCCCATCATCGAGGATTTCGAACTCGGTGCTCGAGTGACGCACGATCAGTACGGACTCGGTCGGATCGTCGGTGTCGAAGAGGACATCGCGGTCACTGTCGACTTCGGATCGCGCCAGGAACGCATCTGTCGTCCCTACGCGAAACTGAGCAATCTCTGAACCACGCGACACTGTTTCGCACGTCCCGACACCACGCGGTCGGTACGAGGAGGCGCCCCCGGACCACCGGGTCGGCGCCTCCTTCGCGTTGTGAGCCGCGGCTTGTTTCGGACCCTGGCGAACGCCAAGACATCAGGTTGTCAGACAAGTTGTGCTATCGTCCCGGACATGAAGCTGCGCGTGGTCCTTCTTCTCGGCCGCCGCGGCGGGGCCTGATCCGACCGGCGCCCCGCCGCGGGGTTCGGTGTCGCCGGTCGACCCCTCCGAGCGGCGAGGACGATCCCGCACCATGACCGACCGTATGACCGACCACACCTTCCCCACCCTGCGCACCCCCGCCGGCCCGATCCCCGAGGGCCGCCCGCACTGGAACCGGCAACGTCCCGGCACGATGCCGCACCACCGCTACCGCCCGGCGCACGAGCGGGTCCGCGTCGACGTCGACCCGGCCCGGCGGAGTTGGCCGAACAATCGCATCGAGCAGGCGCCGCTGTGGGTCCCGGTGGACCTGCGCGACGGCAATCAGGCGCTGGCCGAGCCGATGGACCCCGTACGCAAACGCCGGATGTTCGACCTGCTGGTGGCGATGGGCTACAAGGAGATCGAGGTCGGCTATCCCTCGGCGAGCCGCGCCGACTTCGACTTCGTCCGGCATCTGGCGGAGAGCGACGCGGTCCCGGACGACGTCACCGTCGTGGTCTTCACCGCCGCGCGGACCGACCTGATCGAACGTACGCACCAGTCGATCGAGGGTCTGCCGCACGCGGTCGTACACATGTACACCGCGACCGCGCCGACCTGGCGCGAGGTCGTGCTCGGCCACGACCGGGCCGCGCTGCACGCGCTGATCCTGGCGGGCGCGAAGGACGTGGCGCGCGGGGCCGACGCGCGACCCGGGGCGGACATCCGGTTCCAGTTCTCGCCGGAGGTGTTCAACCTGACCGAACCCGACTACGTCCTGGAGGTGTGCGACAGCCTCACCGAACTGTGGGACGCGAGCCCGGATCGGCCGGTGATCCACAACCTGCCGGCCACGGTCGAGTTCGCCACGCCGAACGTGTACGCGGATCAGATCGAGTACATGCACCGCCATCTGGCCCGCCGGGACGCGGTCGTGCTGTCGGTGCATCCGCACAACGACCGGGGGACGGGCGTCGCGTGCGCCGAGTTGGCGCTGCTCGCGGGGGCGCAGCGGATCGAGGGCTGCCTGTTCGGCAACGGCGAGCGGACCGGCAATGTGGACCTGGTCACGCTCGCGCTGAACCTGTACACGCAGGGGGTGGACCCGATGATCGACTTCTCCGACATCGACGAGATCCGGCGCACGGTGGAGTACGCGAACCGGATCGAGGTGCACGCCCGGCATCCGTACGGCGGGGACCTGGTCCACACCGCGTTCTCCGGTACGCATCAGGACGCGATCAGGAAGGGGTTCGCGCATCACACGCGCGAGGCCGCGCGGCTGGGGGTGGGCGAGGACCGGGCGCCGTGGAACGTGCCGTATCTGCCGATCGACCCCGCCGACGTCGGGCGCGACTACGAGGCGGTGATCCGGGTCAACAGCCAGTCCGGCAAGGGTGGCGTCGCCTACCTGATGCAGAGCGCACACGGCCTGGACCTGCCGCGTCGGCTCCAGATCGAGTTCTCCCGGGTGGTTCAGGAAGCCACCGACGACAGCGGCGAGGAGATCGGCGCGGGCGAGTTGGGGGCGCTGTTCGGGCGGGAGTATCTGGAGCGGCGTACGCCGGTGGAGATCACGGGGTGGCGCGCCGAGGAGCCGGCGGCGGGGCGGCATCGGTTCGGCGGGACGCTCGTCGGGTCGCCTTCGGGGTCACGTGCGGGGTCGAGTACGGGGTCGCGGGCCGTGGTCGGGGAAGGCAACGGGCCGCTGTCGGCCCTGACGGCGGCACTGGGTACGGCCGGGATTCGCGTCGAGATCCTGGACTACGTCGAGCACTCGATCGGCGCGGGCGAGGATCGGCAGGCGGCGGCGTATGTCGAGTGCCGGGTGGACGGGGTGACCCGGTGGGGCGTGGGGATCGACACGTCGATCCTGGCGGCCTCGGTGCAGGCGACGGTGTCGGCGGTGAACCGAGCGCGCGGTTGACGCGGGATAGGATTCATCAGACAACCTGAGATGCAGCAGCCATGAGGTAAGGCGACACACGATGACGTTCGGCCCCCTGCGCCGCAACCCGCTGGTCGGCCAGGCGGCCGAACGGCTTCGGGACCAGATCGCCGCCGGGCGCTGGCCGATCGGGACGAAGCTGCCCGGCGAGGTGGCACTCGGCCGCGAGCTCGGCATCGGCCGGTCGACGGTGCGGGAGGCGATCCGCGCGCTGGCCGGTGCCGGGTTGGTCGAGTCGCGGCAGGGGTCCGGCGTCTTCGTGATCGCGACCGAGCCGACGGAGGACCTGACCGCGCGGCTGCGGCGGGCGTCGGCGGTCGAGGTGTACGAGGTGCGCAACCTGATCGAGGTGCGGGCCGCGATGTTGGCGGCGCGGCGGCGCACGGACGAGGACCTGGCGGTACTGGACGCCAGACTCCTCGCCCGGGCCGCGGCGCTCGGCGACGACGAGGCGTACATCGACGCCGACATCGCGTTCCACGCGGCAATCGTGGCGGCGGCACACAACGAGGTGCTCACGGACCTGTTCGCGGTCTTCCAGGTAACCATGCGCCCCGGCCTCCTGGACCTGCTGGCCGCAATGGACGCAAAGGGCCTACGAGTGGCCGCGGCCGACCCGGGAGCCGATGCCCACGCGGCCATGGTCGCCGCGATCCGGGCAGGCGACCCGGCGGCAGCCGGCCGGGTAACGGAGACGGAACTCGAGATCGGCTTGCGGATCCTGCGCGACTAGGGCCTGTCCCAAGGTCCGCTCGCGGATCCCGCGCGAGCGGACGCGCGTCAAGCCGCCTTGTTCGGCGCGGTCCGGCCTGCGAGGCCGCCGCCGCCCGCTGTCTCGCCCCGCCGGGTCGCTCACGCTCGTCGCCTGCCCGCCTGCCACTCGTTCCCGGTCGCCACCGGCGGCGGGCCCGTTGTGCGCTGCCCGGAGCCTCCGGTCGGCCCTGTCGCCGCCGCCGTGGTCCGGCCGGCCGGGGGGTGCGGGTGGGGGTGGGAATACCCGGCGTGGGATTCTGCTTGGACGGGGTGATTGAGAGTTCAACTACTGAGAGAGTGGTCATCGTGCAGTTCGGGATCTTCACCGTCGGTGACGTCACCGTCGACCCCACGACCGGTCGGGAGCCGACCGAGCACGAGCGGATCAAGGCGATGGTGGCCATCGCGCTCAAGGCCGAAGAGATCGGCATGGACGTGTTCGCCACCGGTGAGCACCACAATCCGCCGTTCGTGCCGTCCTCGCCGACCACGATGCTCGGCTACATCGCCGCGCGGACCGAGCGGATCATCCTCTCCACCTCCACGACGCTGATCACCACCAACGACCCGGTGAAGATCGCCGAGGACTACGCGATGCTCCAGCACCTGGCCGACGGCCGGGTGGACCTGATGATGGGGCGCGGCAACACCGGGCCGGTGTACCCGTGGTTCGGTCAGGACATCCGTCAGGGCATCCCGCTGGCGATCGAGAACTACGCGCTGCTCCACGAGCTGTGGCGCAAGGAAGTGGTGGACTGGGAGGGCCGCTTCCGTACCCCGCTGCAGAGCTTCACGTCGACGCCGCGCCCGCTGGACGGCGTGCCGCCGTTCGTCTGGCACGGGTCGATTCGCAGCCCGGAGATCGCCGAGCAGGCGGCCTACTACGGCGACGGGTTCTTCGCCAACAACATCTTCTGGCCGCGCGACCACTTCGTGCGCCTGATCAACCTGTACCGGGACCGCTTCGAGCACTACGGGCACGGTACGCGTGACCAGGCCATCGTCGGCGTCGGCGGACAGATCTTCATGCGGCGCAACTCGCAGGAGGCGGTGCGCGAGTTCCGTCCCTACTTCGACAACGCGCCGGTGTACGGGCACGGTCCGTCGCTGGAGGAGTTCACCGACCAGACGCCGCTGACCGTGGGCAGCCCGCAGGAGGTCATCGACAAGACGCTGACCTTCCGCGACTCGTTCGGCGACTACCAGCGCCAGCTGTTCCTGATGGACCACGCGGGCCTGCCGCTGAAGACCGTGCTCGAACAGCTCGACCTGTTCGGCGAGGAGGTACTGCCGGTGCTGCGCCGGGAGTTCGCCGCCCGACGGCCGGCCGAGGTGCCGGACGGCCCCACCCACGCGGCGCTGGTCGCCCGGCGCGACGCGGCGGCGGTGCCGGCCGACGCCGTCCCGCAGACGTCCTGACGTCACCGAACCCACCGGCGTGGAAAGGGAGAAGGAAACAGTGATGGCAGAACCGCTGAAGCTCGTCGTCGTCTCGGCCGGACTCGGCAAACCGTCGTCCACCCGGCTGCTCGGCGACCGGCTCGCCGAGGCGACCCGCCGGCACTTGGACGAGCGCGAGGTCGCGGTCGAGGCGCACACGATCGAACTGCGCGATCTCGCCGTGGACATCGCGCACAACCTGGTCACCGGCTTTCCGCCGCCCGGGTTGCGGGCGGCGATCGACACGGTCGTCGCCGCCGACGCGCTGATCGTGGTCTCGCCGATATTCAGCGCGTCCTACAGCGGGCTGTTCAAGTCGTTCTTCGACGTCCTGGACAACACCGCGCTGATCGGAAAGCCGGTGCTGATCGCGGCGACCGGCGGCACGGCGCGGCACTCGCTCGCCCTCGAGCACGCGCTGCGCCCGCTGTTCGCCTACCTGCGGGCCACGGTCGTACCGACCTCGGTGTACGTGGCCACCGACGAATGGGGCGCGGCGGCCGGGGAAGGCGTCGAGGGAGTGGGTACGCGGATCGCTCGCGCGGGCGGCGAACTGGCCGACCTGGTGGCCGGGTCGCCGGCGCACCCGGCGACCCGGCCGGCGCCGTCCGCGACCGACACGACCGACGAAGTCGTGCCTTTCGCCGAGCAGTTGGCGGCGCTCGGACGGGGCTGAGCGGGCCCCGACAAGGCGGGCGTCGACGGGGTGGGCCCGTCGACGCCCGCCGGTCGAACCCGGCGCGCGTGCCGATGGGGGTCCAACATTCGGAATCCCGTTCTCGGCATGTGGGCTCGTCGTTACCCTCCTGATCCTGATCGGTTTCCGACACAGAGGCGGGTGCGAGGCATCATGATCGAGGCGACGGCGCTGCCGACTCCCTGGCAGGTCGGGTTCCGGACCGACGACAACGAGGGCATGGCCGACACCCTCAAGGGCGGCATCGGCGGTGCGGCCGGGATGCGGCCGCACGAACTGCTGGAGGCGGCACTGGCCACGTGCATGGCCATCTCCGCGCGCATGGCCCTGGCGGACCTGGGCGTCGGCGACGCCGACGTGGACGTGCGCGTGCACCTGGAGCGCGGTCGGACGCAGACCCGATTCCGGTACGAACTCGTGCTGGACCCGGCCCTGGAGGCCCATCGGGAAGCGGTCATGGAGCGTGTCGAACGCTCGCCCGTACGGTCCACGCTGAGCAAACGATTGGTCTTCGACCCCGCCTGAGTGACGCCCGACGAGCGCGTCGCACCGGCCGTCGCCGCCGGGAGGCTACGCGCCGAACATGTCCCGGCAGGCGTCCAGGCCCGTGACCTCGACCGGGATGGTGCGATGCGCCGACCACGCCTCGCGGGTCAGCCGCAGGCGCTGGAAGGACCGGGGCTCACCGTCGTGCGCCAGGACGTCGATGCCGTCGTCGACGTAGCCCAGGCGGCGCGAGACCGCCAGCGACGGGGCGTTGTCGAACAGGGCGGCCGAGATCGCCCATCGTGCGCCCAGGCCGTTGAACGCCAGTTCCAACAACCCCGCGCGCATCTCGGTGCCGAAGCCCTGCCCCTGGTGGGCAAGGCCCAGCCACGAGCCCGAGCCGATCTCGCACCGGTGGGCGAAGTCCTTGGCGCTGCCCTCCTGGGTCCCGATCACCCGGCCCTCGTGCACCACGGCAAGCAGCAGGCGCCAGTCGTCCGGCTGCCAGTTGGCCCACGTACCCCAGTAGAACCGCAGCGCGTTCCGGACCTTCGCCGGTTGCGGCTCGCGCGTCCACGGCAGGCTGAACGGCATGTAGTCGGGGGCGTGCACACCCTTCTCGGCCAGTTCCACCAGCGCCACCAGGTCGTCCTGGGTCGCCGGGCGCAGTTCCAGTCTGGGCGTGGTCACGCGGATGCCGAATACCGGCCAATGATCGGTGAGCATGTTCGATTGTGGGTGACACGCCGACGCCGATGCCACGGAATTTTCAGCGCGCCGCCGTCGGCGCCAACCCGTGCAGCAGCAGGTCGGCGAACGCGTCGCCGACCTCGCGCGGCGACATCGGTCCGTCGAACTGGTACCAGCTGTTCAGGTGGTGCACGCCGCCGAAGAAGTTGTGTGTGGCGATGTCGGCCGACACGTCCCGGCGCAACAGCCCCTCGCGCTGGCCCTGTTCGATCAGCGCGCGGAACCGCTCGTGGTAGCGGCGACGCTCGGCCCGGATCTCGGCGCTCTTGTCGGGCGTGAGCAGGTGCATCGAGCGGAAGTAGACCACCGCGTCGTCGATGTTGCCGAGGGTGGTGACCACCACGTCGGCGGCGGCCTCGCGCAACCGGTCGAGCACCGGCTCGGGCCCGTCGGCGATGGTGTTCAGGCGTTTGGTCTGCATCGCCAGCATGCGGTGGTAGATCTCGACGAGGAGGTCGTCCTTGGACGCGTAGTAGTGGTACATCGCACCCTTGGTGACCCCCGCGGCGGCCACGATCTCCTGGACCGAGGTGCTCTCGAAGCCACGCTCGGCGAACATCCGGGAGGCGATGCGCACCAACCGCTGCGGCAGCGACGCCCCGTCGGCGTCGGACTCGACCGGCGCCGCGTTTCCGCGACCTCTTGCCGCCATGATGTTCAACCTTTCGCGGGAGCGTACGCACGCCAGTCTAGCCAAGATACCGACCGGTCGGTACCGTGAATCGGGTGCGTCGTGTTCCGTGCACGCCTCGTGCACCTCGCGCACACGCCTTGCGCACGTCTCGTGAAAACCCTACGGACTCGACGCCGTCGACTCGGGAACGACCCAGGAGGAGGTACACGCCGGTGGACTTCGGCTACGACGCCCGAACCGAGGAACTGCGCGAGCGGCTGCTCGCGTTCATGACCGAACACGTCTACCCCGCCGAGGCCGTGTTCGACGAACAGGTGGCCGCTCCGGGCGCCGACCCGTGGGGCCGCCCGCCGGTGCTGGAGGAGTTGAAGGCCGAGGCGCGCGAACGCGGCCTGTGGAACCTGTTCCTGCCGGGCGAGGAGGGCGCGGGACTGACGAACCTGCAATACGCGCCGCTCGCCGAGATCGCCGGGCGCAGTCCGCACCTGGCCCCGGAGGCGCTGAACTGCGCCGCGCCGGACACCGGCAACATGGAGCTGCTGCACGACTTCGGCACCCCGGAGCAGCGCGAGCGCTGGCTGCGGCCACTGCTCGACGGCACCATCCGCTCGGCGTTCTGCATGACCGAGCCCGACGTGGCCTCCTCCGACGCCACCAACATCACCACGAGCATCGTGCGCGACGGCGACGACTACGTGATCAACGGCCGCAAGTGGTGGTCCTCCGGGGCGATGGCGCCCGCCTGCGAGATCCTGGTCGTGATGGGCCGTACCGACCCCGACGCGCCGCGCCACCGCCGGCAGAGCATGATCCTGGTGCCGCGCGACACCCCGGGGGTGGACATCCGTCGCGGGATGCACGTCTTCGGCTACACCGACGGCCCGCACGGCGGACACGCCGAGGTGGTCTTCGAGGACGTACGGGTGCCCGCGACCAACCTCGTCGGCAACGCCGGCGACGGCTTCGCGATCGCCCAGGCCCGGCTGGGCCCCGGGCGGATCCACCACTGCATGCGGCTGATCGGGATGGCCGAGCGCGGCCTGGAACTGATGTGCCGCCGGGTACTGGCGCGCGAGGCGTTCGGCGGGCCGCTGGCCGAGCAGGGGGTGATCCAGGAGTGGATCGCCGAATCCCGGGTGCGCATCGAGCAGTTGCGGCTGCTCGTGCTGAAGACCGCGTGGCTGATGGACACCGTCGGCAACCGCGGCGCGCACCGCGAGATCCAGTCGATCAAGATCGCCACGCCGAGCACCGTGGAATGGATCCTGGACAAGGCCATCCAGGCGCACGGCGCCGGCGGCCTGTCCCAGGACTTCGTCCTCGCCTCGTTGTGGACGCACGCCCGCACGCTGCGCCTGGCCGACGGACCGGACGAGGTACACCGTCGTTCGCTCGCCCACCGCGAACTCAAGCCCTACCGAGACGCGGACCAGTGAACCGCGCACCCCGTTCCGATCGAGAGGCAACCACCCAGTGACCGACACCTCCCGCCCCGTGGCCATCGTCACCGGCGCCAGCCGCGGCATCGGCCTGGGCATCGCCCAGGCGCTGGTCGCGCGCGGCGACCGGGTCTGCGTGACCGCGCGCGGCGCGGACACCCTGGCCGAGGTGGTCGCCTCGCTCGGCGGCCCGGAGCATGCCATCGGCGTCGCGGGCAAGGCGCACGACCCGGCCCACCAGGACGCCGCCGTGGCCGCGACCCTGGAGGCGTTCGGCCGGATCGACATGCTGGTCAACAACGCCGGGATCAACCCCGTCTACGGCCCGCTGGTCGAACTCGACCTCGACGCCGGGCGCAAGATCCTGGAGGTCAACCTGCTCGCCGCGCTGGCCTGGACCCAGCGGGTGTACAAGGCGTGGCTGGGCGAACACGGCGGCGCCATCGTCAACGTGTCCTCGATGGCCGGCGAGCGGCCCGCGCACGGGATCGGCTTCTACGGCGTGAGCAAGGCCGCGCTGACCCACCTGACCGCGCAGCTCGCGAGCGAACTCGGCCCGCGCGTACGGGTGAACGCGGTCGCGCCGGCCGTGGTCAAGACCGTCTTCGCGACCGCGCTGTACGAGGGTCGCGAGGAGGAGGTCGCGGCGGCGTACCCGATGGGCCGGCTCGGCGTGCCCGAGGACGTGGCCGGCGCGGTGGCGTTCCTGCTGTCCGAGCAGGCGGGGTGGATCACCGGCCAGACGCTGCTCGTGGACGGCGGCGTGAGCCTGTCCGGCGGTGTGGGGTGACGGTGCTCGCGGGGGCGGGCGTGGTGGTCACCGGGGGTGGCGCGGGGATCGGCGCGGCCCTGGCCCGCCGCTTCGCCGCCGCCGGTGCGCGGGTGGTGGTCAACGACCTCGACCCGGAGGCGTGCCACGCGGTGGCCGCCGACATCGACGCCGTCGCGGTGCCGGGCGACGCGGCCACGGAGGCGGGCGTCGCGGCGCTGATCTCCGGGGCCCGGGCGGCGCTCGGCGAGGTCGACGTCTACTGCGCCAACGCCGGCATCGGCGCGGGCGTCGGCCTGGACGCGCCCGAGGAGGCGTGGGAGCAGTCCTGGGACGTCAACGTGATGGCGCACGTACGCGCCGCGCGACTGCTCACCCCGGCCTGGCTGGCGCGCGGTCGCGGCCACCTGGTCACCACGG
This sequence comes from Embleya sp. NPDC056575, assembly GCF_042793325.1. NCBI lineage: Bacteria > Bacillati > Actinomycetota > Actinomycetes > Kitasatosporales > Streptomycetaceae > Embleya > Embleya sp. NPDC056575. The sequence continues at coordinate 34,051 of NZ_JBHTVA010000047.1, forward strand.
TCTCCGCCGCCGGGCTGCTCACCATGTTGGACGCGTCGGCGTACGCGGTCACCAAACACGCGGCGTACGCGTTCGCCGAGTGGATGGCGATCACGTACGGCGCCAAGGGCATCACGGTCCAGGCGGTCTGCCCTCGCGGTGTGCGTACGGCCCTCCTGGACGCCTCCGGCCCGGCCGCCCGCCTGCTCCTGGACGACGACGCGGTGGAGCCGGAGCAGGTCGCCGACATGGTGGTCGACGCGGTCGCGGCGGGCGCCCCGTTCCTGATCCTGCCCCACCCGGACGTGGCCCACATGTACGCGGGCCGAGCCGCCGACCCGGACCGCTGGCTGGCCGGCATGCGCAAACTCCAGGGCAGACTGGACCAGGCCCGGGAGGTCTGAGGCAACCGCCATCGCGTCGGAGGAACGGCCGCGGACTCAACCGGAGTTCGGGCGCCACGCCTTCGGCGCGAGGCTCTTCGGGTCGAGGTCGGGTACCGGACTGAGCCCGGTGACCGAGTGCGGTTTCCTCGGGTCGGCTGTCGCCGGAATGTGCGACACGATCACCCACCGATCGCGGGAACGCTTCCAGACCACCTTCTCGTCGACGTGCACCCACGAGGACGTGGCGGCGGCGAATGCCTTGATCTTGACGTCGTACAGGTCGACGGAGACCGGTTGATTCCACGTGTAGGTGACGTCGCGCCAATGCTGCCGGCCGTGCTCCTTCATCCGCAGTTCGGCGTCCTGCTTGCCTCGGTCACCGCCGATGTCGAGATGCCGGGCCAACTTCGACACGTCGCCCGCGTTGAGCAATGCGACGTAGCCGTCCAGGTACTTCCGCAGTCGCCCTTCATCCGGTACGGAATCCTGCTCCGCAGAGCTTGAAGCGGCATTGCCGCCATCGCCGCCGCAACCCGCCGAAACAATCGCGAGCAGCACTCCCAGCGCGACCGCCGCGACCTTCCGCCATACGGGTGCCGCACCACGAACGGCCATCGGTCCCCTCCCGTTCACCGAGGGGTGCTTTTCCGGCAAACGCTGCCGACAACCATTCCGCGGGTCCGGCGGCCGTGTTCAGGCCACGAGCAGGCGCAGGCCCAGTTCCGCCGCGTCGAGGTCGGCCAGGTCGCCGTTGCGCTCGGACCACCGGCCGGAGGCGAGGTCGTCGCGGAGCCGGTCCACCGCTCGCTGTTCGGCCTCCGGTCCGACGCGGGTCCACAGCGAGATCGCGCGGCGCACGGGTTCGTCCAGGTAGGCCTCGGGGCGGCGCCAGTACGCCTCGAAGAAGCCGTCGGCGCAATCCCACGGGATGAGCACCGGCTCCAGGCGGGCACCGATCGTGCCGGCCAACCGCTGCACCGAGGGCCGGCCGGCGACGAGTCCGGTGACCTCGGGCAGATAGTCGCGGATGAGCCAGAACCGGTCCCGCCACGCGGTGTCGTGCGCGTCGTGGGTGAACACCACCACGCGCCGGGCCACCCGCCGCATCTCGCGCAGTCCGGCGATCGGGTCCCGCCAGTGGTGGATGGTGCTGAAGGCCATGGCCGCGTCGAAGGACCGGTCGGGGAACGGGAGGCTTTCCGCTTCCGCCGCCACGCACGGGGCCGCGCCGGCGGGACGCTGCGCCCGCATGACCGCCGACGGCTCCACCGCGGTCACGTCGCGGTCCGGGGGTTCGTACGAGCCGGTGCCGGCGCCGACGTTCAGGACGGTTCGGGCGTCGCCGAGTGCTGCCCAGACCCGCGCGGCGATGCGCGGCTCGGTGCGGCGCGTCACCGGGTACGCGGATCCGATCGTGTCGTACAACTGTGCGCCGAATACCTTCAGTTGGTCCTCCGAGGTGGTTCTGATCCCCATTGCCCGTGCCTCCAGTTCCGAGTCGATGGCCGTCACCATGGCGGCGGCCCGGTCGCGCTGCTCCAGCAGCAGACCGCGCAATCGGCGCAGGTGCGCGACCGCGTCGGTGTCGGGATCGTCGACCAGATCCGCGATCTCGCGCAGCCCGAAGCCGAGTCGCCGATAGGCGAGCACCTCCCGCAACCGCTCCACGTCCCCGGCCGCATAGGCCCGGTAGCCGGCCCTCGTTCGTGCGGACGGCCGCACAAGCCCGATCTCGTCGTAGTGATGCAGCGTCCGGACGCTCACACAGGCCAACTCGGCCACACGCCCCACAGTCAGGTGCTCCTCCACACCCCCGACAATGCGCCATGACGCCACGTGAGGGTCAAACACTTCGCCGCCGACGGCTCGCGCTGCCGACCCGCCCGTATCGGGGCGTACCGTGGTGGGCAGCGCCCAACCTGCCGGGAGTCTGACCATGCGAGAGAGCATCGGGGACCGCATCGCGCGGTTGCGTCTGCGGAGGGGATACACGCAGGAATCGCTCGCCGCCGTCGCGGGGGTGTCCGTGGACGTGGTCCGCAAACTGGAGCAGAACCAGCGCGTCACGGCCCGGCTTTCGACACTCAACGCGCTCGCGGGCGCGCTCGACGTGGAGACGTCGACGCTGATCGGGCAGCCGACCACGTTCCAGGGAGCGGCGGCGGACCGGGATCCGTCCCCGAGCCTGCTGGCACTGCGCCGGGCGGTGACTCCCGTCGCCGAACTGCTCGACGACGAAACGGCGGTCGCCGACGGCGAATCGCCGTCCGTGCACGATCTGCGCGAGGCGCTGCGGTCGACGGAGGCGATCCGTCGCGAGGGGAGGCTGTCGGAGATCGCCACGATCCTGCCGCGCCTGATCGCGGACGCCCGGTCGGCCACACGCGAACACGCAGGTGCCGACCGCGCCGCCTCGTTCGCCGTACTGGCCGAGGCGTACCAGGTCGCGGCCACCACGTTGGCCGCGCTCGGCAAGGAGGACGCGGCGTACACGGCGATGGAACGCGCCGGCGGGGCGGCCCGGAACTCCGACGACCCCCGCCTCGAAGTCATCGGCATGTCCACACTGTCCTGGATCTTCAGCAAGCAGGGCCGGATAGACGACGCCCAACGGGTGGCCCAGGCAACGGCGGAGAAGATCGAGCCGTCGCTGACGAAGACACCGCTGATCGACGTCGCGCTGTGGGGCATCCTCCTCCTACGCGCCGCCTCGGCCGCCGTACGCGCCGAACGCAAGGACACCGCCGCCGAGTTCCTGCGCCTCGCCAACGCCGCCGCCGCCCGCATCGGCACGGACCGCACGGACTACGCCACACCGTTCGGCCCCACCAACGCGGGCGTCGCCACGGTCAACGCCTACGTCGAAATGGACCGCCCCGAACAGGCCCTGACCGAAGCCCGCCGCATCACCGGCCTCCACCACCTCCCACCCACGTGGCAGGCCCGCCACCACGTCGACCGCGCCCTGGCCCACATCGACCTCGCCGACGACACCAGAGCCACACACGCCATCCTCAAAGCCGAACAAACCGCCCCGGAATGGCTCCGCTACCACGCCACGTCCCGCCGAGTCATCACCGACCTGACCTCCCGCGAACACCGCCGCTCCGCCCCGATCCTCGCCCTCGCGGACCGCCTGCAAATCGCCACCGAGTAGGACACGACGTCCCACCCCGCAGGCAAAGTCGCCCACCCCGTCCCTGGCCCGCCTCCGGCACCGTCCCTACGGTCACAGGTGCGGCACGCCGCCCACGCGAATCGCGTCCCCGTCTCAACCGTGCGAGTGGGGCAGTCGGCGTCGGCCGCACTCACGAGAAGGGACACGTGCGCTATGGCATATCGATCGACGACTCGGCGGTGGGTTTCGGGGAGTACGCAGGAAGACATCGATCGGGGGCGGGAGTTCTTCGAGCGCTATCGGCACGCGTGGTGTCGGGACGCGTATTCGGGGCGTGAGGGGGTGCTCATGGATGTGCAGGGGCGGCAGGTGCATTTGCGGCTGCGTGCCGGGACGGAATTCGTCGCCGATGTGCGGGACCTGGTGATTCTTCGGCTGCCGCCTCCGGTTGTGGGTCGGATGGTGCGGTACGTGGGTGGGGGAGACGTGGGGCTTCGGCCCGAGGGGACGCTCACGGAGCTTTGCGCCGTGGACGGCGGTGTGCTTGCGACGGTGCAACCGGCCGACGGGGAGGCGTGGTTCGCGTTGTTGGCGGATTTGGAGCGGGTCGGGTGTCCCGTGGGGGCGGTGGCGGAGTGGGGGGAGCCGCCGGTTTTGGGGGAGGCGGAGGCGGAGGACGCGTTTCGGGAGGTGTGGGAGAGGATCAAGGCCGCCCAGGATGCCTGGTGGGTGAGGGGGCGATAGGCGACGGCCCGGGGCTACAGGGTTCGGGTGGGGGGCATTCCGGAGTGGCCTGTGGGTGGGGTTTTGACGGCCAGGATCTGGTTTACGCCGATCCGGTTCTGTTCGAAGGCCAGGGCCGAGGCGGCCATGTACAGGCGCCAGACGCGGGCTCTGCCCTGGGTGGTCAGGCGGGCTGCCTGCTCCTGGTTGGATTCGAGGTTGGCCACCCATGCGCGCAGCGTGGTCGCGTAGTGTTCGCGGAGCGCGTGTACGTCGCGGACTTCGAGGCCGGCCTCCTCCAGGACCGACACCGTGGTGCCGATGGGGGCCAGTTCGCCGTCGGGGAAGACGTAGCGGTCGATGAACTCGTCGACCTGGTAGGTCTCTTCGTTCGGTACCGGGCGGCGGGAGATCTGGTGGTTGAGCAACCGGCCGCCGGGGCGCAGGAGTTCGTACAGCGTGTCGGCGTAGGCGCGAAACTGCACGCGGCCCACGTGTTCGGCCATGCCGATCGAGGAGATCGCGTCGTAGGGGCCGTCGGCGTGCTCGCGGTAGTCCTGGATCCTGATCTCCACCCGCCCGGTCAGACCGGCCTCGGAGACCCGTTTGCGGGCCAGGTCGGCCTGTTCGTGCGAGATGGTGATCCCGACCACCTCCACGCCGTAGTGCTCGGCGGCGTGCAGCGCCATCGAGCCCCACCCGCAGCCGACGTCGAGCAGCCGCATGCCGGGGCCGAGCGCGAGCTTGCGGCAGATCAGGTCCAGCTTCGCCCGCTGGGCGTCCTCCAACGTCGCGTCGGGACGATCCCAATAGGCGCACGAGTAGACCATCGACGGACCCAGGACCAGGGCGTAGAAGTCGTTGCCGACGTCGTAGTGGTGCCGGATCGCCTCCTGGTCGCGGCGCACGCTGTGCAGCACGCCCCGGCGGCGCCGAACCTCCTCGGCGGGCGCCGGCGGCGGCACCGGCAGCCCGGTCAGGGAGAGCACCGTGCCCAGCGGGCGGGCCGTGGCGCGCGCGGTACGCCCGGCCTCGCGCAGCCGGGCGGCGGGTCCGCGCGGGGCCGCCCCGAAGACGCCGCCCACCGGCCCCGCCGGCACGGGCTCGTCGCGGTTGAGCGCCAGACCGGACAGCCGGGTCAGCGCGTCGTAGAGGTCGCCGTCCACGTCGAGGTCGCCCGACACCCAGCCGCGGGCGAAGCCGAGTTCGCCCGGCGACCACAACAGCCGACGCAGCGCACGGCGATTGCGCACGACCAGCGCCGGACCGTCCGGCGGACCGGCCTCGCTGCCGTCCCAGGCCCGGATCCGGATCGGCGACGGGCGGCCGAGGACCTGCTGAGCCAGTGCGGCGAGGCGGTCGGCGGTGTGCGGCATGACGGATTCCTCCGCGGTGGTGGATCCCCGGACTCCCGAGCCGGGCAACACCGGTGCCCCTACCCCACGCGCGCCACGACTCGAACGGAATTGCTCCGTCCGGGCCGGCGAGCCGCCCCGGACGGAGCAGGACGGCCGCCGGCCCGACCGGACGCGCGCTACGCCGAGGTCACAACACCTTGGACAGGAACGCCTTCGTGCGCTCGTGCCGCGGGTTGGCCAGTACCTCGCGCGGATGACCCGCCTCGACGACCAACCCGTCGTCCATGAACACCAATGAGTCGCCCACCTCGCGGGCGAAGCCCATCTCGTGGGTGACCACGATCATCGTCATGCCGTCCTCGGCCAGCCCGCGCATGACCTCCAACACCTCGCCGACCAGTTCGGGGTCGAGCGCCGAGGTGGGCTCGTCGAAGAGCATCAGCTTGGGGTCCATCGCCAGCGCCCGGGCGATGGCCACCCGCTGCTGCTGGCCGCCGGACAGCTGCGAGGGGTAGGCGTCGGCCTTGTCGGCCAGACCCACCCGCGCCAGCAGCTCGTGCGCGCGGGCCCGGGCCTCGGTCTTGCCCATGCCCTTGACCTGGGTCGGCGCCTCCATGATGTTGCCCGCGGCGGTCATGTGCGGGAACAGGTTGAAGCGCTGGAAGACCATGCCGATGTCGCGCCGCTTGAGCGCGACCTCGCTGTCCTTCAGCTCGTAGAGCTTGCCGTCCTTCTCCCGGTAGCCGACGAGCTGTCCGTCCACCCACAACCGCCCGGCGTTGACCTTCTCCAGGTGGTTGATGCAGCGCAGGAAGGTGGACTTGCCGGAGCCGGAGGGGCCGACGATGCACATGACCTCGCCGGTCGCGACCTCCAGGTCGATGCCCTTGAGCACTTCGAGCGGGCCGAACGACTTGCAGACGTCCTGGGCCCGGACCATCACCCGACCGGGCTCGGCCGGGCGGGGGGCGGGCTTGTCGAGATTGGTCGTCATCGGGTCTCGACCCCCTGGCGCCGGGTGCTGAACACACTGGCCATGATCCGCTGGAGCGGCGTGGGCGGCAAGGCTCGACTGGATCCACGAGCGAAGTAGCGCTCGAGGTAGTACTGGCCGATGCTGAACACCGTGGTCAGCAGCAGGTACCAGAAACATGCGGCGAAGAGGAGTTCCATCACCGCGAGGTTGTGCGTGTACACGTCCTTCGCCTTCTGCAGCACTTCGGGATAGACCACCGCGCTGGCGAGCGAGGACGTCTTGAGCATGTTGATGAACTCGTTGCCGGTCGGCGGCACGATCACCCGCATCGCCTGCGGCAGCACGATCCGGCGCAGGGTGCGGCCCTTGGACATGCCGAGCGCGTGCGCCGCCTCGGTCTGGCCCTCGTCCACCGACTGGATGCCGGAGCGCACGATCTCCGCCATGTAGGCGCCCTCGTTGATGCCGAGGCCGAGCAGCGCCGCCATGAACGGGGTGATCACGTCGTTGGTGTTCTGGCCGAACATGGTCGGGAAGACCAGCGCGAGGTTGCCCCAGATGAGCAACTGCACCAGGACCGGGGTGCCGCGGAAGAACCAGATGTAGACCGAGGCGACGGTCGAGGTGACCGGGTTGCCGGACAGGCGCATGATCGCCGCCAGCACACCGAGGACGAGCCCGACCGCCATGGCCGCCAGGCTGATCAGCAGGGTGTTGCCGGCGCCCTTCATGATCTGGTCGTCGAAGAGGTAGTCGCCGGTCACGTCCCAGTGGATCTTCGCACTGGCGAACGCGTTGATCAGCAGGCCGACCAGGGCGAGGACCACGACGGCGGCGACCCAGCGGCCGTAGTGCGGTACGGGGATGGCCTTGATGGGTTCCCGCTTGACCGGCTGTTTGTCGGCAGGGGGTGTTGCGGGCGTGGTCACGGGCGGGTGACCTCCTCTTGGAGCACGAGTACGGACGCGGTCGGGCGGACGCGGGTCGGGTCCGGCCCGGCCGTCGGGCGACGAGGCGGGCCGGACCCCGTGATCAGGAGGTGGCGCCGTTGATGGTGACCTCGGAGACGGCGCCGGCCTCGACCTTCCAGTTGGCCAGGACCTTGGCGTATTCGCCGTTCTTGATCAGCGCCTCCAGGGCCGACTTCAACGCCTGCTGGAGCTGCGTGTTGTCCTTGCCGACGCCGATGCCGTACAGGCCGGCATCGATCTGGTCGCCGGTGACCTCGAAGTCCTTTCCGTCGCCGGAGGTCTGCGCGTTGTACGCGGCGACGGGGAAGTCGTTGAGGTCGGCCGCGGCGGCGCCGCTCTTCAGCTTGAGCAGGGCCTCGCCGTCGTGCTCGTACTTCTGGATGGTGATCGCGCCCTTGCCCGAGTCCTGACACTTCTTGGACTGGGCGGTGGCGACGTCCTCGTTGGTGGTCGCCTGCTGGAGCGCGACGGTCTTCCCGCACAGGTCGTCGAGCGACGTGATCTTCTGCGGGTTGCCCTTCTGTACCAGGATCGAGGTGCCCGCGCGGAAGTAGTCGACGAACGACAGGCCCTGGCCCTGGCGTTCCTTCTTGTCCGTCATCGCGGACATCACGATGTCGAAGCGCTTGGACGTGATGCCGGTGATCAGCGAGTCGAACTGCGAGTTCTTGTAGTCGTACTTGACGCCCAGCTGCTTGGCGAGCGCCGCGGCCAGCTCGGGGTCGACGCCGACCGCCTTGCCGTCCTTCATGAACTCGATGGGCGCGTAGGCGACCTCGGAGCCGATCGTGATCTTGCCGGACTTCTGGACGTCGGGCGGCAGCATCTTGAAGAACGGGGCGTTCTCGTCCTTCTTGCCGAGCGCGCTGTCGCCGCCGTCGTCGCCACAGGCGGTCAACAGCATGGATCCCGCGATCAGGGTCGCGGCGGACGCGATCAGACGGCGGTGGGTGAAGCGACCGCTCATGTGCGGGTTCCTCCAGTGTGAGGGGACAGAGGTGCCGGCACGGCACGAGCTGGCTCGGGGTGACCGATCTGCGGGCGGTTTGGACTGATCCTGGATCGAGCTATGGGCATGAATGATTTCCTGATGCTCTGAGCGGGACAATGGGACAGATTGTTAAATACGAAGATCCAATTTGACAGACTGTCAAGCGGCGATCATTCTATTTGATCCCATCAGCCCTTTTTCAGGGCATACCGAAACAGCTCTGGCGGGGACGGGTCTACGCGCATTGGCGTGATGATCGTTCGACGTCACGCGAACCCGCCCGTGCGATCCCGGTACCCCGGCGCAGCAGCAGCACAACGTCGATCGCGGCGACCGCCACGGAGGACGCGAACGGGATCCGGGGCCGCCGGCCGCCGAGCACGGCGCCGGCCGCGGCGAGGGTGCCCGCGCCGAGCAGGGCGAGTCGGCCCGCGCGATCCGGCCGGCCGTACGCGAGCAGCGCGGTGGCGGCGAGGAGCGGCAGCGGGGTGAGCGCCCGGACCCCGGTCGAACCGAGCCGGTGCGGCAGGCCGTGCACCCCCGTCGCACGATCGCCGGCCAGGTCCGGCAGCGCGTCCGCCAGATGCGCCCCGCAGCCGAGCAGCGCGGCGGCGCCGACGATCCACCAGGTGGGCCCGGGCCGGCCCGGCAACCCGAACGCGACGAACGCCGGCAGGCTGCCGAATCCGATCGCGTACGGCACCCACGACCCGGCCGTGCCCTTGACCCCGAGGTCGTACGCCCAGGCCGCACCCACGCCGACCAGATGCGCGGTGCCGGCCGCGGGCCCGGACGCGTAGGACAGCGGAACGCACACCACGAGCGCGCGGCGGGCCGCGCGCGCCACCCGATCGGCCCCGACCACACCCGCCGCCACCGGCTTGCCGCCCCGCCCCGCCGCCCGGTCCCGTTCGGCGTCCACCGCGTCGTTGCACCAGCCGACCGACAACTGCCCGGCGAGCACGGCCGCGCCGACCAGTACGCAGCCGCGCGCGTCCCGGCCGGCGGCGCGCGCGAGCCCGGTGGTCAGTGCGGTGACGGCGACGGTCGGGCCGGGGTGGCAGGCGAGCAGGAGGCCGACGACGGGGGCCCGTTCGGGGCGGCCGGGAGTGCCGGCGCGGCGGCGGGCGCGCAGGCGGGCGAGGGGACGGCCGAGGGGGCGCGGGGAGGGGCGGCTCGGTGCTGCGGTGTCACTCACGTGGGTGTCCTTCGAGCGAGTCGGCGGTGGGGCCGGACGGGTCGGAGCGCATGCGGGCGGCAACTACGGGCAAACGACGTGGGTTCCGTGTTCCCGCTGGGCACTGTTCCAGCGTTCCCTACCTCTCCCGCCTCCCGATACCTGCCTTTTTCACCCGCTGTTCCAGCCCCGCCCCCTAATCCAGCAGGGGAATCGCCATGACCCGCATCGCCGCCGTCCGTGGTGCACTGCCGCCGCACCGATACCCGCAGGCCGAGATCACCGACACGTTCGCGGCGCTGTGCCTGCCGACCGGCGCCGATCGGCGCGTACTCGACCGGGTGCACGCCAGTGCCCGCGTGGACACCCGCCATCTGGCGCTGCCGCTCGACCACTACGCCAAGTTGGCGGACTTCGGCGCGGCCAACGACGTCTGGCTGGAGGTCGCGGTCGACCTCGCCGCCGAGGCGATCGAGTCCGCGCTCGGCGCCGCCGGGTTCGGCGCGCGGGACGTGGACCTGATCCTGTTCACCACCGTGACCGGCCTGGCGGTGCCCTCCGTCGACGCGCGCCTGGTCGGCCGGCTCGGCCTGCGCGAGGACGTCAAACGCCTGCCGGTGTTCGGCCTGGGCTGCGTGGCGGGCGCGGCCGGGATCGCCCGATTGCACGACTACCTGCGCGACCGGCCCGACGGGGTCGCGGTGTTGGTCTCGGTCGAGTTGTGCTCGCTCACCCTCCAGCGCGACGACGCGTCGATGGCCAACGTGGTGGCGAGCGCGCTGTTCGGCGACGGCGCGGCGGCGGTGGTGGTCTGCGGGGACGACCGCGAGCCGGGACACGGGCACGGGCCCGAGGTGATCGCCGCGCGCAGCCGGATGTATCCCGACTCGGAGCGGGTGATGGGCTGGGACGTGGGTGGCTCCGGCTTTCGCATCGTGCTCGGCGCCGACGTGCCGGAGATGGCCCGCACCCACCTCGGCGGCGACGTCCGGGACTTCCTCGCCGACCACGGCCTGACCACGGCCGACATCACCGCATGGGTGTGCCACCCCGGCGGCCCCAGGGTGCTGGAGGCGGTCGCCGAGACGCTGGACCTGCCCGCCGGCGCCCTCGATATGACCTGGCGGTCCCTGGCCGCGACCGGGAACCTGTCCTCGACGTCGGTGCTGCACGTGCTGCGCGACACGATCGCCGCCCGGCCGGAACCCGGGACCCCCGGCCTGATGATCGCGATGGGCCCCGGGTTCTGCTCCGAACTCGTCCTGGTGGAGTGGTAGGTCGCGATGTATTGGTACTTCGCCCTGGTCGGCCTGGTCGCCCTCGAACGGCTCGCCGAACTCGTGGTCGCGCGGCGCAACCTGGCCTGGAGTCTGGCTCGCGGCGGCGTGGTCAGTGGGCGGGGGCACTATCCGCCGATGGTCGTGCTGCACGTCGGCCTGCTGGCCGCGTGCGTACTCGAAGTCGGCCTGGCCGACCGGCCGTTCGTACCCGCGCTCGGGTGGACCATGGTCGCGCTCACGGTGGCCGCGCAGGCGTTGCGCTGGTGGTGCGTCACCGCGCTCGGGCCGCACTGGAACACCCAGGTCGTGGTCGTGCCCGGGTCGCCGCTGATCCGGCGCGGGCCGTATCGGCTCTCCTGGCTGCGCCACCCCAACTACGTCGCGGTCGCGGTGGAGGGCGCGGCGCTGCCCCTGGTGCACGGCGCCTGGATCACCGCGCTCGCCTTCACCACCCTCAACGCCGCGCTGATGGTGGTCCGGATCCGCTGCGAGTCGGCCGCGTTGTCGGCGGCGATCGCGTGATCGACCTGCTCGTCGCGGGTGGTGGGCCGGCGGGGCTGGCCACCGCGATCCACGGCGCGCTCGCGGGGCTGCGCGTGGTGGTGGTCGAACCGCGCCCGGCGCCGGTGGACAAGGCGTGCGGCGAGGGGCTGATGCCGGCGGGGGTGGGCGCGCTCGCCGCGCTCGGGGTGACGCCCGCCGGGCGGCCGTTGGCCGGGATCCGGTACGTGGACAGCCGGCACGCGGTGGAGGCGCGGTTCCGGGCCGGGCCGGGGCTCGGGGTGCGCCGGACCACGCTGCACGCGGCGCTGTACGAACGAGCCCTGGCCCTCGGCGTGGAGCACCGGATCGGCCGGGTCGGCGAGGTCCGCCAGGACGCGCACACGGTGACCGCGGCCGGGCTGACCGCACGCTGGCTCGCGGCGGCCGACGGGCTGCACTCGCCGGTGCGGGCCGCGCTCGGCCCCGCGCCGCGCGATCGGCGGGAGCGGCGGTACGGGCTGCGCCGGCACTACCGGATCGCGCCGTGGACCGATTTCGTCGAGGTGCACTGGTCGCCGCGCGGCGAGGCGTATGTGACCCCGGTCGGCCCGGACCTGGTGGGCGTCGCCATGCTCGGCCCGCGCGGTCGCACCTACGCCGACCACCTCGCCGCGTTCCCGGCCCTGCGCGAACGGCTCGCGGGCGCGGCGGGCGGCGAGGTACGCGGTGCGGGGCCGCTGCGCCGGCGGGTGCGCAGCCGCGTCGCGGGCCGGGTGCTGCTCGTGGGCGACGCGGCTGGCTACACCGACGCGCTCACCGGCGAGGGCGTCGCCCTGGCCCTGGCCTCGGCCCGCGCCCTGGTCGCGGCCGTGCGGGCGGGCCGCCCCGAGCGCTACGAAAGCGACTGGCGCCGCCTCTCCCGCCGCCACCGCGTACTCACCGAAGCCCTCCTCACCGCCCGCGCCCATCCCCGAACCGCCCGCCTGATCGTCCCCGCCGCCCACCGCCTCCCCACCGCCTTCACCACAATCGTCAACGCACTCGCCTGACCGGCGTGCGAGCCGAAACCACAAGGCGCCGCCGCCGCCCGCCGGACCGCGGGGCCCGCGGCGCCGGGGAGCCGGGGGGAGCGGGCTCCGGCGGGGGCGAGGGCGGGTGGTTTGCGGGGGAGTGAGGAAGCCGCCCACCGAGCATCGGGGCGCGAGCGCCGGGGAGGCGGCCGGAGTGGACTCCGGCGGGGCGAGAGCGGGCGGTCCGCGGGGAGCCGGGGGAGCCGCCCGCCGATCGTCGGGGTGTGAGTGCCGGGAAGGTGGGCGGAGCGGGCTCCGGCGGGGCGAAGGAGGGCGGTCTGTGGGGAGTCGGGGGAGTCGCCCGCCGATCCCCGGGTTGTGAGTGCCGGGGAGGTGGGGTGGAGTGGGTTCCGGTGGGGCGGAGGCGGGTGGTCTGTGGGGAGTCGGGGGAGTCGTCCGCTGATCGTCGGGGTGTGAGTGCCGGGGAGGCGGCCGGAGTGGACTCCGGCGGGGCGAGAGCGGGTGGTCTGTGGGGAGTCGGGGGAGTCGTCCGCTGATCGTCGGGTTGCGAGTGCCGGGGAGGTGGGTGGGGTGGGTTCCGGTGGGGCGGAGGCGGGCGGTCCGCAGGGAGTTGGGGAAGTCGTCCGCTGATCGTCGGGGTGTGAGTGCCGGGGAGGTGGGTGGGGTGGGTTCCGGTGGGGTGGAGGTGGGTGGTTTGTGGGGAGTGGGGGAGTCGTCCGCTGATCGTCGGGGTGTGAGTGCCGGCCGGGCGGGTGGTGTGGGCTTTCCGGATGCGGGTTTGGTGGTGCTCGGGGGCGTGGTTACGCCGTTGCCGTCGTCAGGGCTCGGCACAGTGCCGTTACCGCTGTCGGGTATGCGTGGTCCGGGGGCGTGGCGTAGCCGACCACCAGGCCGTCGCGGACGGGGGAGTCGGTGTCGGGGTGGCGGAAGACGGACAGGGCGTCCAGGGCCAGGCCCTCGCGTTCGGCCGCTGCGATGGCGGCCGGCTCGGTGCCTGGCGGTAGTTGCAGCACCGCGTGCAGGCCGGCGGCGATCCCCGTCGCGCTCACGTGCGGCGCGTGTTCGGCCAGCGCCGCCACAAGGTGGTCCCGGCGGGCCCGATAACGCTGCCGCATCCGGCGGATGTGCCGGTCGTAGTGGCCGCCCTCGATGAAGTCGGCCAGCGTGAGCTGATCGGTGACCCCGGCCCACGCCTCGCGCTGTCCCTTCACCGCGAGCACGTCCTCGACCAGATGCCCGGGCAACACCATCCAGCCGAGCCGGATCGCGGGCGACAGGCTCTTGCTCACCGAACCGACGTAGATCACCCGGTCCGGATCCATGCCCTGGACCGCGCCCACCGGCCGCCGGTCGTAGCGGAACTCCCCGTCGTAGTCGTCCTCCACCACGATCCCGCCGGCCGCCCGCGCCCAGTCGAGCGCGGCGACCCGACGCTCCGGCGGCAGCGGCCCGCCGGTGGGGAACTGGTGGGCCGGAGTGAGCACCGCCACCCGCGCCCGCGCCAACGCGGCCGACCCGGCCGTGTCGGCGCCGTGCTCGTCGATCGCCAGCGGCAACGTGCGCACCGACGCCGCGGCCAGGATGGAGCGATGGAAGGCGAGTCCGTACGCCTCCACCGCGGCCGGCCCCCGCAACACCCCGCCGAACAACAACCGCAACGCGTGCGCGAACCCGGAGCAGACCACGATCCGGTCCGGATGGGTACGCACCCCCCGCACCCGTGCGAGGTAGTCCGCCAGCGCGGCCCGCAACTCCGGGCGCCCCTGCGGATCCCCGGGCCCGAACGCCTCGCTCGGCGCCGCGTTCAACGCCCGCCGCGCCGAGGCCACCCACGCCGCGCGCGGGAAGGACGCCGCGTCGGGCTGCCCCTGGCGCAGGTTGTACGTCGGCCCCGCCGGATTCCCGGCGACCGGCCGCACCCTGGCCCGGCGGCGCGGCGCGGCCAACGGCTCGGCCCGCCGGGCCACCCGCGTCCCGGACCCCTGCCGCGCGGTCAACCAGCCCTCGGCGACCAACTCCGCGTACGCGTCGGCGACGGTGTTGCGCGCGATGCCCAGATCCGCCGCCAGCGAACGATACGGCGGCAACGGCGTGTCCGGCCCCAGCCGTCCGCTGCGGATAGCCTCCCGGATCGCCCGGATCAGCCCGGCCCGCCGCCCGCCCGCCCCGGACACCTCCAGATGCAGATCCCGCCCGATCCACCGGGCCGGATCGTCCGCGATCGGCGTGCTCATGGCCTCATCGTATGCATCGTGCGAACACCGCCCACGCACCACCGCCACCCCCGCCGGACCGCCACGGCCCGCCGGCCCGCTACGGCTTGCGGGCGACCGCGCCGAGGACCAGGCGTTGGCTCACCGTGAGGTCGGCCTCGTCGACCGGCTCCTCCGGGCGCCACAGGTCGACGTACACCAGGCCCGGGTCGGCCGGCTCCAGGCCGTCGAGGTAGGCGGCGATCTCCGCGCGCTCGCGGAACCGGCCGCTCTTGTGCGAGCCCTGCATGACCCGCTCCATCTGCTCCGACTCCGGACCGCCGCGCAGGAAGTGGGTCAGGAACAGCCAACTCCCGGACGGCAGCGCGTCGAGGTAGGTGCGCAGCAGGCCGGCCGGGTCCTCGTCGTCGTTGATGTGGTGGATGACGCCCAGCAACATCAGCGCGACCGGCCGGTCGAAGTCGATCAGGCGCAACACCTCGGGGTTCTTCAGGATCGACCCGGGTTCGCGCAGATCGGCCGTGATCACCGTGGTCCGCTCGTTCTCGGCCAGCAGCGCACGCCCGTGCGCGAGCACGATCGGGTCGTTGTCGACGTAGACCACGGTGCTGTCCGCCGCCACCGCCTGGGCGACCTGGTGGGTGTTCTGCGCGGTCGGCAGCCCGGACCCGATGTCGAGGAACTGCCGGACACCCTGCTCGACCAGGAAGCGCACGCCCCGGTGCAGGATGCGCCGATGCGCGCCGGCGTCGCGCGCGAGGTCGGGTGCCACCGCGATCAGCTTCCGGGCCACCTCGCGGTCGGCCGCGTAGTTGTCCTTGCCGCCGATCAGGAAGTCGTAGACGCGGGCGACGCTGGGCACCGTGACGTCGACGCCGGCCGGCGCGGGCGCGCCCTCCGGGTCGGTCGACCACAGTCGGGATTCCGCGTTCTCGGTCATGATCTCAACACCTCGTGGTCGCCGGAGGGGCCGAACGGCTCACCGCCGATGGTAGGCGGCGACCGGTGGGCTCCTGCGGTCGACTCCCTTGCCGCACGCGGGAGTTCGCGAATCGGCGGAGGGGACGAATCGGCCGATGTCCGCACTTGGGGGATCGGCCGAGCGTCGAGGTGGTGCTGTGGCGCGGGGGGATTGCGCCGGGTACGGACGGAGGGCGCCGCCGTGGCGGTCCGTCCGTACCCGGGGTCCTGCCACTAGTCCAGGTAGTCGCGCAGCACCTGGGAGCGGGACGGGTGGCGCAGCTTGGACATCGTCTTCGACTCGATCTGCCGGATGCGCTCGCGCGTCACCCCGTAGACCTTGCCGATCTCGTCCAGCGTCTTGGGCTGACCGTCGGTGAGCCCGAAGCGCATCGAGATCACCCCGGCCTCGCGCTCGGCGAGGGTGTCCAGGACCGAGTGCAGCTGCTCCTGGAGGAGGGTGAAGCTGACCGCGTCGGCCGGTCGGATCGCCTCGGTGTCCTCGATCAGGTCACCGAATTCGCTGTCGCCCTCCTCGCCGAGGGGGGTGTGCAGCGAGATCGGCTCGCGCCCGTACTTCTGGACCTCGACGACCTTCTCCGGCGTCATGTCGAGTTCCTTGGCCAGCTCCTCCGGGGTGGGCTCGCGGCCCAGGTCCTGGAGCATCTGGCGCTGCACGCGGGCGAGCTTGTTGATCACCTCGACCATGTGGACCGGGATGCGGATCGTCCGCGCCTGGTCTGCCATGGCCCGGGTGATCGCCTGCCGGATCCACCACGTGGCGTAGGTGGAGAACTTGAAGCCCTTCGTGTAGTCGAACTTCTCGACCGCACGAATGAGACCGACATTGCCCTCCTGGATCAGGTCCAGGAAGAGCATGCCGCGGCCGGTGTAGCGCTTGGCCAGCGAGACCACCAGGCGGAGGTTGGCCTCCAGGAGGTGGTTCTTGGCCCGCTTGCCGTCCTCGGCGACCAGTTCCAGCTCGTGCCGGAACTGCGGGGTCAGACCGGGCTCGGTGTCCAGCTTCTCCAGCGCGAACAGGCCGGCCTCGATGCGCTTGGCGATCGACACCTCCTGCTCGGCGTTGAGCAGCGAGACCTTGCCGATCAGCCGCAGGTAGTCCTTGACCGGGTCCGCGGTGGCACCCGGGGTGGTGACCTGCTGCTGCGGGGCGTCGTCCTCGTCGGTGGTGAGAACGAAACCGCTGGGCCCGACCTCGGGGGCCACGGCGTCGCCGGGCTCGTCGAACAGGTCCTCTTCGACCAACGCCTCGTCGGCGTCCTTGGGGACACTCGGCTCGACGGGGGTCGTCTCGGTGGTGGTGGCGGACGTGGTCTTCTTGGCCGCGGTCTTCTTCTTGGCTGCGGCCTTCTTCGGCTTCGGAGCAGATTCCACGACGGACTCTCCCGATTCCGTTGCCGCGGGCGTGGCTTGCGCGGGCAAGGTCTCTGTGTTCTTGACACGGGTTGAGCGCGTGGATAGCGTCTTCTTGACAGATCGCCGAGTTGTGGCTACGTCTCTCCGTTGGGTCTCTTTGACCGGGTTGACGGTCAGCGTCACACCCGCCTCGTCAAGAACCTCGTTGAGGCTGCGGAGGATGCTCTTCCACTGCGTCGCAGGGATGGCATCCGTTTCGAAGGCTCGGCGTATGTCCTCGCCGGTAATCGATCCTTCGGCACGGCCGCGCTCGATGAGCGCCACCAGAGATTCCGATTCGGCGATTCTGTTGGGAAGCGTGCTGGACGAGCTCGGGGTCACAAATAACCTCTCGGTTCACGCGGGCATGCTGCGGCGCCGCAACTACACCGAATCGATGACGGATCCGCGGGACCGGACCCGTCGGCGCTGCCGGCGCCACTCAAGGCATCGCTCCGATCGGTACAAGTGTTACGCCTCCACGAGGGTGACCTGGGTCACGTCGGTCCGCAGCGGCTTCGAGCGGTTGGTCCCCCAGTGTGCGGGACGGTCCGGTGATCTGCGTGATCGTGCCGATGGGCCCGGGTTTCCGGGCTCGGGCGCGGTCGCACACGCCTGCCGGGCCGGGGATCGGCGGCGACCGGATGCCGGTGGGACGAGACGGATGTTCGGGGAGGGTGGGGTCGGAGGGACAGGACAGGGACCGGTCGTCGGCGTCGGGGTCGCTCGGACGATCCCGAACCTGTCTTGAGAATGCCCGCCCTGGGGCGCGTTACGCCCGCGAAGTCGGGGGCCGTCGCCGGTCGTCGGGCTCCGGCGGGTGGGCCGGCGAGGGCCGGGACGCGGACCGGGGCGTGGCGGAAAGCGGCGGCCGGGACTTTTCCGCGGCGCTGCGGCGGTAATGCGCGCGGTGGTGCGGGCCGCCGGGAATCGGGTGTCGCCGGGGTTGGTATTCATCGGCTGTTCGGGTGGTTGCGGTTGCGCGTGATTGTTTTGCCGGCGGGATGGATATCCGGTGCGCCGCGCCGGCGAAAGAGTGAATTCGGGCGGAAGGTTTCGGCGGCCGATACCGAGCGTGCCGCTTTCGGACGCGATGGGTGAGCGCGGTGATTCGGCGGGTGGCATCGGGAATGCGGTCGGGTGATTGCGGGCCGGATTCTTTTCGCCTTCTCCGGCGGCGCGGGCGGGACATCCGGCGGGGCGGTGGGAATTCGGTCGCGGGCGTGCGGGCGGGCCCGTCCGCAGTGGTCGGACGGGCCCGGCGGGTGGGTGGTCGGGGGTCAGGGCGTCCAGGCGCCGGTGGGGGCGGCCGAGCGCACGAACTCGGTGAAGTCGCGGGCCGGGCGGCCCAGCGCGCGCGGGACGCCGTCGGAGATCGCGGCCTCCAGGCCGCGATGGATGCTGCCCAGGGCGGAGGTCCACATGGCCACCTCGACCTCGGGCACACCCTGGGCGATCAGGGCGGCGGCGTACTCGTCGGGGTCGGCGGCCACGTAGTCGGCCCGCAGACCGCCGGCCGCGGCGATCTCGGTCAGCGCGGCGTCGAAGGTCACCGCCCGGGGTCCGGACAGTTCGTAGGTCTCGCCGTCGTGGCCGGGGTCGAGCAGGGCGGCGGCGGCCACGGCGCCGATGTCCTCGGTGTCGACGAAGGACACCGCCGCGGTGCCGGTCGGCAGGACCAGCTCGCCCGCGCGGATGCCGTCGCGGAACAGGCCCTCGCTGAAGTTCTGCGCGAACCACCCCGGGCGCAGGATCGTCCACGCCGGGCCGGCGCCGCGCACGGCCGCCTCGAGGTCGAGTCGGGCCCGCGTGGCCGGATCGTCCGCGGCGAAGTAGCCGGGGGTGTCGACGCCCCGCGCGGAGAGCAGGACGATGCGCTCGACGCCGGCGGCGACCGCCCGACGCACGAAGGCGGGACCGGCCTCGGCGCCGTCCAGCGGGACCAGGTAGACGGCACGGACGCCGTCCAGGACGCGATCCCAGGTGCTCTCGTCGGACCAGTCGAAGGGCACCTCGGTGGATCGGGAGGCGACCCGGACGTCGGCTCCCCGGGCGCGCAGGGCGGCGGCCACGCGGCTGCCGGTCTTGCCGGTGCCGCCCAGGACGAGGATCGGGTGCCGCGATGCGGGTCGGTTCGTGGTTGTCATGCGTCCAGCCTGCTTCGCGCTTCGCCCGGCAACCATGGGTGAGAAGCCGGGGGGCATGTGCGTGCGTCCGGAACCTCGTTCGCCGCGCGGATTCGCGGCGGGTCGGTACTACGCGGCGCGGTGGGCCGACGGGCTCAGGCCGCGGACCCGTTTGAAGGCGGTGCTGAACGCGAACGCGTCCGCGTAGCCGACCCGGCGGGCCACGGCGGCGACCGTGGCGTCGGGTTCGGTGAGCAGCTCGGCGGCCAGGGCCATCCGCCACTCGGTCAGGTACGTGAGCGGGGGTTGGCCGACGCGGGCGGTGAAGCGTTCGGCGAGCGAGGTGCGGGACACGCCGGCCTCGGCGGCCAGGGCGGCGATCGTCCAGGGGCGGGCCGGGGCGTCGTGTACGGCGCGCAGGGCGGCGCCCACGATCGGATCGGCCAGGGCCAGGTACCACTGCGGGGCGTGCGCCTCGGGGAGGTCGAACCAGGCGCGCAGCGTGCAGGCGAGCAACCAGTCGAGCAGGCGGTCGAGCACGACCTGTTGGCCCGGCCGCTCGGCGGCGACCTCGGCGGAGAGGAAGTCCAGGAGTTGATGGTCGCCGTCGGGGTCCGGCACCACCAGCAGGTCGGGCAGCGCGGTGGGTAGCCGGCGGCCGATGTCGGTGTGCGTGCGGTAGGCGCCGGAGATCAGTTCGGCCGGCGCGTCGGTGGCCGGGTCGGCGGGCGCGTCGGCGACGAAGGTGAACGGGGCCGGGCCGCGGACCACCGCCGTGTCGCCCGGGCGCAGCGCGCGCGACGGGCCGCCCTCGGGCACGATGCGCCCGCCGCCGCGCACGAGTGCGCAGACGGTCAGCGGCGTGCGGCAGTCGAGTCGGACGGACCCCGCCGGGGGCACGATCCGCCGGTCGAACAGGGCCTCGTCGGCCCTGATCCCGCGCAGCAGGTCGGCCAATCCATCCATGGGAGGAGCCTAGGCCCTGTCCGGCGGGGTGGGTGATCGGCGCCGGCGGGCGGGGCACGGGGCGGCGATCGTGCCGAAATTTGCCGTGAATCGGGATGAGCCGGGCCTGGGTCGGGTGTACGACGTTGCTCATTCGTGCGTGAAACTGCTATCAAATGAATAGTTTCAAGCATGTGAGTGCAGCAGTGCGCAGCACTGCGCATCGTCCGAGCACCCCGGGAGCGCCATGACGACCGTCAGTCACACCTCCGCCG
This sequence comes from Embleya sp. NPDC056575, assembly GCF_042793325.1. Classification (NCBI taxonomy): domain Bacteria; kingdom Bacillati; phylum Actinomycetota; class Actinomycetes; order Kitasatosporales; family Streptomycetaceae; genus Embleya; species Embleya sp. NPDC056575. The sequence continues at coordinate 54,459 of NZ_JBHTVA010000047.1, forward strand.
AGATCGCCACCCAGCCCGCGTTGTGGGCCCGCGCCGCCGCGCTCGCGGGAGAGTGCGCGGGGCTGCCGAAAAGCGGCGAGCGGGTCGCGGTCGTCGGCTGCGGGACGTCGTGGTTCATCGCGCAGGCGTACGCGGTGTTGCGCGAGCGGGCCGGGCTCGGCGTCACCGACGCCTTCGCGGCCTCGGAGTTCCCCGGCGTACGGGACTACGACCGGGTGGTCGCGCTGAGCCGCTCCGGCACCACGACCGAGGTGTTGCGGCTGCTCGCGGAGGTGCGCGGCAAGGTCGCCACGACCGCGATCACCGGCCCGCCCGGCACGCCGATCACGACCGCGGCGGACGAGATCGTGATGCTCGACTTCGCCGACGAGCGCTCGGTCGTGCAGACCCGGTTCGCCACCACGGCGCTCGCGTTGTTCCGCGCGCATCTGGGCGAGGACCTGGCCGCGGCGGTGCGGGACGCGCGGACCGCCGTCGCCTGGGAGCCGGACGCGGCGTTCGTGGCCGCCGAGCAGTTCACCTTCCTCGGCTCGTCGTGGTCGGCGGGGCTGGCCGCCGAGGCCGCGCTGAAGATGCGCGAGGCGGCGGGGGCGTGGACGGAGAGCTACCCGGTGATGGAGTACCGGCACGGGCCGATCAGCATCGCCGCGCCGAACCGGGTCACGTGGGTGTTCGGTCCGGTGCCGGAGGGGCTGGCCGAGCAGGTCGCGGTCACCGGCGGCACCTTCGTGGCCGGCGCGCTCGACCCGATGGCCGAGCTGATCCGGGTGCAAAAGCTCGCGGTCGCGATCGCGGAGAGCCGCGGGCTGAACCCGGACGAGCCGAGGCACCTCACCCGGTCCGTGGTGTTGGACGCGTCGTGACGGACCTCGGGCGCGGGCCGGCGGGGCGGGCGTCGTGATCGTCACGGTGACGCCGAATCCGGCCTGGGACGTCACCTACCACCTGGAACGACTGGAGCGGCACGGGGCGAACCGGCCGGCGTCGGTCGGCGGGCGGGCCGGCGGCAAGGGGATCAACGTCACCCGGGTGTTGCGCTCGCTCGGGGTCGCGGTCGCGGCGGTGGCGCCGCTGGGCGGGCCGACGGGCGAGCGAATACGGGCCGACCTGGCCGCCGCGGACATCGCGTTGACCTCGGTGCCGGTGGTGGGCGAGACGCGGTGCACCACGACCATCGTGGAGACCGCCTCGGGCGGCGCGACGTCGCTCAACGAACTCGGCCCCTCGCGGACCGCCGAGGAGTGGGCGCGGGTGGTCGCCGCGGCGGCCGAACTGCTGCCCGCTGCCTCGGTGTTGGTGCTCTCCGGGAGTCTGCCGCCGGGGGTGCCGCAGGGCGGGTACGCGGAACTGGTCGCCCGGGCGCGGGAGGCGGGCGTGCCGGTGTTGTTGGACGCCTCGGGGCCGGCGCTGCTCGCGGGGGTGGCGGCCGGGCCGGATGTGGTCAAGCCGAACGCGGACGAGTTGCGCGCGGCGACCGGGGAGAGTGATCCGCTGCGCGCGGTGGCCCGGTTGGCGGCGCGGACGGGGGCCGGCGGCGCGGTCGTCGCGTCGTTCGGTCCGGGCGGGATGTTGGCCGCCTCCGACGCCGGGTGGTGGCGGGCGGTGCCGCCGGAGTCGGTGCACGGCAACGCCACGGGCGCCGGGGACGCGGCGGTCGCGGCGCTGGCCCGGGGGCTGGCCGAGGGAGTGCCGTGGCCGGAGCGGTTGCGCGACGCGGTGGCCCTGTCGGCGGCGGCGGTGGCCGCGCCGCTGGCCGGGGACGTGGACGGCGAGCTGTACCGGGCCTGGCGGCCTCGGGTGCGGGTGGAGGCGGTGGCGCCGCCGGCGTAGGGCGCGGGCGGCGCGGTGGTGATGGTTGTGGTGCCGGGCGGGATCGTTCCAGAGGAGTTGTGCGATGGGCTTGACCTCGACGGGGATACTGACCGACGCGGCGCGGGCGGACGGGGTGGGGGTGGCCGCGTTCAACGTGATCACCCTCGAACACGCCGAGGCGGTGGTGACGGCCGCCGAGCGGGCCGGACTGCCGGTGGTGGTGGCGATCAGCGAGAACGCGGTGAAGTTCCGGGGCGGGCGGCTGGGGCCGCTCGCGGCCGCGTGCCGGGTGTTGGCGGAGGAGGCCGAGGTGCCGGTGGCACTGCACCTGGACCACGTCGAGTCGGTCGAACTGCTGGCGGCGGCCGAGGGCACCGGGATCAGTTCGGTGATGTTCGACGCCTCGCGGCTCGGCTACGCGGAGAACGTGGCGGCGACGGCCGACGCGGTGGTCTGGGCGCATGCTCGGGGCATCACCCTGGAAGCCGAACTCGGCGAGGTGGGCGGCAAGCCGGGCCATCCCGCGCTGGACGCACACGCGCCCGGGGCGCGCACGGATCCGGCCGAGGCGGCGGCATATGTACAGGCCACGGGAGTGGACGCGTTGGCCGTCGCGGTCGGCAGCAGCCACGCGATGCTCGATCGCACCGCCATGCTCGACCACGACCTGATCGCCCGGCTGCGCGCGGCGGTCGGCGTCCCGCTGGTGCTGCACGGCTCGTCGGGTGTGCCGGACGAGGAGCTGCGGGCGGCGGTGTCGGCCGGGATGACCAAGATCAACGTCGGTACGGCGCTGAACATCGCCTACACCGGCACGCTGCGCGAGCGCTTGGCGGCCACCCCCGGCAAGGCCGACCCGCGACCGGCGCTGTCCGCTTCGCGGGCGGCGATGGTCGACGCGGTCGGGGCCCTGCTGCGGGTGATCACCGCGAAGCGGTGAACCCGGCGGGTCGGGCCCGCACCGTGTTCGTGCGGTGAGCGAGCGCCGGGGGGCGGCCCGGCGCTCGCCGGGTCAGCCGAAGAGCCACGTGCTCAGCCGCGCCCACCACGTGGTGGGCGGCGGCGGGAGCAGCGGTTCCGGCGGGCGGGTCGTGTGGTCGGCGCGGGCGGGGCGGACCCACTCGGCGGGCTCCACCAGGGGTACCGGGGTGAACTCGACGGGCAGCGAGGTCAGGTAGCGGGCCCAGGTGGCGGCGTGCCAGGCGGGCGGCCGGTCCGGGTGGGCCAGTCGGATGTCGGACAGTCGGCTGTTGAGGGTGTCGATCGCGGTGTCGGTGATGGCCCGGCCGATGTCCTGTCCCGGGCACAGGTGCGCGCCGCCGCTGAACGCCAGGTGGGCCCGGTTGTGGTGGACGGGCACGGTGAGGTCGGTACGGATCCGCGGGTCGACGTTGCCGGCCATCACGCCGAGCACCAGCAGGTCGCCGGCCCGGATCCGCCGCCCGCCCAACTCGGTGTCGACCAGCGCCCAGCGGCCCGGGATGACCCACAACGGCGGTTCGTCCCACAGGACCTGCTCGACCGCGTCGGGCAGGCTCAGCCGGGCGCCGGCCAGCGAGGCGGCGAACCGGTCGTCGGTGAGCACCACGCGCAGGGTGTTGGCGATCAGCGCGATGGTCAGTTCGTTGGCGGCGACCATCACGAGCCTGAGGTGGTGCAGCACCTCGTCCTCGGACAGCCGGTTCGGGTGCTCGATCAGCCAGGACGGGAAGTCGGCGGCCGGCTCGCGGCGTTTGCGGTCGGCCAGATCGCGCAGCGTCTGCAGGATGAACTCGTTGGATTCCAGGGCGCGTTCGCTCTGCATCATCAACTCGGCGCTGGCCTGCACCAGTTGCGGACCCATCTCGTCGGGCAGACCGTAGAGCTGCGCGATGACCAGCATCGGCAACTGCTGGGCGAACTGGGCGACCAGGTCGGCGTGTCCGTCGGCGGCGATCCGGTCGATCAGGTCGTGCGACAGGCGTTGCACGTGTTTGCGGATGCCGCGCCGGTCGAAGCGGTCCAGACTCTCCGTGACCACCGAGCGCAACCGCTGGTGTTCGGCGCCGTCGCTGGAGACGCAGTCGGGGCGATACTCCATGATCGGCAGGATCGTCGCGTCCGGCGGGATCCTGCCCTCGCGCCAGTCGCGCCAGTTGCGCGCGTCCCGGGAGAACCGGCTCGGCGTGCGCATGACCTCGAGGTTCTCCCGGTAGCCGAGCACCAGCCAGCCGGGGAAGTCGCCGTCGACCAGGATCGGGGCGACCGCCCCGTATTCGGCGCGCAGTCGTTCGTACGCGGCACCCGGATCCGCGATGGTCTCCGGACCGTACAACCGCGTGATGCCCTCGGTGGCCGTCGCGCCCGCGTGCGCGGGGCAACCGGGCGGCGGAACGGGGGGAGGAGCGGTCATGGCGTCTCCCGGTTCGTGGTGAGCGTGTGGAGGTATTGCATGAGCGCCATCAGCACATCCCGGCTGGAACCTCGGTCGCGGGCGTCGCAGTCGACCATCGGTACGGTGTCGTCGAGGTCGAGCGCGCCGCGCAGTTCGTCCATGGGGTAGGCCGGCGACTCGGGGAACGTGTTGACCGCGACCACGAACGGCACGCCGCGATCCTCCAGGCGGCCCATCACGTCGAAGCACACCTCCAGGCGCCGGGTGTCGACCAGCACCACGGCGCCCAGCGCCCCGTCGAACAGGCCGTTCCACAGGAACCAGAAGCGTTCCTGCCCGGGGGTGCCGAACAGGTAGAGCACCAGGCGCTCGTTGAGGCTGATCCGGCCGAAGTCCATCGCCACCGTCGTGGTGGTCTTGGCCTCGACGCCCGCGAGGTCGTCGATGCCGACGCCCGCCTGGGTCATCGTCTCCTCGGTGGTGAGGGGACGGATCTCGCTGACCGCGCCGACGAGGGTGGTCTTGCCGACCCCGAATCCGCCGACGATCACGACTTTGACCGCGGAGGTGGCCGTCGCGGGCAGCATGTCCTCGGGACGCGGCCCGACGAGGGTCTCAGAGCCGTTGTAGTCCATGCATCACCGCCTTGAGGAGATCGATGTCGGGCAACGACGCGGCCGGGATCGGGGCCCGGGCCTCCAACTCGCCCGCGGTCACCATGTCCGTGAGCACCAGCGTCAGGACGCTGGTGGGTAACCGCATGTGGGCGGAGATCTCCGCCATCGACAAAGGTTGTTCGCACATCCGCACGATCGCGGCGGGCTCGGGGCCCACTCCGCGGCTGGGGGTGTGCTTGCCGACGAACAGCGTCACGAGGTCCAACCGGCCGGGGTCGTCCGGGTTCTCCCCGACCAGGTACAGCCGTTCGGGGTAGGGAACGCGCCGTGTGCGCCGCGGCACGCTCACGGGAAGGCCCCGTCGCGGCGTGGCGGACTGGTCAGGTGTTCGCCGATGCGGATCACCAGGTCGCGCATGCGGTGGCCGAGCAGGCCGGTGTCCACCTGTCCGTCGGCGAGCACCGCGAGGTAGGCGCCGGCGCCGGCGGCCATCATGTAGAAGTAGCCGCCGTTGACCTCGATCACCACCAGCCGCATCCGCCCGTCCCCCTTGGGGAATTCGGCGGCCACCGCGGCGGCCAGGCTCTGCAGGCCGGCGCACGCGGCGGCGAGCCGGTCGGCGGTGTCGGCGGCGGTGTTGTGCTGGGCCATCCGCAGTCCGTCGGCGGACAGCAGCACGATGTAGCGCGTGAAGGGCACGCTCTTCGCGAGGTCGGAGAGCATCCAGTCCATGTTGGGTCGGTACGCCGTCATCGGTATCCCCCGTCGTCCCACGAGTTTTCGCCGGTCTCGGATCGTCGTTCCTTGGGCGGCGGTTCGCCGTTGATGCCGCTGAGGAAGGCGTCCAGGCCCAGTCCCGGCGGGGTCTCGTCGACGCTCGGGGCGGCGGCGGGAGTCGTCGGCTTGACCGCGCGGTGTCCGCGCGTGCCACCGGCGCGGGGCACCGTGCCCAGGCCGCGTCGGCGGCGCTGGGGCAGACCGTTGGCGCCGAACTCGGTGTGCGCCGGAGTCTCGGTCATCAGGTCGTGCAGGGAAGGGAGTTCTTCCAGGTGCGACAGATGCTCCGGCATCGGGTACATCGGCGGCACGTTCGCGGTGATCTGGTTCTGCGGGATGACCACGACGGCGCGCACGCCGCCGTAGGCCGACGGACGCAACATCACCTTGAAGTTGTAGGTGTGCGCGAGGCGGGCCACCACGGTCAGGCCCAGCCGCGGGGTCTCGCCCAGGTCGCCGAGGTTGAGCGCGTCGCCGTCCAGGGACAGGATGCGCTCGGCGCGGCGGCGGGCCTCCTCGCTCAGGCCGACGCCGGCGTCCTCGATCTCGACCGCGATGCCGCTCTGCACCTCGGTCGTGCTCAGGTGCACGGTGGTCGAGGGCGGCGAGTATCGGGTGGCGTTGTCGAGGAGTTCGGAGATCGCGTGGATCAGCGGTTCGACGTGCTGGGCGATCACCGCGACCTCGACGACCGACGACAGTTTGACCCGGCGGTAGTCGAGGATGCGCGACATCGCGCCGCGCAGCACGCTGTACATGCCGATGTCGGTCTCCCACTGGCGGCCCGGGCGGGCGCCGCCGAGCACCGCGATGCTGTCGGCCATGCGGCCGATCAGCGCGTTGCCGTGGTCGAGGTGGAGCAGGTCGCGGAAGACCACCGGGTCGTCGCCGTGCCGGTCCTCCATGTCCCGCATGTCCTGGGCCTGTTGGTGGATGGTGGCCTGGACGCGGCGGGCGATGTTGACGAACGCGCGCTGGGCGGACTCGCGCAGGTCCTCCTCGGCACTGACGGTGTCGATCACCGAGCGGATCACGTTGCGGTGCGCGATGGCGAACTCGGTCGGCTCCTCGGGGTGCGGCGCGACCTTGCGCATCACCTCGGGCACCGGTTCGCCCATCTGCAGTCGGCCGATCGCCTCGGGCAACATCTCCTCGGAGAGTCGGATCATCTCCGACTCCTGCTCGGCGAGTCGGCGGCGCAGGCCGATCTGTTGCTGCTGGAGCCTGGTGTGCAGTTGTGCGATCGTGCGCCCGCGCCTGCCCGCCTCCGCGGCGCACACGGCGACGGCGACGGTCGCGAGTCCGCCGCACAGGGCCACCGCCGGGCGGGCCTGGTCGGAGACCGCGGCCACGGCCGCGGCCGCGCACACGGCTGTCACGAGGAAGGGGAGGATCCAGACGAGGGCCGGCCGTCGGCCTCCGGGGGACGATCCAGCGAGAACCATCGGCATCCTCGAAAAAGTCGGAATCGAATCGTGCGGGTGTCCTGCGGACCGCTCGGCGGATCGGGCCGCCGGTGGCATGTTCGGGTGCGCTCGCGGCCGGTGCCGGTGCCCGAAGGGCGATTCGAGCCACCGTCGCGGGCGCCAGGCTACGCGGATGCCCGGGGCGGATCGGTCGTGTGGCCCACAAGCCCCTCGAACGGGTGAATCCGGTCCGAAGAGGCCATCGATCATCGCCAACGCGATAAGGAATCGCGGCCGATTCCCGTCGTCCGTCGGCCGGTTCACGACGGTGGGTGGCAGCGGGTCCGCGACCGCCGGCGGGAGCCGGTTCGCGATCGCGCGCGAGGGGCGCCCGACATGCCGCAGCCGACCCCGCCCGGGGACACGGGCGGGGTCGGCTGCGGTCGGGAACGGTGCGGCGTGCCGCGTTACTTCAGCGGCGCCGTCAGGGGTGTGCCGTCGGTGCGCTTGAGCAGGCAGGTCAGGTCCCGGTCGTGCTCATTGAGCCAGCTGCCGGACGTGGGTCGAAACGACAGCTTCGACAACTCGATGGTGCTGTTGCGGCCGGCCGCGCCCGAGGTCAGTTCCGTGCACTTCGCGGTGATCTCGTCCTTGAACTTCATGCTCGTCGGAGGCAGCGAGTCGGGGATGGTGTACTCGCCCACCACCTCTGCGTCGTGCGGCGTGGTGCACGCGACGGTGAGGACGTCCTCCCCTTTCTGGTTGATGCAGTCGCCCTTGTGCAGCTTGACCATCTTGACCCGGCCGGGGCTGCTGTTCGGGTTCGCGGTGCCGGCGGGCGGCCGGCTCGCCGACGGGTCGGACTTGGCGGGCAGCGTCGGAGCCGGGGGCATCGTGACGATCGGGGGTTTGGTCTCGGTCGCGGCCGGGGCGGCCTTGGGCTCCTTCTTGTCGTCGCTCTTGCCGAGGCAGCCGGACAGCAGTGTGGTGGCGACCAGGACGGCGGCCGCGGCGCCCGCGGAGCGCGTGTGGAGCAGGGACGGAACGCGCATGGAAGATCTGAGCCTCTCGCTGGGGATTCGCCCAGAGTCTTTCGGAGGCCGGCATTCCGGTCTTCAGGGGAGTCCCTTGTCTCCTGTGTCTCCCGTGTCTCCCGCGGACGGGGTCAGCCGTCGACGGGTGGGTTCTTGCCGCGCCGGTAGTGCCGGGCCACGCGGGCGCGGTTGCCGCATCCCGCCGAGCACCATTCGCGGCGCGGGTTGTTGCGGACGAAGTGCAGGATGCAGCCCGGGCCGTGACAGGCCCGCAGCTCGGTGCGGTCCGCGCCGCCGAGCAGGTCCACGGTGGCGCCGGCCAGTTCGGCCAGGGCCGCGGTGATCGGGTCGGCCTCGGTGCGGGTGACGGCGGTCGGCCAGGTCAGCTCGCGCCACCGCGGGGCGGCCCGGGTATAGGTGTTCAGCCGCCCGACGATCTCGGCGGCCGGCACGGTGTCGGTGATCGCGGCGGTGAGCAGGGCGCCGACGCAGTCGCGCAGGTCGAGGGCGCGGGCCAGGTCGTGCGCGTCCACGGCGAGCAGCGCGGCCTCGGACGGCGGGTCGACCAGGCGCGGCGCGATGTCGCGGAGCCAGGCGGCCAGGTGCGTGGGCTCGGCCAGCCCCTCGTGCGGCGTGCCCCGTACCGCGTAGCGCGTATTGGCCAGCTCCACCGGCAGCGGTTCGCCGAGCAGGGGGGCGCCGCCGGGGGCGAGGCCCGCGATTCGTGTGCTCACGAAACTAATGCTACCGGCTCGCGGTAACCATGTGGATGGTCGTGGGGGTCGGGAGTGGGAAAGGCCGCGGATCCGGGAGATGTGACGAGTAAGACATTCGCGGGGAACGAGTTGCGGGCCGGGTTGGTTCCCCGGTCCGGGGGGTGGGTTCGCGGGCGGATTCCTGTCCGGTTTCATGGGGGTTTGTCGGGCGTGTTTCGGGCTCGTGGACGACGATTTCGACCGCCGGCGGGCCTCCCTGTGCGGGGTGGGGCCAGCCCTACCCACAGAGGGAAGTGAGCACCATGGGGAATGTGTTGCCGAATCCCTAGGTTGGACCTGTCGGACCGAGGGGGTCCGCAGGGGGCCGAGGAGAGTCACGTGAACAACCGCAGCCGGGTCGCAGGGCAGGACACCACCAACTCGACGGCCCCCGGCACGGTCGCCTCCTTCGTTCGATTCGTGGTCTTCGGCGGGGGTACGGGACTGGCCTCCAGCGCCGCGCTCGTCGCGCTGAACGGGACCCTGCCGCTCGTCGTCACCAACGCCGTGGTCACCGCGGCCGGCACCGTCCTCGCCACCGAACTGCACAGCCGGTTCTCCTTCCGCGCGGGTCGGGCCGACCTCAAGGCGCACGTCCAGGCGGGCGGTTCGGCCCTGGTGGCCTACCTGTTCACCACCGCCGCGATGCTCGGGCTGCACGCGGTGCAGGCGGCGCCGAGCATCATGGTCGAGCAGGCCACCTATCTCACCGCCTCCGGCGTGGCGGGTCTGGCCCGGTTCGTGTTCCTGCGGCTCGCGGTGTTCGCCCGCCCGAAGGGAACGTCGACCGTCACCTCCACCACCCGCACCCGCGTGCTGGGCCGCGACGCGCTCGTCGCCGCCGCCTGACCGGTACTTCTCGGGCCCGCCCCGACTCCCGCTTCGCCGGGGGTCCGGGCGGGCCCTTCGGTGTGCGCCTACTCGGCGGGCAGTCCGGACTCGCGCAGTCGGCGTCGATGCGGCGGGAGCAGCAGTACCTCCAGGGCGTCGGCGCACGCCTGGGCCCGGTCACGGAACCACGGGATGCGCTCGTCGGTCATCACGGCGGGGGTGGAGCGCACGGCGAGCGCGGCGTGCGCGTGGCCGGCGCGGTTCAGGATCGGTACGGCCAGGGTGCGTACCCCCGGTACCGACTCGCCGTCGTTGAGCGCGTAGCCGATCGCCCGCGCCGCGTCCAACTGGGCCTGCAGCGCGACCGGGTCCACGATCGTGCGGTCGGTCTGCGGGGCGAGCGGGAGCAGGGGGGCCAGGCCGCCGTCGGCCGGGTCGGCCCAGGCGAGCAGGACCTTGCCCAGCGCCGTCGAGTGCAGCGGTCGGCGCAGGCCCAGGCCGGTGCCGGGCTGGACCGAGCTGCCGACCAGGACCAGGGTGTGCCGGCCGCTGCGGATGGCCAGGTCGGACGTCGCCGACGTGCGTCGGGACAGCTGCTCCAACTCCGGGGCGGCGTGGTGCAGGCCGCGCTGGTGGTAGGCCAGCAGGCCCAACTCGGCGACCACGGGACCCAGGCGGTAGCGGCTGGTGCGGTCGTCCTGGTCCAGGAAGCCCGCGCCGACCAGGGTCCGGGCGAGCCGGTGTGCGGTGGACACCGACAGGCCCAGGCGGCGGGCGATGTCCGACGCGCTCAGGTCGGTGCCGCCGGCCCGGAAGCAGTGCAGGATGCCGAGGGCGCGCTGCACGGCCTGGGCGCCCGAGGGGGTGGTCGCCGGGCGGGGCGGGTCGGCGGTGTGCGGAGCGTCCGGGGCGGCGGCCGGATCGTGCGTGCCGGTCGGCCCGGGCGTGCCCGTCGGCCCGGGCGTGCCGGCGGGCTCGTGTGCCGGGATCTTCGGAGTCTTCACTGGCTTCCCCAACTCGCCGTTCGACAGGCGGTTTTCACCATACGGCAAGGGTGTGGACCACTCCGCGCCACGGGGCGCGTCGGAGAGCGACCGGGTATCCCACATCGTGGGAAGGTTTGATCGGGTGGCGCGGATCGTGCCAGGATCCACCCGATGCGCCATTCGGGCGCGCCCGTGCCGGACGAATGCCGTGAGGAGGCCCGCGTGTCCGCAGTCGCGTCGTACACCGCGCCGCTCGCCGGCGTCCGGGCGCTGCTCACGAGCCGCCGGCACATCGACCTCGCGCGCGTCTCCAGCGCCGGCTGTCGCTGACCCGACCCGCGTTTCCTCGGGGCTTGGGCTCGTCTTCCGTGACGGGTCCCCGCCCGACCGGCTGATGCATTCGGTCCGCCCCGGTTTCGACCCGCGCGCCGGGTAGGTCTCGCGACCCCCTTTGGTCCACCCCCTTTGTTCCACCCCTTTCCTGCCTCTTCCTTGCCCGGACCGGTTCGGTCCCGGGTCGATCCGCGCCGTGTGCAACCGGTCGCGGGTCCCGTCGACGCCTCGAACGCGAACGGAAGTATTCCCATGACCGCCCTGACCGGCGCACGCCCCGACGAGCTGTGGTTCACCCGTTGTCCCGTCCCCACCGCCACCGGCATCGCGGCCGATCTGGGCCTGCTCGACGCCGAGTTCGCGGCCGAGGGGATCACCGTGCGGTCGCTTCAGGACGTCCCGGCCGATGTCGCCGCCGACCACCACTACACGCACGCGCTGCCCGGACTCTTCCGCGAGGGCGGCAACGTACCCGCGCTGTGGGCACGTTCGCGTGGTGAGGAGACCCGGCTGGTCGGGCTCACCTGGATCGAGGAGCGCCAGGCGATCCTGGTCCGGGCGGAGAGCGGGATCGCCTCGCCCGAACAGCTGCGCGGACTGCGGCTGGCCGTACCCCGGCACGACATCGCGATCGACTTCTGGCGGGCGATGGCCCTGCACGGCTTCGCCGGCGCGTTGTCCCTGGCCGGCGCCACCCTGGCCGACGCCCGCCCGGTCGAGGTGCCGGCGGCGCGTGGGGGCGGGCAGTGGGAGGCCGAGTTGGCCGCGCTGAGTCGGGGCGTGGTGGACGCCGTATACGTCAAGGGCGCGTTGGCCGTGGAGGCGGCCGTCCGCTACGGCGCGGTGGTCGCGGTGGACCTGGACGCGGTGCCGGACCGGGCGGTGCGGATCAACAACGGAACGCCGCGCCCGATCACCGTGCACCGCGAACTGCTGGACCGTCACCCGGAGTTGGTCACCCGGTTCCTGACGGTCCTGGTCGAGGCGGCCGACTGGGCGCCGGAGCATCCCGCCGAGGTGGCCCGGATCCTGGGCGCCGAGACCGGCGCGGGCGCGTTCGGGGTGGCCGGCGCGTACCGCGAACTCGGCCCGGACACGCTCCGGATCGACCTGTCCGCCGAACGCCTGGACCTGCTCGCCCGGCAGGAGCGGTTCCTGTTCGAACAGGGCTTCCTGGCCGGGCCGGTGGACGTACCGGCCTGGGCGGATCCCGAACCACTGCGGCTGGCCCGCGAACTCGCCGATGCCCGCGCTCGTGCCCGCGCCACGCACCCCAACGACCCCGCACCGTCTCGCATATCACCGCTGGAGGTTCCCCATGAGTAGCCGGCCCCCTCGCCGCACCCGACTGTTGTCCGCCGTCGCGCTCGCGACCGCGACGCTGATCGCGCTGACCGGCTGCGGCTCCTCCTCCAAGGACACCAAGGCGTCGGCGGCGAGCGGCGGCGGCAAGGGCGACATCACGCTGCGGATTCCCGACCCGGGCAACAACGGGGTACTGGCCCGGGGCAAGAAGGACGGCTCGCTGGACGCGGCCCTGGCCAAGGTCGGCGCCAAGGTCTCCTGGACCGGCAGCGCGGGCCCGTTCGCGCCGGCCGCGCAGGCGATCAACGCGGGGCAACTCGACGTGGCGCTCGGCTCGATCACCTCCGCCGTGGCCGCACTCGGGCAGAAGCCGAGCTTCAAGCTGTTCGGCGCCACCGCCCCCGACCTGGCCGGCGAGGGCATCCTGGTGAAGAGCGACTCGAAGATCCACTCGATCCAGGACCTGGTCGGCAGGAAGGTGGCCTGCTCGCAGGGTGGCACCAGCGAATACCTGCTGCTCGCCGCGCTCGAACAGGCGAAGATCCCGGCCGACAAGGTCGAGCGGGTCTATCTGCGGGCCGACCAGACCGCGCCGGTGTTCGCGGCCGGCCAGGTGGACGCCTGGGCGACCTGGGCCACCTACTCGGTACCGGCGCTGGCCTCGGGCAATGCCCGCTTCCTGGCCGACGGGCGCGCGCTCGGCTCGGACAACTACTCGGTCTGGGCGGTGCGCAACGCGTTCGCGGACAAGCACCCCGACGTGGTCAAGGCGTTCTACACCTACCTGCACGACGCCGGCACCAGGGAGATCGCCGACCCCGCCGCGTACATCAACGTCTTCACCGACTCCGGGCCGACCGCCTACGGCGCCGAACCCAAGCGCATCCAGACCGACTTCACCCGGCAGGGGGCGACGGTGGAGCCGATCCGGCCCGCCGACGTGGAACGCTTCGGCAAGGTGGCCCGGTTCTTCCAGGACCAGAAGGTCACCCAGACCCTCGTCGACGTCAAGCCCCACCTGCTCGACGTCGAGACCCTGGCGGGGGCGGCCGGATGAGCGCGCCCACGGTGGTCGAGGCGCGACCCCGGGTGATCGAGGCCGAGTCCCCGGAGCGCGAGTACCCCGGCCTGGTCGCCCCGCGGCCGCGCGTTCCGCGACCGCGGCCGCGCTTTCTCAGCCCCGCTCTGCGCGCGATCGGACCGCTCGCGCTGATCGGCGGCTGGGCCTGGGCCTCGCACAGCGGGGCGCTCAGCCCCGATCTGCTCGGCTCGCCCGCCGACGTCGTGCGCGCCGCGCGCGAGATGTGGGACAACGGGCAACTCCCGGACGCGCTGAGGGTGTCGCTGGGCCGCGCCGGTCTGGGCCTGGTGTTCGGGCTGACCATCGGCCTGGCCCTGGGCGTGCTCACCGGCTTCTCCCGGCTCGGTGAGGAACTGCTGGACTCCTCGGTGCAGTTGCTTCGCACCGTGCCGTTCCTGGCGCTGGTCCCGTTGTTCATGGTCTGGTTCGGGATCGGCGAGTCGGCCCGGGTGATCCTGATCGCGGTGGCCACGGCGTTTCCGATGTACGTCTCCGCGTCCGGCGGGGTGCGCAACGTGGACCGCAAGCTGGTCGAGGCGATGCGCAGCTTCGGCGTCGGTCGGCTCGCGCTGGTCCGCGAGGTGGTCCTGCCGGGCGCGTTGCCCGCGCTGCTCTCGGGGCTGCGCCTGTCCATGACGCTGAGCGTGATCGCGCTGATCGCGGCCGAGGAGATCAACTCCACGGCGGGGATCGGATATCTGATGAGCCAGGCGCAGAGCTTCTCCCGCACCGACATCCTCACCGTCTGCATCCTCGTCTACGCGATTCTGGGCCTGCTCGCCGACGTGATCGTGCGGATCCTGGAACGGGTGCTGATGCCGTGGCGCGGCCAGGGGCAGGGGGCCGGCCGATGAGCGCGGAGACCGCCGTGCACCTTGCGGGCCTGCGCCGGGTGTTCGGTACCCGGGCCGTGCTCGACGGCGTCGATCTGGACATCGCGCGGGGCGAGTTCGTCGCCCTGCTCGGCGCCAGCGGCACCGGCAAGACCACGCTGTTGCGCATCCTGGGCGCACTCGATCGGCACGACGGCGGCACGGTGCTGGTCCCCGAGGCTCGCACGATCGTCTTCCAGGAGCCGCGCCTGGTGCCCTCCAAGCGGGTGTTGGCCAATGTGGTGGTCGGGCTGCCGAGGGGGCGGGCCACCCGGGAGATCGGCCTGCGCGCGCTGACCGAGGTGGGCCTGGAAGGGCACGCCGCGGCCTGGCCGGCGACGTTGTCCGGCGGCGAGGCACAACGTGTGGCGCTGGCCCGGGCGTTGGTACGCGAGCCGGAACTGCTGCTGCTCGACGAGCCGTTCGCGGCGCTGGACGCGCTGACCCGGATGCGCATGCAGGACCTGGTGGGCGAGCTGTGCCGGGTGCACCGGCCCGCCGTGCTGCTGGTCACGCACGACGTCGAGGAGGCGATCCGGCTGGCCGACCGGGTCGCGGTGCTGCGCGACGGCAATCTGGTCACCGACGAGATCGTCGCCGTGGACCGACCGCGCGACCCGACGGATCCGGCCTTCGCCGCGCTGCGGCGGCGGCTCCTGGCGGACCTGGGGGTCCGGGTCGCGGACGGGCCGGCCAAGGTTTCCGCCGCCCCGCCGGCCCCCACGGCGTCTCCCACGGCCCCCTCGGCTTCCGTCACGGCCGCCCCCACCGCTTCCGCCACCGCTTCCGCCACGACTTCCGCCACCGTCCCGTCCACGTCCGGAGTGATCTGAATGACCGTCACCATCGGTGTCCACGGCAGCAATCCGTCGCTGTACCTGCTCGCCCGTCTGGGCATCCTCGAACGTGCCCTCGAACCGCTCGGCGAGACGGTGACCTGGTTGCCCGTGGAGGGCACCCGGGTGGGCGAACTGCTCGGCGCCGGCACGATCGACTTCGGCGGCACGGGGTCGACGCCGCCGATCGTCGGCCAGGCGCAGGGCCACGACCTCGTCTATGTCGCGGTGTCCGCGCCGCGGCCCGGCCACGGCGCGCTGTTGGTCGCGGACGAGGGTCCGGTGCGCACCACCGTGGATCTCAAGGGCGGCACGGTCGTGCTGAGCATCGGCTCGTGGCAGACCCACTTCGTGGCCAAGGCGTTGAACGATGTCGGCCTGTCCTACCGTGACGACATCACGCCGGTGCGGCCGTCGGCGGGCCAGGACCAGGCGGCGCGGCTGCGCGCCGGCGAGATCGCCGGGTGGGTCGCGCAGGGCCCCGAACTGGCGGCCGCGCGCCGCGAGTCGGGCCTTCGGGTGCTGCACCGGGTCGGCGACGTGATCACCGACCGCTCGGTGTTCTTCGCCCGCCGCGCGTTCGCCGAGGAGCGCTCGGAGGTGGTCGCGACGGTGGTGGCCGCGCTGCGCGAGGCCGACGCCTGGGCTGCGGCACATCCGGAGGAGGCGGCCGAACTGCACGCGGCCGAACTGCCGGGCACCCGGGCCGATTGGGCCGAGGCGCTGGCGGCGCTGCCGTGGCGGCTGGAGCCGATCCCGGCCTCGTTCATCGCCGAACAGCAGGAGGCCGCCGACATCTTCGCGGCGAACGGGTTCATCGACCGCCCGATCACGGTGGCCGACGCCCAGGCGGCGGCGTTGTCCGCGCCGGTGGCCCGGGTGCTCGCGCCTGCGGACGGTGTGGGCCGATGAGTCCCGAGGTGTTGTGGTACGTGATCCCGCGCGAGGGGCCGTATCCGTGGGAGCCCGCCGGGCGGCGGCCGGTGGACCTGGCCTACCTCCAGCAACTGGGCGGCGCGGTCGATCGGTTGGGCTTCAGCGGGGCGCTGCTCGCGACGGATCTGTACGACGTGTGGTCGCTGGGCAGTGTGCTGGCCGCGGCGGCGCCGACGTTTCGGCCGCTGCTCGCGGTGCATCCCGGATTGATCGCGCCGACGTTGCTGGCGAAGATGGCGCTGAGCTTCGAGGCGCTGTTCGGCCCCGGGCGGTTGCGGTTCAACGTGGTCAACGGTTCGACCGAGGCACTGCGCGAGTACGGGCTGCATCTCGAACACGACGAGCGGTACGAACTCAGCGCCGAATACTGGGACATCGTCAAGCGGCTCACCGCGGGCGAGGTCTTCGACCACAAGGGCACGTTCTACGACCTCAAGCAGGCCGGCGCCGGGCTGCGCGAGCTGCGTCGGGACGGCGGGCACGTACCGCTGTGGTTCGGTGGCTCGTCCCCAGCCGGGATCGAGATGGCCGCCGAGCATGTCGACGTGTATCTGACCTGGGGCGAACCGCCGCACCAGCTCGCGGAGAAGCTGGCGAAGGTGCGCGAGCGGGCGGCGGCACACGGGCGTTCGTTGCGGATCGGGCTGCGACTGCACCTGATCGTCCGAGAGCGCGAGGACGAGGCCTGGGCGGCGGCGGACCGGCTCCTCGAGGTGACCAGTCACGCGACGTACGCCCGGCAGCTGGGTCAGGCGGCCGATGCCGACGGGGTGGGCTGGGAAAGGCAGTTCCGCCAGCACGGGGGCCGGGTGCCGGCGCGCGCCCGGGAGTTGGAGGTGTCGCCGAACCTGTGGCCCGGGATGGGCCTGTTCCGGCCGGGGCCCGGCACGGCCGTGGTCGGCAGTACCGCCCAGGTGATCGAGCGGTTGCGGGAGTTCGAGGCGCTGGGCGTGGATACGTTCATCCTCTCCGGCAATCCGCTCCTGGAGGAGGCGTATCGCATCGGCGAGACGGTGTTGCCCGCGCTCGGGGTGCGGCCCCGGGTGGGGTGAGCGGCGGCGTCGATCGTGCGGGCCGGTGCGGCCGATCGCACCGGCCCGGCCACGGCCGCGGGGGTTCAGGCCGCCTTGAGCGCGCCCCCGTCGACGAGATGGTCCGTGCCGGTGACGCTGCCGGCGAGCGGGGACGCCAGGTAGGCGACCGCGGTGGCCACCTCTGCCGGGTCGACGAAGCGGCCGGTGACCATGCCCGACGCGCCGGGCAGGGCGTCGAGCAACTGCTCGTGGGACAGGCCCATGGACGCGGCCAGTTGGGCGCCGTAGCCGTCCGGCGCCTCCCACATCGCGGTGCGCACCGGGCCGGGGGAGACCGTGTTGACCCGGACGCCGCGTGGGCCGAACTCCTCCGCCACGGCCTTGCCGAACGCGGTGAGCGCGGCCTTGGCGGTCGTATACGGCACCGGCCCGCTGTGCGGCACCCGGCCGCCGAGCGAGGAGATGTTCACGATCGTGCCGCGCGTGTCGACCAACGCGGGCAGCGCGGCCCGGGTGGTGCGTACGCCGGCCAGGAAGTTCAGCTCGAACGAGGCCAGCCACTGCTCGTCGGTGAAGCTCAGGAAGCCGCCGGTCTGCGACTCGCCGCCGGCGTCGCCCCCGCCGACGTTGTTGACCAGGACGTCGAGCCGGCCGAACTCGGCGAGGGCCCGATCGACCAGGCGGCTCGGGCCGTCGGGTAGGGCCAGGTCGACCGCCATGGTCGTGGCGCCGGTGGCGGTCAGCTCCGGGGTGATCGTGCGGGACGCGGCCAGGACCCGGGCCCCTTCGGCGACGAGCGTGGACACGATGGCGAGCCCGATGCCGCGACTCGCGCCGGTCACGAGGGCGGTCTTGTCGGTGAGGCGCAGGTCCATGAGAACTCCTTGGTGGGCAGTCGGCGTCGATGGTTTTCGACGACCGACCTGCTGCTTCGGTGATGCACTGAACCTAGAACATGCGTCATTGATGTTGCAAGTATGAATCGACTGGCGTCGTTGCCGTACAGTTCGAAGGTGACTTTCCCACCAGACGGAACCGGTGGCCGGGCGCGACCGCTGCGCGCGGACGCGGAGCGGACCGTGCGCGCGATCCTGGAGGCCGCCGAGCGCGTCCTGAGCGCCAACCCCTCGGCCACGATGGAGCAGATCGCCGAGGCCGCCGGCGTGGCGCGAACCACCGTGCACCGGCGCTTCGCCACCCGCGACGCGCTGATCGTGGCGATGACCCGGTGGGCCACACGGCAGTTCCACGACGCGGTGACGGCGGCGCGGCCGGACGCCACACCGCCGGCGGTGGCGCTGTACCAGGTGACCGCGAACGTGTTGCGGGTCAAGATCGCGTGGGGCTTCGCGATGAACGCGCCGCGCACCGACGACCCCGAGGTCGCGCACCTGCACACCGACGTGCTCGATCGGTGCGATCGGCTCTTTCGTCGGGCACGCGAGAGCGGGCTGCTGCGTCCGGAGGTGGACCTCGACTGGACCCGGCGCGTCTACTACGCGCTGATCCACGAGTCGGCGCAGGACGACCGGGGCGAGGACGCGGACGTGCTCGCGACCCGGATCGTGGACACCCTGCTGCGCGGATTCGGCGCCTCCGGCGGGCCCTCGACGCGATGAACCCGGGGCGGGCGCGGCGCGTGTACGGTGTGCCCGCCGGTCCCCGATCGAGAGGTTTGTCGTGACCCTGGCCGTGGCCCACCGAGGCGATCCCCGGCGCTACCGGGAGAACACCCTGCCGTCGTTGTCGAGCGCGCTGGAGCGCGGGGCCGACCTGGTCGAGATCGACCTGGAGGTGACCCGGGACGGACACCTCGTACTGCTGCACGACGCGACGCTGCGCCGGTTGTGGTGGCGCAACGCGCGGGTGCGCGAGTTGACCCTGGCCGAGGTCCGGGAGATCGGCCGGCGCGGGAAGTATCGGGTGCCGAGCTTCGACGAGGCGTTGGACCTGATCAAGGGCGGCCCCGGCGGGCTGATGGTCGACTTCGGCGAGATCGAACTGGCCGGCCCCGCGACCGAGGCGGTCGCCCGGCACGGGCTGAACGAGCAGATCCTCTACGTCGGTGGGCCGGTCGCGATGGGTATGGTCCGCGAGCATGCGCCCGAGGCCCACATCGGGCTCAGCGGCGACTCGTTCGCGCGGGTGCCGGGCGAGGACGTGCTGCGGACGCTCCGGCCGGAGTACATCAACCTGCGCTGGCGGGCGTACGACGCGGAGTCGGTGGCGCGCTGCCACGCGGACGGATACGGCGTGAGTGCCTGGACGGTGGACTCGCCCCGGGTGATGCGCAGGCTGTTGGACATGGGCGTGGACATGATCATCAGCAACCGGATCGGCCGCTTGCTCGACGTGGTGGCGGCACGGCGCGGCTGAGCGGTCACCGAAGCGCGCGCCCCGTCTCCGCCGCGGGCCGGACGGGGGTTCGGGCGTGCGGGCCGCAGCCGCGGTCGGTCCCGTTCCGCGGCGGCGTAGCCACCGACACCACGTCGGCTACGCCCCGTGGGCGTTCGTCGGTCGCCTCGGCGAGGGATCTGCCCACGATGCGGCCGGCGGTGGCTGTGGTGGGAGTCCTGATTTGTAGGGTGTGCCGCATGACCCCGGGTATACCTGGCAGACGCGTGATCGACGGCCGCTTCGAGTTGCTGGAGCGGCTCGGTGGTGGCGGCATGGGCTTGGTCTGGCGGGCGCGCGACCTGGCCCTCGAGCGCGAGGTCGCGCTCAAGGAGGTCCGGCCGCCCGACCCGGCACTGCTGGAAAACGACCCGACCGCCGCCCGGATGTTGCGCGAGCGGGTGTTGCGCGAGGCCAGGTCGCTGGCCAGGCTGAACCACCCGCACGTGGTGACGATCCATCACATCGTGGACGCCGCCGAGGTTCCGCACCCGTGGCTGGTGATGGAACTGGTCCCCGGCGGATCCCTGCACGACCGGTTGGCCAACGGGCCGATCGCCCCCGCCGAGGCCGCAGTGATCGGTCGTGGCGTACTGTCCGCGCTGAGCGCCGCGCACGCGGCCGGGATCCACCACCGCGACGTGAAGCCGGGCAACGTACTGCTGCGCGCCGACGGCAGCCCGGTCCTGACCGACTTCGGCATCGCCGCGCTGCGCGAGTCGACCAGCCTGACCGCGACCGGGGACCTGATCGGCTCGCCCGAATACATCGCCCCGGAGCGCATTCGCGGCGAGGAGGACAACGCCGCGTCGGACCTGTGGTCGCTCGGGATGATGTTGTACGTGGCGGTGGAGGGGGAGCACCCGCTGCGCCGGGCGACCAGCCTGGCCACGCTCGCCGCGGTGCTCACCGAGACGGTGCCGGCGCCGGTCCGCGCGGGGGCGTTGCGGCCGGTGTTGGAAGCGCTGCTGGTGCGGGATCCGGCGGCTCGGCCGGACGCCGCGCAACTGGACGCGCTGCTCGCGGCGGCCGCGGGCGAGCCGGGCGCGCGGCCCTCGTCGCAGCACACGACCTCGGCGTTGCCGGTGGCGGACGCCCTGGCCTGGCAGCCGGGCGACCTCGGCGGTGGTCGGGCGGTCGACTCGGGGTCGGACTCCGGGTCCCGTTCCGGCTTCGATGCCGCGTTCGGGGCCGATACGGGTTCGCGCTCCGGGTCCGGGCCCGCGTGGGCGGGGGCGGATCGGGTCGGGCCCGGATGGGCGGGGGCGGATCGGGTCGGCGGAGGACCGAACTCCGGTTCGTTTCAGGGGGCTTCGGCGCACCCTTCGGGCGAGGTGCCGGTCGGCTCGGCGGCGCCGGCCGGGTCGTCCGGAGCGGGCTCGCCGTACGGTTCGGCGTTCACCCCGGCGACGCCCGAGTCGGCCGCCCGGCAGCGGGCACGGCGCAACCGGATCGTCGGCGGATCGGTGGTCGCCACGGCCCTGGTCGGCACGCTGGTCGCGGTGCTCCTGGTGTCCCAGCTCCGCGACCCGGGGTCGGACACGGCCGGGCACGGGGCCGAGCCGGCCGCGACGGGAAAGAACATGCCGCCGCAGGCGTCCGGGAGTTCGTCGGACGAGCGGACCGAGCCGGACGAACGCTCGTCGCCGAGCGCGTCCGCCACCAAGCCCGCCGCGGACACGGTGAACCTGATGACGCCGGCCGGCGTGCGCCGCGTCATCGACTCGATGAAGCCGGTCATCGGCGGGACCCGGGTCAAGTCCATCAACCTCTACGACGACTACGCGTCGATCGAGGCGCCGGTGCCCGGTAACGCCCGCCTCCAGGACCGCTATTCCTACCGCAAGGGGGAGACCACGAAGGACACCGGTTCGGGTCGCACCGATCGTGACGACAAGACCATCGATCTCACGAAGGTCAACTGGGACGCGTTGCCGGCGCTGATGGCCAAGGCGGAGAAGGAACTCGGCGTCACCACGCCGAAGAACCGCCACGTCAACGTGGACCTCGGGCTGATCGACCGGGTGGCGACGCTGAAGGTGTACGTCTCCGACGACTACGGTTCCGGCTATCTGCGGGCCGATCTGGACGGCAAGGTGCTCAAGATGTACCCGCGCTGAACCCCGCGCTGGTAGCACCGCAACGGTCATTCCGTGGCTGCCGGTTGTGTCGGTCGTCGATGTGGCCGGTCTTCGCTGAGACCGCTCGTCTTCGGTCCGGTGGGATCGGGCCGTTCACGAGGGGCCCGGCTCCCCGACAACTCCCCGGACCGATGCTTCGACCAGATCACGGACGGCGGCTTCCTCGATCTCCGCGAGGGGCGTCGTGACAAGCGTGAACAAGGTGCCGCTGTACAAGGTGATCAGGGTTCGGATCGCCGACGCCGGCAGTCGTGTCCCCAGATCGGCATGCAGGCTTTCGGTCTGTGCCTGCGTCAGCTCCGTGAGACCGGCCAGCGCCGATGCCAGCGCCGGCCACCGGGCCGCCTCGAGTCGGAGTTCGCAGATCGCGCGATACCGGTCGCGCTGCCGCGTCGCGGCATTGAGGAGCGACGCGGTCAGCAGGTCGACCAGACGCGCGGCTGTCGCGGTGTCCCGCCGACCTTCCCGAGCCGATGAAGGCATGGATCCCGGCTCGTCGACGGCCTGGGGCATCGCCTCGCCTCGCGAAGCGGACTCCATGTCCGCCAGGTGCAGCTCGACGACCCGCTCCGCCGCACCGACGAGAAGCGCTTCCCTGGTCGGAAAGTAGTTCGATGCGGTTCCGCTGGGCACTTTCGCGGTCTTCTCGACGCTGCGATGCGTCAGCCCGTGCACTCCGCCCGACGCGAGCAGGGCAATGGCGGCGTCCGCAAGGCCCCGGCGACGGGCTTCGTTGATCGGTGGCACCTTCCGAGTCTATCGCTACATTCGTTCCAGTACGCTCGTGCTGGTACGATCGTACTGGAACGATCGCTGTAGTAGGCACGCCCCCGGCGGCGGACACGGGAAAAGAGGAGCCGACCCCATGGTGAATATGACGGCGACGGTCGTAGGCGGAGGGATCGCCGGGCTTGCCGCGGCAGTCTCCCTGGCCCATGCCGGCTGGACGACGACAGTGTTGGAACGGTCCGCCGCGTTCGACGAACTCGGCGCCGGTGTCGCCCTTCCACGCAACGGGATCACCGCACTGCGCGCCCTCGGGTTCGACGACGAGAAGATCGCGGCGATAGCGCACGAGACAACGGCGACGGGCTTTCGGGATTTCCGCGGACGCCGGATCCTCCGGATTCCCGACGAGCGGCCGGACGTGCGCCGAGTGGCCACCGTCTGGGGCGTCCACCGCGCGCGCCTCCACGCCGCTCTGCGTGCCGCGGCGGACGCCGCCGGGGTGCGGCTGATCGCCGGGGCGCGGGTCGCGGAGGTACGGCCGGGATCCGTCGGCGGCGAGCCCGCGACAGTGTCCTGGCGGTCCGACGACGACGAGCAGGTCATCGAGTCCGACATCGTCGTGGGTGCGGACGGCATGTGGAGCACGGTCCGCGACCAGGTCTTCCCGGGCACACGCCCTCGGTACAGCGGCAGCACCAGCTGGCGGGCGGTCGTCCCCGACACTTCGAGCGACGGACGGCTCATGGAATTCTGGGGGCCGGGCACGGAGTTCGGCGCGATGAGGGTCAGTGACTCCGAGTTGTACTGGTACGGCTACTTCCGCTGCCCCGAGCACACCACCTTCGAGGACGAACTCGCGGCGGCACGCGACCACTTCGCGGGTTGGGATCCCCGTGCCGTCGAGCTCGTCGCGGCAACCTCCGCGTCACGGCTCATGCGGCACGACGTCCACCACCTGCCCGGCGGGCTTCCGACCTATACGCGAGGCCGGGTCGTCATGATCGGGGACGCGGCCCACGCCGCATTGCCCTCCAACGGCCAAGGGGCCGCGACCGCCCTCGAAGACGGCGTGTGCCTGGGGCGCATCGTAGGTGGCCCCGTCGCCGGTTCCGCGGAACTCGCCTCGGGCCTGGTGGCGTTCGATGCCGCCCGCCGGCCCCGGTGTCACTCGATCGCCCGCCAGGCAACACTCATGGCCCGCTACGGCGCCGACCTCGGTGGCGGGTGGCGCCAAGTGGTGCGCAACTCCCTGCTCCGGCTCGTCCCCGCCGCCGCGCTCACCCGGTCCTGGGCCCCGTCCACCGAATGGCAGCCCCCCGCACCCGCCGCGGCGCGGGAGACGAAACCCGCCCGCTGATCGCGCCCGCGCAAGCGGCCCACCACACTCCCGACCGCGCGGAAGGCATGGCCCGACCCGACGGACAAACACCGTTGCAGTGCCGGCTAGGAGGCCAACGACGTCGGCAGATCCGCGACCTCCAGCGCGATCAGCTGGGCCGCGTCCGGGTGTTCGAGTTCGGCGACCCGGCCGGCCTGGCGCTCCGTCATCTCCTGGAACGCCTGGCGGGCCGAACGCCCGTTGCCGAAGCCGCCGCCCCGGGACATGCCGGCGAACAGCGCGAGCAGTTCGGTGCGTGCGGCGGGGGTGAGTTCGTAGCGGTGCCGTTCGGCCTGGTGCTCGACGATGGCCACCAACTGCTCGGCGTCGTAGTCCTCGAAGAGCAGCGTGCGGGTGAACCGCGACGCCAGGCCCGGGTTGGAGGACACGAAGCGGTCCATGTCGTCGGGATAGCCCGCCGCGATCACCACCACGTCGTCGCGGTGATCCTCCATCAGCTTCACCAGTGTGGCGATCGCCTCGGAGCCGAAGTCGTTGCCGCCCGCGAGCGGGGAGAGCGAGTACGCCTCGTCGATGAACAACACGCCGCCGATCGCCCGGTTGAACGCGGCGGCGGTCTTGGGCCCGGTGTGACCCACGTATTCGCCGACCAGCGCGCTGCGGTCGACCTCGACCAGGTGCCCGTGGCCGAGCAGCCCGAGCGCCTTGAGCAGACGGCCGTACAGCCGGGCCACCGTGGTCTTGCCGGTGCCCGGGTTGCCCGCGAAGACCAGGTGCCGGCTCAGTGGCGGCGCGGGCAGCCCGGCCTCGACCCGCAACCGGACCGTCTGCATCAGCTTGGCCATCGACGCGACGTCGCGCTTGACCCCGTCCAGGCCGACCAGTTCGCCGAGTTCGGCCAGCAGGTCGGTCAGATTCTCCTCGACCACCTCGGGCCGATCCGGCACCGGCGGTGCGGCGGCCGGGCCCGGCCCCACGCCCGCGATCGCCGCGGGGGCCGGTTGCGCGCCGGACACCACGCCGCCGAGCGCCGGATCGCAGTCGTCGAACACCGGCGCGGCCTCCGGGTCGGTGCTCAGGTCGTCCGTACAGTCGCGCAGCCGACAACGCCGGAACAGCGGATCCGCGCCGCCGCCCACGTGCAGCGCGGCATAGCCCGCGCCGATCACATCGCAGCCGGTGTAGGTGCCGCCGGCCTGCTCGGCCACGAACAGCCCGTTCTTGCCGGGGCGTTCGATCCGCACCCCGTGCACGGTCGGCCGGGCGCCGGTCCACACCACCAGCCCCGACCCGGTGCAGTCCTCGATCGAGCCGCCCGCCAACTCGGCCCGCGAACCCGCGTCGAACACGATGCCCGCCGCACCGGCGCCGGTGACCCGGTTGCCGGTCAACTCGGCGACACCCTCGCCGGTCACCTCGATCCCGGTGCGCCCGGCCGCGCGCACCGTACATCCCGACACCCGCGACCCGGTGGGCGACGCGATGCCGATCCCGGTCGTGGTGTCCGCGACCAGGCAGCCGGACAGCGCCGCCGAGGAGCGGCCGGTGATCGCGATCCCGCTCATCGCGGCGGCGGAGACCGTGCAGTCGGTCAGCTCCACCCGGGCGCTGTCCGCGGTGTGCACGCCGTGTTCGGGAGTGCCCGCCACCCGGCAGTCGGCCAGTTTGAGAACGGTTGTCCCGGCCGCGTGGATCGAGCCGAAACCCGAGTCGAGGATGCGGCAGTCGCTCAACTCGGCCGCCGCGTCCTCGGTGAGCAGCACCCCGTTGGTCGCCGAGCGGCGCACCGCGCAGCCCTGCGCGAGCACCCGCGCACTGCCGTCGAGCACGATGCCGGCCGCGGCGGCGTCCAGGATCCGACAGTCGGTCAGTTCGGCCCGCGCGGTGCCGCCGAGCCGGATCCCGGCCGCGCCCGGCGCGCTGACCCGGCTCTCGCTCGCGGCGGCCGAGGAGGCGTCCTCGAGCAGCAGGCCCACCCGCCCGCAGCCGTGCAACACCGAGTCGACCAGGCGCAATACGGCCCGGCCGCGCAGCCGGATCCCGGAGCCGGAGGTGGCGTCCAGGCGCAGCCGGGCGATGCCGACCCGGGCGCTGCCGGAGACCACGATCCCGGTGCCCTCGATCGTGCCCACCTCGACGTCCTCCACGCGCGCCCGCGCGTCGCCGGACACGTGCAGTCCCGCGAGCCGCGCGCCGGTCACGCGCGTGCCGGTGAGCAGCAGCGCCGAGGTGGTGCCGCCGGCGGTCGGCGGCGCGTCCAGGTCCGGGTCGGCGCCGTCGGGTTCGTTTCGGTCGGGGCCGCCGCGCACCTCGATCCGGCCGCCCCGGACCGCGCAGTCGGCCACGATCAGGCCCGCGCCCGGACCCACGCCGACCGCCGGCGTGTCGCCGCCCGCGCCCCGCACGGTCAGCCCGCGCACCGCGCAGTCCGCCGCGTCGACCGTGATCGCCGGCCCCTCGGCGCTCGCGGTCAGCACCACCTCGCCCCCGCCCGGTTCCGGACACAGCGTCACCGACCGGTCCAGCACCAGGGACTCGGTGTAGTGGCCGGCCTCGATCAGGACGGTCGCCCCCGGCGCGGCGGCCCGTACCGCGTCCGCGATCCGACGGTGGGCGCCCCGGCCCTTGGCGGCCACCCGCACGGGCGCCGGGGCGGCGCCGCCGGTGTGCCGCTCGACGCTCGACATCTGTGCGCTACGCACCTTCGCTACGCATCCTTCTGCTGGTACCAGGCCGGGTCGATCCCCGCGCGCACCTTGGGCAGCAACCACCCGTTGAACATCTTCTCGCCGATCTTGAATCCGATGTTGAGCAGGAACTCGGCCACGCCCTGGCGGTGGAAGAACCGACCGCCGGCGGCGTTGAGGAAGCCGATCCGGGCGAGCGAGGCACTGCCGGTGCTGACCACGCCGGACAACGAGGCGATCCCGCCGTCGCCCAGCGCCTCCCAGCCGAAGAGCTTGTGGGTGAGGCCGTCGGCGCCCTTGACGCCGAACACGCTCGCGTTGATGCTGCCGTTGATCAACCCGGCCAGCATGCCGACGCCGGCGCTGTAGCCGAAGTCGTAGGTGCCGCTTCGCCAGCGCACCGCGGTCTCGTTGCCCGCCCACTCGTTGGCCCACGTCTTGTCGTGGTTGCCCGGCCGGCGGTTCCAGTGCTTGCCGCCGTCGATGTTGCCGTAGCCGCTCTTGAGGTCGCCGAGCTTGCGGAAGCCGTCCCACTTGTTCTCGTGCACGAAGGCGCCCACACCGCCCTTGACCACGCCGCCGACCGCCGCGTTCAGCGCCGCCTTCTGCCAGTCGGTCTCGGTCAGGCTCTTGCCCTGCGCCCTGGCGTTGATGTCGGCGACGATGATGTTCGCGGCGAACTCGATGGCGAACTCCTGGGCGAATTCCAGCGCGAGCTTCTTGCCCAGGACCGACCCCCCACTCTGGTAGGCGGCTTCGGCCAAGTGGATCGGGCCGGTCGTCGGGATGTCCGGGATGCCGGCGAGCGCGGTGCGGAATCGCGTCGCGTCGATGTGGCCCATGTCGCCCTTCCACGGCATGCGTTGGCCCTCGCGGACGCGCCGCACCCAGCCGCGCACCTCGGTCACCTGGCCGCGGAAGTCGTACTCGCTGCCGACCACGCGCCACCGGCCCAGCGAGTCGGTGGTGATCACCGCGCCGCCGTCGGTGCGCCGGGCCAGCAGGTTGCCGTCCCCGTCGTAGCGCCGCCACTGGCCGCGCCACGCGTCCCGCTCCAGGAACTGCCCGTCGGGCAGGGCCGATCGGGTACGCACCGCGGTGCCGTGGTCGAACTCCTTCCAGGTGGCGGTGTTCGGCGACGTGGCGCCGCCCGGCCCGTACTCGCGCACCCGCGCCGGCGCGTCGGTGATGTGCGGCGGGGTCTCGCGGATCACCAGCGTCTCGCCCGTGGTGGGTACGAACCGGTCGCGGAAGAGCAGGTTTTTGCCGTCGAGCGGGGTCGCCTGCCA
The DNA here is from genome assembly GCF_042793325.1 of Embleya sp. NPDC056575. Classification (NCBI taxonomy): domain Bacteria; kingdom Bacillati; phylum Actinomycetota; class Actinomycetes; order Kitasatosporales; family Streptomycetaceae; genus Embleya; species Embleya sp. NPDC056575. The sequence goes on from NZ_JBHTVA010000047.1 coordinate 82,027, forward strand.
GCCGCCGGCGCCGTCGGCCGCCTTCGGGTTCCACCACACCCGCTCGTGGGTGCCCGTGCCCGGCTGGGGCATGATCGCGCCCGCCCGGTCGAACTTCTGCCAGGTCCAGGTCTCGGTGCCCGGTGCCCGCCACGCGTCGACGTAGCGGCCGTCGTCGAGCATGCGTCGTTCGCGGACCAGGTTGTTGTGCGCGTCGAAGTCCCGGAACGAGTCGTCGAACGGCAGTTTGGGGTCGTCCGAGCTGCGGAACAACACCCGCTTGCCGGACTCGTGCACCTGGCCGGCGGCGTCGAGCCGTTCCCATCGCCAGGTCTTCGCGGTCGACGAGCCGTGCGCGACGATCGTGATCTCGTTGCCGGCGGCGAGTGTCCAGGTGTCCCGCCGACCGGCCACGTAGCCGTGGGCGTCGTACTCGACCCAGTTGCCGCGCGGGTTGGGGGCGACCGGGGCCTCGGGGGCCGGCGCCGCCGAGCCGGCGTTTCCGTGCACGGGCGATTCCGGCGTGGTGTAGTGCCGGATGTTGCCGTTCTCGAAGCCCTCGCGAACCATTTCCCAATGGGTGACGACACCGTCCGCGTTCGTCACCGGCCGGAAGTCCTGCCAACCGCGCCCACCGGGCCCGGGGGCGTCCAGGCGGTAGCCGATGGCATCACCCTTGCTCCACGGGACCGTTCCGGCCGGGGCGTTCGCGTGCGGCCGTACCGTGTCCCCGGCCTTGAGGGTCGAACCGTCGGCCATCTTGATCTGCGAGCGGGCGAAGGTGCCGTCGGCGAGGAGGTCGAAGGAACTGCCGTCGTCGCCGACGAAGCGGGTGCCGTTGCTGTGGACCACGGTGCCGTCCGCGCCGGCGACCGACTTCTCCCAGGTGAACACCTGGTAGCGGGTGTCGGAGGCGAGGAAGGCGTGGTTGCCGGCCGGTTGCGTCCAGTTGTCGGTCAGCCACTTGCGGGCCCAGCTCGGCGGGCGCTGCTCGGAGACCCGGGTCGTGGTGAACGTCGAACCGTTCGTCTCCACCACGTGCTTCCCGGTCTCCTTGCCCTGCGGCGACACCTCGTCCCAGGACGCCTTGCGGAAACCGTCGGCGCCCAGCGGGTGTTCGCGGTAGTGCCGGGCGTGATCGGTCCGGTGCAGTTCTCCCCACTGCTTCTGGACCAGTTCGCCCGCGTGGGTGCCGGCCCCGGGCCCGTGCCGGTCGCTCCAGCCGCCGTCCCAGTGCGTGGTACGCGGACCGCTCGCCAACTCGTTGCCGGTGCCGTCGAAGCGGTGCCAGGTCCAGCCGTCGGTGCCCTTGACGCCGAGGGTGTGTCCGGCCCGGCCGTCGAACTTCTGGATGGTGTCCCGGAATTCGCGCACCGTGACGAAGTGCCCGTCGACGTCGGTGTAGCCGAAACCGGACGTGTCGAACTTGCGCGAACCCTGGCCGAGGGGCGTGCCGTCGGCGCCCCACTCGATCCACTTGGTGCGGTGGCTGAAGGTGCCGAAGCCGCTGAGGTCGGTACGCCGGAACGCGTCGAGGGTGGTCCCGCCCGGCAACATCCGACGCTCGAAGATCACCACCCGGTCGGGCGAACTCGACTTCAGCCGCAGCCCGCCGTTGGCCGCGCCGCTCGTGTCCACCGTGCCGTGCCGGAACTCGTTGCGGGTGAACGGGTCGCCGGGGGAGTCGGGGCGGAACTCCTGGCGCCAGGTCGGCGTCGGGGTGCTGTGGTCGACGACGTACTGGTGGTTGGTCAAGCGGCCGTCGTCCAGCACGTTGAAGCCCTCGCGGGTGACCGTGCCGTTCGTGCCGAACTCGTGGAACTCGCCGTGGCGCGGGCTGTTCGGGTGCACGACGTCGACCCGGTAGCCGGTGTGCGTGCCGTCGGCGGCGGTGAGGCGGGTGAGCCGCTGCTCCGCCGGGAGCGGGTTGCCGTGCAGGTCGGTCAGGGTGTCGCCGACCGCGAACGGGCCCTGGCCGGCGCGACCCAGCTTGGTGCCGTGCTCGAACGTGCCGTTGACGGTGTCGTGGCGGAACGAGTGGCCGGTGGCCGGGTCGGTGACGCGGTAGCCGTTGTCGACGACGGTGACGGCGCGGTCGGTGACGCGCACGCCGTTCGCGTCGGTGAGGACCCGGCCGGCGCCCTCGCCGACCACGAAGCGGGCCTCGCCGGGCCCGCCGACGGCGATGCCGCGCTCGATGAACGCGCCGTCGGCACCGTGCAGGGTGGACACGTTCGTGCGGGCGTCGACGATGCGGAAGCCCTGGTCGGCTGTGAGCGTGGCGGTGTGGTGCGGCACCGGGGTGCCGAGCGTGTCGGTGAGGTGGCGGTTCGGACCCTCGCCGACCACGAAGCGGGGTTCGACGCCGCCGCCGAGGGCGATGCCGTGTTCGGCGGCCCAGCCGTTGGTGGTGTAGCGGGTGCTGTGGCCGCCGGCCGTCTCGGTGATCCGGTAGCCGCCGCCGCTGAGCGGGGTGGCGTCGACGCCGGCGACGGGGGTGCCGCGTACGTCGGTGAGCACGGGGCCGGCGCCGCGGTCGACGATGAAGTGCGGCTCGCCGAGTTCGGTCAGGCCGAGTTCCCGCTCGATCGCGGTGCCGGTGCCGTCGTAGCGCACGGAGCGGCCGGTGGCCGGGTCGGTGATGTGGTAGCCGCTGTCGAACTCGGTCAGCCTGCGGTCGGTGATCGGCTTGCCGTGTACGTCGGTGAGGACCGAGGGTCGGCCTTCGCGGAACAGTACGAAGTGCGGGTCGCCGGAGAATCCGGTGAGTACGAGGCCGCTTTCGGCGATGGTGCCGTCGCCTCGGTAGCGGGTGGTTTGTCCGCTGGTGGGTTCGGTGACGCGGTAGCCGCCGTTGGTGGTCGGGGTGACGTGTACGCCGTCGATCGTGTTGCCGTGGAGGTCGGTGAGTGTGGGGCCGTGTTCGCCGGGGACGACGATGTGTGTGTCGCCGGCGCCGTGGAGTAGGAGGCCGCTTTCGGCGATGGTGCCGTCGCCTCGGTAGCGGGTGGTTTGTCCGCTGGTGGGTTCGGTGACGCGGTAGCCGCCGTTGGTGGTCGGGGTGACGTGTACGCCGTCGATCGTGTTGCCGTGGAGGTCGGTGAGTGTGGGGCCGTGTTCGCCGGGGACGACGAAGTGCGCGTCGCGGGCGCCCTGGAGCGCGATGCCCTCGTCGGCCGCGGTGCCGTCGCCTCGGTAGCGGGTGGTTTGTCCACTGGTGGGTTCGGTGACGCGGTAGCCGCCGCCGTCGGTCGCGGTGACGTGCACGTCGTCGATGCGGGTGCCGTGCAGGTCGGTCAACACCGGGCCCCGCTCGCCGCGGACGACGAAGTGCGGCTCGTCCAGGCCGCGGAGCGCGAGGCCGTGTTCGACGACACGGCCGTCCACGCCGTATCGGACCGAGCCGCCGGTGGCCGGATCGCTCACCCGGTAGCCGTTCTCGAGCGGGGTGAGGACGCGGTCGGTGATCGGCTTGCCGTGCGCGTTGGTCAGGATCGACGGCCGGGCGTCGTTGCCGTGCACCACGAAGCGTGGTGCGCCGGCCCCGCCGAGGGCGATGCCCTGCTCGGCGACGGCGCCGTTGGTGCGGTAGCGGACGGTCTGCCCGCCGGTGGTGTCGGTGACGCGGTAGCCGCCGCGCACCACGGTGACGTCGAAGCCGAGGACCGGATCCCCGTTCGCGTTGGTGAGGAACGGCCGGCCGCCGCCGTCGTCCACGATGAACCGGGGCTCACCCGGCGAGTGCAGCGCCAGACCCTCGTCGAGGAGGCGACCGTCGTTGCCGTACCGGACGGAGTGGCCGGTCGCGGGGTCGGTGACGCGGTAGCCGTCGCGCACCGGTGTGCGTACGGTCGTGCCGTCGAGGTGGGTCGAACCGGCACCGACGTGCGAGGTGAGGTTCGGGGGTGGGACGGTCCCGGCGGCAGACGTCGTCGGCAGCGTGTTGCCGCCGCCGAGGTCGTGGTGGGTGCCGCCGACCAGCCGCGGACGCTCCAGCAGGCTCTGCGCCTGGATCTGGGCCATGCCCTTGTCGATCCGGGCCGGGTCCACGCCCAGTGCGTCCAGCCGGGTGGTCGCGGTCTCCACCTTCGCCGAGGCGGTCCGCACCGCGATCCCGGCGTCGCGTTCGTACACGGACGGCTTCGAGGAGCCGCCGGGGCGGACCTCCAGGTCGTGCAACACCTGCTGGGCCCGGCCCAGTTCGTTGCGCGCCGAGGTCAGGTCGCGCCAGGCCTCGATCCGCTCGGCCCGCAGCGGGTTGTCGGCTTTGCCGAACAGCGCGCCGATCCGGTCCGCGTCGCGCTGCCACAGCTGTTCCAACTGCGCGCCGGTGAGCCGGTTGGGCGGGCCGGCCAGGTGGCCCCCGGGCGGCGGGGTCGGCGCGACGGCGACCTGGTTCGCGGTCGGCGTGCCGGGCCGCAACTCGCCGCCGCCCGGGCCGTGCGGTGGCGGGGTGGTCGGCAGCGCGCCGGCATGGGCGGGCCCGTCCGGGCGCGGCATCGACCTCGGGCCGTGGTCGAGCAGGTCGAGCGCGTTCCCGGCGTGGTCCGGGACCAGGGCCGTCGGCGGCGGGCCGCCCGCGAGCGCCGACGGACTCGGCGCGGACAGGTTCGCCGTCGAGCCGAACCCGGTCGACTGGAGCTCCACGTGCGGGGCGGGAGCGCCGTGGCCGGGCAGACCCGGGCCGGACAGGCCGTGGCCGGCCACGTTCGGCGCGGGCAGGCTCGGCGCCGGCAGGCCGTGGTTCAGGCCGGCCGCGGGCAGGCTCGGCGCGGTCACATGGCCGGTCGGGGCGGGCAGGTGAGCGATACCGGCACCGGCGCTCGGGGTGTTGCCGGTGACCAGTGACGGCACGCTGGGCCGGTGCCCGGCCCCGGTCTGGACCAGGTCGAGCGCGGTCAGCGTGGACAGGGACGGGGTGTGCGTGACCCCCGGCAGCGTGGACGGGGTGGGCAGCGCGTGTACCGCGCCGGCCGCGCCGGTGGTCGGGGAGAGCTGCCCGATCGAGTGGAGCGCGTTCAGCTCCATCCGACCGCTGTTCGCCGGCGTCGGCAGTTTGGCCCAGTCGCCGATCTGCACCATCTTCATGTCGCGCGCGCCGATGTCCAGGAGCGCGTCCATGCGGCGCACCGCGTCCGGCGCGAACTGCATCACCTCGCCGAGGGTGGTGGGGATGTGCAGGCCGGCGGGGGAGGTGACGGTCAGGTTCGTCGTCGGCAGGTCCAGTGCCTTCATCCGCAGCTCGTTCGCGCCGAACCCGGACCAGTCGCCGGCCCGGATCCGGGCCAGGTCGTTCACCGGCATCTCGGGCAGCGCGCCCAGGTGCGGCGTGGTCGGAAGCTGGCTCAGGCCGCGCCCGCCCGCGCCCAGCAGCGGCGAGGCGTAGCGGAACTTGCCGAGCACACCACGCTCGTAGAAGCCGATCTGCAACGCGCGCTTGAGCCCGAACCGGCTGATCTCGGCCGCGTCCACCGGCAGGATCAGCCGCAGCCACTTGGTGCCGCCGAGTTCGGACTTGAGGAACTTCCAGGTGCTGCCCGCGGCGCCCTTGATCGCCCCGGGAACGGCGCGGAACAGCGCCGGTATCGCCTTGAGGCCCGTGACCACCGCCAAGCCGCCCTTGACGACCATGCCGCCGACCCAGGACGGCATCTTCAGCGCCGCCGCGCCCACCCACAACGCGCCCGTCTTGATCCAACCACCCGCGAGCCGGGCGAAGTCCTTCAGACCGGGGATGAACGCGAACGAGCGGAACGCGCCCGCGTTGAAGGCGCCCTTGAGCGCGCCCCACGCGCCCTGCGCGAAGGGCTTGATGCCCTTGGTCCACAGGAACTTCGCGCCGTCCTTGAACAGCTTGAACAGATTCAGGCCCTTGGTGGTCGGCGCGATCATGCCCAGACCCGCCAGGAAGAGGTCGAGCAACCCGGCCTTGCCGTTGGCGACGTCCACCGCGGTCTTGACGAACAGGACCAGGTTGATCCCGATCGCGAGCAGCGCGAGCGGGCCGCCGAGGAGCAGCGCGGGCAGGATCAGGATGATCGCCAGCCAGTTGAACGCCTCCCAGAACAGGTCGCAGTTCGACACCGGCTGCTTGATCCCGGTCGCCGCGGTGTTGAGCACCTTCGCGGCGGTCTCGGCCTGGGTGCGCTGGGCGGTGCCCGCGTTGCGCGCGGTCGTGCCGTACGTGGCGCGCTGGGGATCCTCCGGGGGCAGGTCCCGCCCGTTCGCCAACGCGGTGTCGGCGACCCGCTGTTGGGCCTCCATCACGTCGACGTATGTGTGCAGTGCCTTGGCCGAGTGCTCGAACGCGTCCGCGATGCTGGTCACGAACTCGCGGAGCGGGCCGCTGATCTTCTCCCGCAGCGCGTCGGCGGTCTGCCCGACGAACGCGCCGTTGCCCGTCTTGTCCAGGACCGAGTTCAACGCGTCGTCGATCTCGCGGGCGACCTTGCCCAGGCTCTCCATCGAGGTGATCAGCGTGCGCAGCCGAACGGGGTCGCCCGGGGTGGGATCGGTGCTCAGGCCGATCGCGTTCCAGTCGGTGGGGCGATTGCCCATGACCCGTCTTCTCCTCGCCGTGCTTGCCGGACCTCGCCGTGACCACGCCCGGGCCCACCGGACGGTTCATCGCATGAGCGTCGGGCCGCGATGAACCGGATGGTGGGCC